>CALKAK010000149.1 GCA_937983015.1 uncultured Bacillaceae bacterium | reverse complement strand
GATCGGTTCATGCTGCGCTTTTTCGAGGAGTTCGAGGATTAAATAAAAGGTATCTTTATACGGGTGTTCATCTACTTCTTGTAAAGTATTTTTAAAGCGTTCCACGAGTTTCGCCTTTTCGATCGCCCGTTCAATTTCGTTCAATTCTTCCTTATCATATACAGGCACATCAACGAGGTATTCGTTTTCTTCATCGACCCGGAATTCGGTTTTCATCTTTTCAATTACCGGCTTTAAGTCTTGTTTTAATTTTTCCTTTTGAATTTCCAATTTATCAATCTCTGTCAGCTCTTTTGTGAAATAAGAAGCATCCAAACCAAAAATTTTTTCCAGAACCGGCAGGTGTTTTTTCGGAATCTTTTGTTTTCCTTTAATCCACAAATTAATATTTTGCTTTTTTATCCCGAGTCTCCGGGCCAGTTCGACATGCTGCATTTGATACAAATTTAAAATATACTCAAGACCATTCAAATTTCCACCCCACAAAACATTGACTGAGTCAATTTTTCTTTATTATATCAGGAAAGCACACAGCCCATCAATGTTTCTTGAAATTTGAATGGTCTTCATTGCTGAAAAAGGCAGGAGCCTTTCTCCTGCCCAATTTTCACTTCAATTGAATTGTGGCATATTCTCCACCCGCCAATGCAAAGCCGCTGGATACTTGCAATTCATAGCTCGTCACATCGGCTGGTAATTCGAAGACGAGTTTGCCAGTTTTTGAGAGTCCGGGATTAATATCTTGCAAGAATAAATTGAGCGATTCATCCATGACCATCATCACATCCACATCAGAGCTCGATTCATATTCCCGACCCTGATCATCGATAATCTTAAACATAGTGCTATCGACCATTCTCGTTTCCGTATCATTATTGAAGGCTTCAATTTCCACGACGACAAATTGTCCGTCCGTTGTTGCCGGATCGATAAATTCATTGTCCGATTCCAGAATATCTGTGGTCTCCACGTTATGGACAATATAGGCGAGTTTTCCGACTTCTACATAGTCACCAATGCCGTACACGTCTGCATTCCCTACTTCTTGTGTATTTTCTTGAGCTTCCTCCTTATTAGCAGTTTCTGCTTCGGAGCTAGCTTCTTCCACCTGTGTACTGGTAGACGGCTCAGCTTGATCACTTCCGTTATCATCCCCGATGATTGTTCCGATAATACCGAGAACGATAAAAATTCCTAGGCCCCACAGCAAAATCTTCCCGATCTTTTTCATCAAATCCCCCTTTCAAATATTGTCTTAGTCAATATTTATATTATTCAATTTTATTGTCTTAGTCAATATTAATATTGTCCTAGACAATATTTTAGTAAACAATTTTTTATTTCGTGGATGAAAAAAAGCAAGTTCACTGGACAAAAAAATTTACAATAATAAGTCTACACGTTGTTTTGTGTAAATTCTGGATTTGCAGAATAAATGGTTTATTATATGATCTTGTGTTAACGCGAAAAATATTTTATTTAAGAAATCTCTTGTAAGAAATTTATTTTTTTCAAGAACCTTAGTATTGTTTTCCAAAACTTATAATTGATTGAGAGTGAAAAAAGGAAAACGAAAGGAAAAACAATGGGAATTGTTAATCGGGGGCATAGGGGCGTGCTTACCGCTTTCTTGATTTTCCTAATGCAGCAACCTGTTCCTGCAACGATATTATTCATTGTCGGAGGTATGAACATTGTTAATGCACTGCTTTTCGGTTAAAAAAATCCGGTTAGTGAAATTGAACGATTTGTCAAACTAAAAGCCATCGGTTTATCTTATGTAACGACGATCATTGCCTTTGCTATTTTCATTGCTCTTGTTTATTTCAATATAGTGAAAATGAATTTGAATGCCTTGTTTGAATTATTTTTTATTCATTTATTTTTTCGCCAATCTTTCAGATTATCTTCCAGGCTATGGTACGCACACCATTAGGCAGAAGGTTATTTTACCAGGGAAAAACCTTTTTCAATTATAAAAAAAACCTGGATTCGCTGGGTATCCAGGTTTTTGAACTTATTTTTCCCTTTCCTGATTTTCAATCCTGCGCCATGCAGCGATTTTTGTTTCTTCATCGCTAGCCTTTTTCACATCGTACCCTTTAAGCACCATTTAATCGATATGTTCAAGTAAAGAATGTTCGGGTACGAAACGCCAGACTAACAACAAAATGGCTATTTCGGTAAAAGTCATCATCGAATTAACAGAAACCAGACAAACACAAAAAGCATTTTTTTCAGCGAATACATTGATGAGAAGACGAGGGATAAAACCGTGAGCACGATCTAAACGATATGAACGAAGGATTCCTTTGGCAAGATGGCGATCAACCATACAAAAATAACATTTCCAAGTTATCCTCCGACGATCGAACCGATGATGGTGATCGTCACTCGTTTCTTGTGAAATTGGATTCCGTTTTTCACCTGGCGGACAGTCGAAATCAGCGACATGGTAAATACCGCCACGCTTGAATAAAACGAAATCGAAACAACATCATGTACACCTATGGCATCAAAAATCGGTTTGATCATGACACCTCCGCCCATTCCTGTTAATGAGCCGAGGGAACAGGCGAAGATGATCACAACGGAATAAACGAATCCTAATAGCAAATCATCATTTCCATTAATCTCGTATAAAAGATTCGCCTAGTTGTTAAATGAAAATTTTACATTGATGCTGTTGGAAACAATTTCCAACTTCTGTAAAAATTTCGGACTAAATTCATATGTACAAAAGGTTAAAAACTCCTTAAAATTAGTGTAAGTTTACTCTGGATATTCCCAATTTTTCACGACTTCCGTAATGTTATTTGTATCACATAAATTTCCTGCATCATTGACACTCTTATAAAGCGAAAGGAACATTCTTAACCGTTTAACTAAAGCCCTTCCATGTCTCTCTGAATTTTTTCTCTACTTCGGGACGAATGGGCTCATGATCCGAAAAGAGCTCGGGATCTATTTTCAATATCGCTGTTAAGATTTTCGTCAATTTAACCGTATCGCAAACACGTACAGTGGCGTCACCGAGTTTCCCTTTATAGACGGCACCGTATTCTTCCAAAAGTTCATCCACTTTCCAGTACCGTTCCGATGTATGACCGACATGTCTACGTTGCGGAACAGAAATTTCCGTCCCATCCGGAAGAACGGTATAAAGTTGTTCATGATGATCGGTGAGACGCCCCGGGATATCGAGCCATTCTTCGACACCGTGAATGAACGTATTCCGCCGATGATCGACGCCAACCAATAAAATCGTACCTTCGCGATCCAACAGTTTTCCATAAACGGATCCCCGTGCACAAGGGGTGTCATGTTTTTCTTCTCCTGCGATGAAGTCCCGAGCATCCTTTCCGTAAGCTGCAACAGAATGTGTGGGATGCCATGAACGAACGACACCAGGACGTTTTCGGAAAAGTTCCGTTAAAATACCAACGTTCGTCGGGGTTTTATCAACATGAAAATAAGGATTTTTTGCATTGACAAGCGCCCACGTGTGAGTCGGTAAAACGAGCAGACCATCTTTCATATAATCCATGAGAGCATCAAGTACCGTATCCGCTCCTCCTTCTACAGGGCCGATGCTTTTCATCGACGAGTGGACTAAAATCGTCCCATGGGGATCAATTTGTAAATTTTCTAGATCTCTCATTAAATCTTGATAGGTATACATTATGTTGACCTCCATTTCGTTGTACTAGTATTTTGTCACATGATAACTATCAACCTGAAAAATTTAACATCAAAAACACGATAAACTGATGGTAATGAAAGTAGGAGTGATACAAAAAAATGATCAATTTCTATGAACTTCCCCAAAAAATCAGTGAAGATGCTAAAAGAATCTGGCCCGATTTTCAACTCGTTGCTTATGCCCTATATAACAACGAGACCATTTTTCTTTTTAACCATCCCGCCTATCCCACAGGGGGAAAACCATATTATGAGAAAAAAAGGGATAATGTTTTTCATGGGGCCGATACACTCATTTTGTACGAAGAATATCCAACCGCGATCGTCAATTTGGAATTTCATCATGATGCACCGAGTATTTATGCGACCTTATTACACGAATTGTTTCATGGGTTGCAATATTTGCACGGTGAAGATCGTTTCCCCGATGAAATGAAAGGGGCGACATATCCATTATTACATAAAAACGTCGAATTGCGAACTAGAGAACTAGAACATCTGTATTGTGCCGTCATCGCCAGGTCTGAAAAGGAAAAAATTCATCACTTGCAAACGTTTATTAATTTAAGGGAAAACCGCCGGGTTTTTATGCAACCTTACATCGATTACGAATTGGCTGTGGAAACGGTCGAAGGTCCAGCCTTCTATGTCGAACTACAAGCATATCAAGCTTATACAAGGCTTCCCTTCCAAAAGGTTTTTAAGAAATATCGCAAGGATTTAACCAATAAATCTCCGTCTTTACTAACCCTCAGGCGCTGTTGTTATCTATCTGGTCTATATACTTGTTTGGCGTTAGATGATATTTTTCCAGATTGGAAAAAACATTTATTTTCTACTCGAGCATCACTTTTCGATTTATTAAAAGAACGAATCGACTGGACCTTCCGGAAAATAGAGGATGTTGCAATCCGGGAAAAAACGATTGAGTATGTAGAAAACATTAAACAACACCGCAAGAAGCAGTTTTCTCAGTTTGCTGAAAAACCCGGTTACCACATTGTTATATCCGGGAACATGTTCCTGAAAAGCTTCGATCCGATGAATATGATCGTCGATGGTGAAAAACAATTGCACACCACTTTTCTAAAAGTAGAAATAAATAATCAAGAATATCTCTTTAACCGACCCGTCATCGTTTATTACCGGGATAAGACTCATTCCCTTTACCGCTTGCATCTCGTTTCGGAAAATGAACCCATCATTGAAAATGGTAAAATTTTCATCCACGGTCTCGGTGAATTGCAGGGGAACCTCCGTGAGGATAAGGGAATATATTATTTAGATTTGTGTAGTTCTTAAGTGTAGTTCTGCGAGAGTATTATTGGTCCTCTGTGTCGGATGGAATATCCGTATCTCCTACGCACAAAAATTAACGATTCTCGCTTTAAAAGATCAGTTCTCGATTTAAAAGAGAAAAGGGGCTGTCCAAAAAGTTTAATTATTTAAATGTGGATTAAACCAGAATGTTGATTCATCAAGATTCTTGAACAAGAAAAGGGGCATCCAAAAGTCGAAAATACGACTTTTTGGACTGCCCCTTTTTTATCATCAATAAAAACTTTGACGTTTTGGATCGGGACATCACAGAATCGATCTTTGCACTACCAAGAAAGTCCCTTGCCTGTTGTGGGAAGTTGGCATATATTAAGACATCTTCTTTGGAACGCGCTCATTCTTTCTTTCCATCTACATAATTGTTTATTGCAAAATAAAAGTACAGAGTAATGCAAAGAAAAAATACATAAC
>CALKAK010000148.1 GCA_937983015.1 uncultured Bacillaceae bacterium | reverse complement strand
CTGAAGATCGTATCGCCTTAACGATCAAACATTTCCCTGGCGGTGGTGCGCGGGAGAATGGTTATGATCCCCATTATGAAGAAGGGAAATACAATGTCTATCCGACACCGGGTGTCTCGAATAACATCACTTATTGCCTTTTATCGCGGCGGTGAAAAAACAACCGCTTCCATCATGCCCTATTATGCCATTCCTAATAATGAAAAAAGCACCGACCCGCACCCCCCCTTTATCGGTCCGTTTGAAGAAGTCGGATTCGCTTATAATAAAGGTTTTATCGATGGTTTATTACGGGAAAAACTCGGTTTTAATGGCTATGTCAACAGTGACAAGGGGATTTTAACAAAAATGGCCTGGGGAGTGGAAGAATTAACAGAAGCAGAACGAGTAACGAAGGCTTTTCAGGCCGGAACGGACCTCATCTCCGGTCATAATGAGATTAAACCGTTCAAAGATGCCTATGAACAAGGGCTTTTAAGTGAAGAGTTGATCAATCAGGAAGCGAAACGGTTGTTGAAAGAACTATTCGCTCTCGGATTATTTGAAAATCCGTACCGCGATCCAGAGGTAGCCGACCAAATCGTTAATACCGACGAAAGCCGCGCCTCGCCAGTAAAGCCCATGAAAAATCCGTTGTCCTTTTGAAAAACAAAACGATCTCTTACCCCTAACACCGGAAAAATTGGCCGGGATAAAGTTTATGTCGAATTATTCGTAAAAGAGCTCAATGAAGAAGAACTGGAACGTCAAAAGATTTCCGGACTTGTCCTCGATCCCCGCGATCTCATGACAAAATTCCCGGAAAGAACGAAAGCCACCTTTCCAGAAATAACTTTCGTCGATGATCATTGGGGAGCCGACTATGCCCTACTCCTTTTAGAACCGAGTTCCGGATTCTATTTCAAAGCGACGGACTACTATCTCGAATTAAATATTTGCGAAGAAACGGGAATCGATTTAGAAAAAGTGAAAGCGATTCATGCAGCCGTACCAAAGGTCATCATCAACGTCGATATCGACCTGCCCTGGATATTGGTCAATATCGAACCGCATGCCAATGCGCTATTGGCCAGTTTCAATACGTTTAGCCGGGTGACGATGGACGTCATCCTCGGTCGTTTTAACCCGACGGGAAAATTACCATTCACGTTACCTCCAAATGATGAAGTCATCGCCGTCGATGAAAACGGTATTTGCGCTTCTCCTAAAGATGCTCCCGGGTTTGATAAACACGAATACATGAATGGCAAAGAATATGCCTATAGAGATGAAGCGGGCAATCGGTACAAATACGGCTTCGGACTCCGTTACGAAGAATGATCGATTGCAAAATCGTAACGAAAAAAGTAAGTGGATGCCTCACCTTTTCCACTTGCTTTTTTATTCATGGTCTCTTTAAGGGAGATCGTATGATTTGTTAATCTTCTAAAGTATTGATCTATTCACCTCGATTACAACTGTTTAGGGAGCTTCCTAAAGTCCGGTTAAAAGGTTCGGTACACTTTTAATAGCTTCTAAAATAATTGGGTTACCTTGAATAAAATCGGGATTTTCTTCTTCCATAATGAAGATCTTCCATAAGCCGAACTATAGAGACAGCAGGCTTTAAAGCGGTTCAAGATTTTGCTCTATATTCCGTGACAATCGCCTGCATATCTTCTGGTAAAGGTGCTGTAATCGATCGTTTTTCTCCGGTCAGGGGATGCGGGAACATGAGCTTATAACAATGTAAAGCCTGTCTTGGTAGATACGATTTATTCCCGCCATACATATCATCCCCCAATAGCGGATGTCCGATATGGGCGAGATGAACGCGAATTTGATGGGTCCTGCCTGTCAACAAGCGCAATCTGACGAGGGCAAAATCGGCAAATTGTTCGACCACTTCATAAAGCGTACAGGCATATTGCCCTTCCGGGGTGACCGTGCGTTCAATGATGCTCCCTTTTTTGCGACCGATCGGTGCTTCAATCGTTCCTCTTTTCTCGGAAAAGACCCCTTCGGCCAGTGCCAGATATTCTTTCTGCAATAAGCCTTCTTGTTGCTGAAGATTAAATAAATGATGAATATGCCGGTTGCGAGCGATAAGCACGAGTCCGGAAGTATTGACATCCAGTCTCGTCACGATATGTATGGCCGCTGCGATACTTCTTCCTGCATAATAATGGACGAGTCCATTGGCCAAAGTCCCGGTAGGATGATCCGGTGAGGGCATGGTCGCCAATCCCGCCGGTTTATTCACGACAAGAAACGCCTGATCTTCATAGATGATCGATAGATCGAGCGGTTCCGGAACCAATTTCGCACTTGGTTTTTCCTCCGGGAAGATCACGACAAGTTCATCACCAGTGGTTAGAATGTCCTGTACGGTGACGGGCTTTTCATTGAGGTGCATTGCACCACCTTCATGGATGATCGCCTTCAAACTCATCCGGGAAACCTTTTGCTTTTGCAAAAATTCCCGAACCGTCTTCCCCGCATCTTCATCCGTAATTCGCCATTTTAAATGGAAACGTCGCTCCATGGTTTCCCCCTTTCCATCAATCCCCGATAAACGATTGTCTCACCCGGCTCCAGAAAGGAAAAGGTTTGAAACGGGCAAATCGAACCCTTTCATCGGCCACCCGAAATTCGATCGCTTTAACATCTTTTTGCAATGTGGTAATATAATCGATCGTCACCTGGAAATCGAATTGGGTCACCGGTTTCAGCGTGCACATATGATGGGCAGGAAGCACGAGCGGTGAACCGATCGTTCGGAAGACACGATTATTGATTGAGGCCATCTCGGCGATCTGAATTGAAGGCAATGACGGATGGATGATCGCTCCACCCAGGGCTTTATTATAAGCGGTGCTTCCCGATGGGGTAGATACGCAAAGGCCATCTCCGCGAAAACGTTCGAAATGTTCCCCATTAATCAACACATCCATCACGAACGTTCCTTCAACAGTTTTCACCGTCGCCTCATTCAGCGCAAGAAAACTTTCCGCTTCTCGTCCGTCATTATAATGGATCGTCAAGCGCAATAAAGGATATTCCACGACCTTTAACGGTTTTTTGGTGATGGCGATCACGAGCTTTTCCACTTCAAAAGGCCGCCAATCCGCATAAAAACCTAAATGTCCGGTATGAACACCGACGAACGCCGTCTCTTGCAAGCGTTCCGTATATTTTTGAAAGGCATTCAGTAATGTTCCATCCCCACCGACGGAGATCACGATATCCGGCTCTGATTCATCCCAGATTAGTTCAAAATCCTCCAAATATGTACGTATCTGATTCATAATCTTTTGGGACACATCATCTTCTTTAGCGATAATCGTAAACCGCATCCGCTACCCACCCTCATCCTATTTTTTTTATCGATTTTTGAAATCCGTTACGGTTTACTATAGATTCCATAAAAAAATCGCTTGTTGCGAGGAATTATTTTCGCTCCAGCTTTTTCTCCGTGAAAACCTTTTGTGCTTCCTTAATTTCTTCGCGAATTTGCGACATCTCTTCATCTAATAAGTATGCCGCTTCTGCCGCCCGCCGCAGTCGAAAGGCGATCTCCTCGGGAATCTGTTCTTGATATTTATAACTCAAGGAATGCTCGATCGTCGCCCAGAAATTCATCGCCAGGGTGCGAATCTGGATTTCTGCGAGCACTTTTTTCTCACCGTGAATCGTCTGCACAGGATATAGGATGATCACATGGTAAGAGCGATAACCGCTTTCTTTTTTATGAGATATATAATCCTTTTCCTCGACGATCGTAAAATCATTGCGATTTCTTAATAAATTAACCACGTTCCAGATATCTTCAACGAACGGACACATAATGCGCACGCCGGCGATGTCGTATAGTTTGTCTAGCTCAGCGGGCGGCAAATTTTTCCGCTTGGCTTTATCGATGATACTAGGTACCGGCTTAACCCGGCCGGTGACGAATTCAATGGAAGAATGGGTTCCCTCGATTTCAAATTGACGGCGCATGGCGCGAAATTTAATTTTCAATTCATCCACTGCTTGCCGGTAAGGTTCGAGGAATTCTTCCCAGTTTATTGCTGCGAATTCGGGCAAGAGCCTCCCTCCAAACAAAACGAATTAAGAGCGATTTCCTTATCTTAGACCCGCTGCGCTGGGCAGGAACGGTTAAATCTGATATTATTGTATCATAAGCAACATTATGCACAAATATTTTCGAGTGGAGGAAAAACGTGTCCCGATATATTGAAATTGAATTTAAAAACATGCTAACAGAAGCGGAATTTCGGGATCTCATAAATCATTTCTCCTTAGCGGACCACGATTTTAAACTGCAAAAAAACTATTATTTTGAAACTCCAGAATACGCATTGAAAAATGCCCGGGCTGCCTTGCGTATCCGGGAAAAACAGGGCCGCTTTGTCCTCACATTGAAAGAAGAGAGACCGTATGGGAATCTCGAAACATCGCAACCGCTCCTGGAAGGTACCGCCCGTGCCATCATCCGCACTGGACGATTACCAGAAGGGCCGGTTTTAGCACGCTTAAAAGAAATGGGAGTAGACGCAAACAAAATCCGCTATATAGGAAAACTGGAAACAGAACGGGCCGAAGTCCCCTATGCAGGCGGTCTTATCGTACTTGACCGCAGTTCCTATTTCCAAAAGATCGATTTTGAAGTAGAATATGAAGTAGATGACCCGGAAGCAGGAAAGGAAGTTTTTCACGCCCTACTGCAAGAATTACAAATACCGGAAAGGAAAAGCGCAAATAAAATCGCCCGCTTTTTTTCAGAGATGAATCGACTGCGGAACGAAAACTGGAGTTGATATTCATGAATCCGCTGCAGTTAAAAACAATTTTAGAAATTCAAGCATTACGACAAATAAACACAAGCACCAAGCCCCGCCAGCAAGAACCGGGAATTACGTTCGCTGATCTTTTGAAAGAAGCGTATTTAACCCGGTTACAAAAAGAAGCTAGTGAACGCACCGTGATACAACCCCTATTCGCTCCAGGACAGGATGTTCAAGTTGAAGGCAAATACAGCGAGATCATCGCGGAAGCAGCAACCCGTTATCAAATACCCGCCCCCCTCATCCAGGCGGTGATCAAGCAAGAGTCCAACTTCAATCCCCACGCTATTAGCTCGCAAGGAGCGAAAGGAATGATGCAACTTATGCCCGGAACGGCAAGGGAAATGGGCGTCCGCGATATTTTCGATCCTCGGGAAAACATCATGGGTGGTACGAAATATTTACGAAAAATGCTTGACCGTTACGGTTCATTAGAACTTGCCCTTGCTGCTTATAATGCCGGACCGGGGAATGTCGATAAATACGGCGGAATTCCACCATTTAAAGAAACCCAAAATTACGTAAAAAAGGTTATGGAACATTACCAATATTTTGCGTGATTCCCGTATTCCGTTTGGATCGCCAAACGGTTTTTTCTTGTTCAAGCGATTTATTTGAGTTCACCCTTCGTCGTTGATAAAATAGTCCCAAAGCGTGTTAAAGGGGGCACTTAAATGGAAAAACGAACTCGCACCTTGTTTGCCCAAATCGGTGAAGAGACGCTCCACAAATTGGTCGATGCGTTTTACCGACGAGTGGCTGAACATCCTGATCTTAAGCCGATTTTTCCGGAAGATTTGACAGAAACCGCCAGGAAACAAAAGCAATTTTTAACCCAGTTTTTAGGCGGTCCCCCTTTATATACACAAGAACATGGACATCCGCGTTTACGGATGAGGCACTTGCCCTTTCCCATCACACCGAAACGCGCGAGATTCTGGCTCGATTGCATGGCGCAAGCTATGGATGAGGTTGGTTTAACGGGAGAGATTCGCGAGGAATTTTTTGCCCGTTTGACACTAACCGCCCACCATATGGTGAATACACCGGATGAGGCGGAACATGTCGAAGAGAAAATAGGTGAAAGTCAGTGACGGTCCATAGATTTGATGATATACCATGCCAGAAATTGGTCTGCTGTCAAAAAAGACCGCTGGAAATGTATTATTTTATCGATCCTTTACATCCTGTTTGTTTGGATCAAGACCCCATCATAAAAAAATTACTGCTAGAATACGGTCATTACATCCGGCTTACCTACGTTTTATTCGGTAAATTTACCCCTGTTCCTACAATTCCCGCACAACCCAACGCCAAAAACAATCCCGTAACTATCGGAAAGCCACCGGGAAATATCATGAATCAGGCCACCGCACCCGTCATGGAATGCTTACCTGATATCCCGTTTTTAGCGATCAAGGCGGCGGAATTACAGGGGAGAAAAGCCGGAATCCGTTATTTAAAGAAAATACAGGAACATTATTTTTATAAAAACGAAGATGTGACAAAACTTGATACATTGTTAGCCTGTGCTCATGAGGCCGAACTCGATGTCAGCCTGTTCGAACAAGATCTGGACTCAAAAACCCCCTTAAAAGCCCTGGTCGGTGACCTGCAGATTATGCGTGAAATGGATATTGAAGAAATTCCAGCGGTTGTTATTTTTAATACTTACAATGATGAAGAAGGATTGAAGCTCGTCGGGGTGAATCCTTACGAGGTATATGTGGATATTTTGACGGAGATGTTAAAAAAAGTACCGGTACGCCGTGAATTACCATCTCTCCTTTCGTATATTCAATACAAACAATTTGTAACCACGAAAGAAATCACGATCATTTACAACTGGCATTGGGTTAAGGCAGAACTGGAATTGAAAAAACTTCTTTTGCGCCGTGAAATTCAGAAAATTCAGACTAAATATGGTACAGCGTGGCGGTACGCCGGTGATCCCTACTCCTAACAGTAACAGTTTCCATATAAAAAAAGTGACCGTTCCGGTCACTTTTTTTATGAGTTAGTGCAAGCCTCGTTATCGTAACCATTCCTCAGAAAATGAAAGAAGGTCCGGTAGATGGGTGGTCTACCGAACCTTCTTTCGTTACGAACAAAGGGGATGGGAGAAATTTTCACGGTCAAACAAAGGGGTATATGTTTGCTTGTGAATCTCTTCACGTCTATATAGTAACATGGAAATAAACGGGATGCAAGTACAAAATAAATTTTTCACAAATTCTTCACAAATTTATTGTAAATCGTGCTAAACGTTTCAACCTTTTTTTCGATAGAAACCTTCATAAATCGATCGATCACCACATACAGTAAGATAGGACAAAAGGTAAAGAGGGATTCCCTTGAAAAAACTGATCTTGCCAACTTTTCTTCTGATGATTATCGTCTCATTTATTTTGCAGATTTTCGGGGTGATGAATCTCATCCCTCTTCCCTTAACATCCTTAGGATTATTTATTTCCTTTTTTCTCTTTTTTTATTACCTCAATGAGAAAAATCGTTTCCGGGGTTTTAAATAAAAAGGGCCCGTCTGTTCGCAAACAGAAGGGCACCATTTTTTACACACCGAGTAATTTTTCCATTTCTTCAAGTTTTTCCGCAAACGCCTTGCATGCATCTTCAATCGGCTTTTTGCTCGTCATATCAACACCGGCTTTTTTCAGCACCTCGATCGGATAATCGGAGTTTCCGGCTTTTAAGAAATCGATGTAGCGTTTCACGGCCGGCTCTCCCTCTTCTAAAATTTGCCGGCTCAAGGACGTGGCCGCACTGAAACCTGTCGCATATTGATAAACATAATAGTTGTAGTAGAAGTGTGGGATCCGGGCCCATTCGAGGCCGATTTCCTGATCGACGACCATATCGTCACCGAAATATTTTTTATTCAAGTTATAATAGATTTCCGTCAACGATTCTGCCGTTAAGGCCTCCCCATTTTGCGCGCGGACATGGATGTCATGTTCAAACTCGGCGAACATCGTCTGCCGGAATACGGTAGCACGGAATGTTTCCAGGTAATGGTTCAATAGGTAAAGCCGTTCTTTTTTGTCCGCCAAGGTATTTAAGAAATAATCTGTTAAAAGATTTTCATTGCAAGTGGAAGCCACTTCTGCGACGAAAATGGAATAATCGCCATACGGGTAAGGCTGGTGTGTACGGGTGTAATAGCTATGCACGGAATGACCGAGCTCATGGGCGAGTGTGAACACATTATCCACATTATTTTGCCAGTTCATTAAAATATACGGGTTCGTACCGTAAGCGCCGGAAGAATAGGCCCCGCTCCGTTTTCCTTTATTTTCATAGACGTCAATCCAGCGTTCATCGAACGCTTTTTTAACGATGGATAAATATTCATCACCCATCGGTGAAAGCCCCTGCAAGATCACATTCTGTGCCTCTTCGTAGGTAAATTCCATTTTCACATCTTTTATAAGCGGTGCGTATACATCGTACATGTGCAACTCATCGACTCCGAGGGCCTTTTTCTTCAGAGCCACATAACGATGCAAGAGGTGCAGGTGATCGTTAATCGTCTGCACGAGATTATCGTAAACTTGTTCCGGAATGTGGTTATTGGCAAGAGATGCTTCTCGGGCATTTTTGTATTTACGGACTTGTGCATAGAAATTATCCTTTTTGATCTGGCCGCTCAAGGTTGAGGCGAAGGTGTTTTTAAACTTACCATATGTAGCGTAGACGGCTTTAAATGCATCGTGGCGCACCCGGCGATCATGGGACTCCAGGAAACGTGAATAATTCCCGTGAGTGACCTGCACGTCTTCGCCATTCTCATCTTTGATCACCGGAAATTCCAGATCAGCGTTATTCAACATACCGAACGTATTACTCGATGAGGACATTACATCGGACGCCTGGGCGAGTATGCTTTCTATTTCCGTCGATAGCACATGCGGACGTCTTTTGGCAATGCGATCAAAGGCGTGTTCATATAATTTCAGTTCTTCTTTTTCCTGCATGAACCGCTCTAGTTTCGCTTCCTCGATCGCCAGCAATTCCGGTACGACGTAAGCGAAGCTGCTAACCGCTTGTGTATATAAAGTCATCGCCCGATCATTCAGTCCTTGATAAAAGGCGTTCGTCGTATCTTGATCATAACGCATGTGGGCGTACGTGTAGAGTTTCCCGAGTCGCTCCATCACTTGATCTTGAAATTGCAACGCTTCATATAAAGTATCAGCACTTTCACTCAGTTTTCCTTGATACGTAGCGGCTTTTGGTAAAAGTTTTTGGATCTCTTTGAATTCTTTCTCCCATTCTTCATCGCTGGCAAAAATATCTTCCAAGCGCCAAGTATATTCTTCCGGTATTTCCGCACGAGCTGGTAGCGTCTTAACTTTCGCTTCCTCTGCCATCTTATAACCTCCTATGCATCGATCATTTGCAGGACAAACGTATTAAACTTTTATTATTTTTACCTTACCTGTAATTAATCATTTCGTCAACAGCAAAGAGCGCACGATGATTCCTTTATTCCTGCGATAAAAATCCTTCATAAGCACTTCGCGTTCTCTATTCGGATTGTGGATCAATCGCGCTTTCTTGCCAATGGTGAATCGCTGACCGTCATTTTTTAAGTAACCAAGTTCGCATAATACCCGCAAATAATGTTCAACGGGACATGTTTTAGCAGCGTCTTGCCATAGGCTGGCCACGAGCCGCTTTTTGACCATCCCTTTTAAATTCACAAAAAGAAAGCGCCGGACATCGGCCAGTGTGAAGGACGCTCGCCTATCTTGATTATTATATAAAAAATGATGCCAAATGAAGCCTTGCCAGGTAAAAGCCGGTGTTTTAATTAGGTGAAGGTCGCGTACCGGTAATCCCACTTCCGGCGGTAATTGCAAAGGATGGATCTGGTGTTTGTATAAATGATTGATAAAAGGATCACGCCGAGCTGATCGGGAAACGGTTAATCCGATTAGCCATTTTTCCATCATAGGATACCAGTAATCGTAAAAACGGACCGGGGGCGGTTGCCACCGGCAGATGGTTTTTACATTGACATCCAGGGGAAAATCTTTCCGTTCCGAAAAAGCGCGCTGTGGGGAATAAGGGAATAAATTTGTATAGACCATGAATATCCGCCTTTCGGGATCGAGGGTGTACAAAGAAGGAATCCCAACAGAAGTCCTTTGGATAAAAAAAGCCAAAAAATCGCTGAAATCTAAAATGCCGTGCTGCCTTTCACGGATTAGACCGGCATCAAGGATCCAGATCGGAAAGACGCCATAATCGCTATACGCTTTCGTCCGTGCTACCAATGAATCGACCGGAATTTCCGACACTTGAAATTCCAGGGCGATCAAGCGCTGACCAGCACGGATCAGTAAGTCCGGACGCTGTTGAATCTCCGGCAAATATTGTTCCAACCGTACTTCGTAGCCGTTTTTTACCAGCCAGTGGAACAGGGCTTTTTTCCCGGCCAGATGCTTGCCGGACTCACCTCCGGGTTTTACGGGACATCGTTCAAGGTGGGCGAAATGGGGAAGTTTTTGCCGCCCCGCTTTCATGAAGACCGGTTTTTTGCACGCCGGACAGAAGTACGGACCTGAGTTCTTAAGCTTTAAAGCAGAATTCCGGTCGAGCCCGATTAGGGAAACGCTGTTTCCGTCTTGATCATGGGCTACAAACATCAAGTACGTCCCTTCCTTTTTAAAAAATAAAAAGCCGACTTCCATTTCGGAAAATCGGCCGAATATCTCTGTACACTATTTAATAAAATGTTCTCGCAAAACCGCATCAACGTTTTCGGATATGATCAATTTTCCGTATTCCTCCAGGTAAGCAAGAGTAAGCGGGGCTTCATTACCATATTCAAGCATGACACTGATAAAATCTTCAATTTCATCTTCCGTTAAGTATTCAAAAGGAAAATCCACCGCTAGATAGTACTTCCCTTTGAAATGGAACAGTTTCGTGATTATATGATCAAGCCACGGACGGCGCGCTAACTCGATCAGATCTTCAAAATCAGTAAACTCCAATATCATTTGAATGAATTCTTCATCGTATGCATCCGTTTCTTTTTCACTCACATCATATGCAAAATAATGGTCCAGTAACTGTTCAATATGTTCGCCGACTGTAAAATCTTTCAATTTTTCATCAGGGAACGGGATTTCGAAGCGGGTGCCGTCTTTCGTGATCTGGGCTTTTGTCACGATCACTTCCAGTCCTTTTTCTAATGCCTGAACCTGGATCCAGAGAGGTCCGTCGAAGGAAAAATCTTCTTTTTGATGGACTTCATCCATCATTTCCCAGAATAATTCTTCGCTTTTTTCCCGATTGAACCAGATATCCTCTCTGTTAAAACCCCTTTCTTCAACATCGACGTAGGAGATGAAAAATTTGATAGTGTGTTCATTGATCCGCTCGATTTCCATTTGTTCACTCTCCCTTCCGAATCAATAAGTGAAGGGAATCCTCCCTCGATCCTCGATCGCGCCGAATGAGACGCGAGCTGAAAAATGTTAAAATTTAATGTATGCTTCTTATGCTATTTTATGACAAAATGAAGATGAAGGGAATCGATTCGACTGTTTCGTCAAAAATTGATGAAGGAACCCATAGCATCGAAAACCATGGTGTGCAAAAAAGCCTTCATGCATATCGATTCGTGCATGAAGGCGATTGTATGTAACGTCATTATATCCTTTTTTTGGACAGGCGTAAAGACGTCTAGTGATCTTTTAATTAACCATTTTTTGTGCTTCCAGTAATTGGTACGTGCGGATTTTCCGCGGTAAGAAGCGACGAATTTCATCTTCATTATAACCGACTTGCAAGCGTTTTTCATCAACGATGATCGGCCGCCGCAATAAACCCGGATTTTCCTGAATCAATTTAAACAATTCACTCAAAGATAAGGTTTCCAAATTCACATTTAATTGTTGGTACGTTTTCGAGCGGGTCGAAATGATCTCATCCGTGCCGTTTTCCGTCATCCGAAAAATTTGTTTCAGTTCCTCCATCGTCAATGGTTCGTTAAAAATATTTCTCTCTTTGTAGGGAATATTGTGCTCCTCCAGCCAGGCCTTCGCTTTCCGGCAAGATGTGCAACTCGGTGCCGTAAAAATCGTTACCATCGTCCCATCTCTCCTTTATGTTCAGTTCAGTCCCGACCGTTGTTTCATTATCACATTATAATTACTATAAAATAATATTATCTATTTCTATTATACATGAAATTCGTCAATGTGAATATACTTTTTTTAAAATAATTATTCTTTTTTTTTTAAAATATTTTTTCCAGCTATATCATACTTTTTCACTATAAACATTGCGTTTTTCATTAAAAAACGTTTGTGAATTGTTTCTCAATCAAATTTTTCCATCGCGATTTATTCGGTTTTATTTCTCAATTATAACTTTCTAAATGAAAATAAGGTGAAAAATACGCCGCCTTGATTTCTACATACCGTTCTTTTATAATAAAATCAACTAAATGAATAACGGTCAAAGCGATGAGAAAGAAGAGTACATTCACTCCTGTATCCCAGAGAGTTTGTGGTTGGTGGAAACAAACTGCAGGATGAATGGAATGGGCTTTCGAGTCTTTGCTGAACGAAACGATACGTTTCTAGTAGGCAATAGCGTGTCCCCGACGTTACCGGGTAGAGGTGACCTTTTACGGGTAATAAGGGTGGCACCGCGGATTCGACCATTCGTCCCTTTTTGGATGAATGGTTTTTATTTTGTCTGAAAGAAAGATTAAATGAGTAACTAATTTCGACCGAGGAGTGATTGGATGAAGTCATTATTCTCTGGCGTACAGCCGAGTGGCATCCCGACGATTGGCAATTATATCGGGGCTTTAAAGCAGTTTGTCGAACTGCAAGATGATTATCACTGCTATTACTGCATTGTCGATCAGCATGCGATTACAGTACCGCAAGACCCACAAACCTTGCGGCAGAATATCCGTAGTCTGGCAAGTTTATATTTAGCGGTGGGAATTGACCCGAAAAAATCCGTGCTTTTCATACAGTCAGAAGTTCCGGCCCATGCCCAAGCTGCCTGGATGTTACAGTGCATCAGCTATATCGGCGAACTCGAACGGATGACCCAATTCAAGAGTAAAGCCGCCGGGAAAGAAGCCGTCTCGGCCGGACTATTAACGTACCCACCATTGATGGCCGCCGATATTCTCCTTTATAATGCGGACATCGTTCCTGTCGGTGATGACCAGAAACAACATATCGAACTCACACGCGATCTCGCGGAACGTTTCAATAAACGTTACGGGGAGATCTTCACGATTCCCGAACCACGGTTCCCGAAAGTAGGAGCTCGGATCATGTCGCTACAGGAACCGCTGAAAAAAATGAGCAAGTCCGATGAAAACCAGCGCGCCTTCATTTCCATGCTCGATACCCCGAAACAAATCGAAAAGAAAATTAAAAGTGCGGTCACCGATTCCGACAACCGGATTAAATACGATCCGGAAAATAAACCGGGTGTGTCCAACTTGCTTGTCATCTACTCTTCCTTAACGGACCGGACGATCCCCGAGTTAGAAGAAGAATACGCGGGCAAAGGCTACGGGGTATTTAAAAAGGACTTAGCGGAAGTGGTTATCGAAACCTTACGGCCGATTCAACAACGATATGAGGAACTCATCGACTCGGAAGAACTCGATCGGATCCTCGATGAAGGTGCAGAAAAAGCGAATGCCGTCGCAAGCGAAACATTAAGGAAAATGGAAAAAGCGATGGGGCTCGGCAGACATTGAACCATGACGAACGAAACCCGTTCACGAAGAGAACGTGAACGGGTTTTATTCGCAAAAAATTTTTTTATCGGTTCTAGGCAGGAAAAAAGATGGGGCTTCCCCATCTTTCACTGTCGTTTTTTCGTTTTTTTATTGAACATTTCTTCCGCACTTGATAAAGGTTCGTTGGCGAATTCATGATCGAAGGACCGGCTCATCTTTTCTCGAACTGCTTGCCTGTCACTGAAATCTTTTCCAAGCTGTTTTGCCATTTTCTTGTTTTTATCATTTTTTGCCATGGATTGTCCGCTCCTTATGTACTTCATTTATTGACTTTCGAACCATTCTCCATTTGCCAGTACTTTTCGAACATTGGTTGCCCTTTCACAAGACGTTCACATAATTGTTCATGTTTTTCCGACCAGCCTTGTTTTACTTCCTCATAAAGCATGTTCCAAACTTCCTCAAACGACATGGTGCGAATCTTGGAATATTGTTCCGGTGCCCATTCGGTGTACCAATAACGGGCTTCCGCTGTGTTTTTCGATTGATATAGTTGATCGAGTGCCACGAACATGAGTTGCTTTAATTGCCGCTCTTTGCGAGTGAGGCCAACCATATATTGAGGATGAGGGGACAGAATATGGTATTCCTTTTTAGCTTTCGGGGTAAAGTCATAAGCTTTTGCTTCCTTATTTTCGGTCATTTCGTAAATCAACTGTTCCTGGCGCGGGATGAGCCGGCTTTTACGCATCGGGATCTGGTATCCGATCGTGTCTACAGCAAGAATGCCGATGCCATCTGTGACGATAAAACAGTAGTCAAGCTGGATCCGTTCGTGGTTTTTACGCAAATACGCCTTTTGATACACATCGTCAAGTAATCGTTGCGGTAATTCTGCTAGGTCATTTTCGATATAGGCGTATAATTCCTTCGTCACTTTCAGAACCGGTACTTGGTCCAGTAATTGTATCGCGTCGTCCTTACGCCATTCATGGAAATGACAGACATTATAACCATTTTCTGCCCCTTCAAACCAATTCACCCATACATCGTGCAAATACATCATCTCAT
>CALKAK010000147.1 GCA_937983015.1 uncultured Bacillaceae bacterium | reverse complement strand
ATCCAACTAGGAGGGTAGTGTATTTAAGGAA
Organism: uncultured Bacillaceae bacterium; assembly: GCA_937983015.1. Classification (GTDB taxonomy): domain Bacteria; phylum Bacillota; class Bacilli; order Bacillales; family Caldibacillaceae; genus CALGAD01. The sequence goes on along the minus strand of CALKAK010000147.1, from coordinate 5,616 downwards.
TGTTGGCAAGTGGTTTTTTTATTGTTGTTCGAACCTACATAAATTGATGGCCAAACAATACATTTTTAGTTTGCCATAAACAACAATGAAATAGCCAAACTTCGTTTTTTTGAGAAGTTTGGCTATTTCATTGCGTAATATTTTATTAGCAGGTGAGCTTATTTTATTTTTTTTTAAAGTTTTAGCGTAACAGCTGTAGAAAATCTTTTACTCAAATAATTACCGAACTAATTTCAAGAGCAACAGTTACCAACATCGATCCCGCCCTGCACCAAACGTACCGTTATTCAACCTCTTTCAAAATCCGTTCAATCGTAGCGAGTCTCTCTTTTATATCCGCGAGTTCTTCAAGCAGTTTTTCCTGCTGACGGGCAGTTTCCTTCTGAACTTCTGCTGCATCGATCGCTAATTTTTTATACATTTCTTCTTTTGGTGTTTCAATTTTTGTACGCCAAACCTTTATTAAGGATATAACTATAACGACAAACAATGCGAGAAGCAAAAATACAAACCACATTCCCGTAATATTAAATATCAGATCGGCTCTTGAATGCATCATAATTATTTACCCTCTTTCTTTTTAATTGTTAATGTTTTTGCGGCTTCCCGGATCAGTTCCGGTGTAATACGAAACTCAAAAGGAAGGAGTTCATAAAACTTCATAGCTTTCCCATCTTCGGAAATTTTCATTTCTGTTTTCACAATCCCTGCCTTCTCCATTTTTTGTAAATGCATGTAGAGAAGTGGCCGACTCATTTCTGCTTCCCTGGCGAGTTGACTTACATATTGTTTTCCATCAGCTAAAATTGCAATAATCCGCAATCGATGGGGGTTGGCTAAGGCCTCGAATAAGGCAAGGAGTTCATCGCCAGTCATTGGTTTGTTTTTCATAACCGCATCTGAACTTTTCCGTTCATACTCGTGTTGTACTTATTCGCTGATGGAAATATATGTAAGATCACTCCTGCCAGTGAAAGAAAAGTCATGAACGATACTTGTAAAAATTCCAAGGTAAATGGAAACAAAAATGATAATACTGAAACGATCCCTATGCTAATTACAGTAAATAGGTACAGGGGCAATAGCAGCACAAATTTTGTTCCGATTTTTGTCACTCCCTTGTATTAGAAAAACATTTTTATCACCTGTAATAAATATATTACTGGTGTTAAGAAATGTCAACGGTTAGAATAGAAATTCTTACAGACTCTTACCAAATATAAAAAACCTGGAACTCGTAAATAAATTCACGAAATCCAGGTTCACCTGTTCATTACAAAGAATCTATTATTCATTTTTCCCCTCGAGTTTTTGGCAATGTAACATATACATTTGCTTCACCCAGTCCAATTTTAATAAATTCTTTAGTCTTATTTTTAAGAGAAGGGTATTGGAATGTGGACGATACAGGCCGAGAAAATGAAACAGTACGGAAGATGGAAGGTTTTGATCCGATCTAAACCGTAAACACTTTCTAAAACAATCGCTTTTTTGTATTATTGGTATTCATCCAAACCAACCCGAAAATCACAATAACGATATTGGACACTAAAAAGGCAATGATACCGATGGGGCTTAAATGATACTTCGGCGCATGATTCAATACTTGAGACAGCACGAATAGAACAAGCAAGCTTACAAATAGTGAGAAATTAGCGCCCAGGATTTGGAGAAAAATCCTGACTTTCTTTCGCATCACTCGTTCAACATGCCTTCTTTCTTCTTCATCTTTATACATGCCAAACTCCTCTACGTTGACTTTTGCGAATCTACCAAGCACCAGCATTAATACATATACAAATAAATTTATGCCGATCAGAAAAAAGTATTCGGAGGCTTTCCCGAAGGAATCGGCTGTTCCTGTCAATGTGAAATGTACAGGTACATCTGGATTGTTATAGGCAACAATTATATACGTAATTACAAAAAGCTGAACGATCACCGTTAACGAAAAAACCCGTGTAAAAATCTCGAAACCTTCACTTTCCAAACTTCCCCTTACGAAACTTAAAAAAACGCTCCATGAAAACACCTACAAACTTCTCGACAAGAGGTAAACCTGTACCGCTGATGACTAAGAAAAAGTAGTGCTGTTGAAAATCTAAAAAAACGAAGCCGGTATAAAGCGCAGAGGTTAAAATCGCTAAATATCGGATCCTTCTTCTCAGCAGAAAATGATTTACTAATCGATTCCTGGTGAATAACTTGACAACTTTTTTCCGAACGTTTGGGTAAAGTAGTTTCCAAGGATGATAACAGCAATCCTAAGTAAATAGTAAACACAACATACTGTTACTCTGTTCTCGTCGTGCTAAAAGCGAAGTACATAAAAATACCAGACATAGCTAGTGTGGTGAACAAAAAAGCTTTATAAGCTCTGCCTAATCCTTTTCCACTAAGAAAAAATATAGATGGGCCAGTTAAAATTAGAAACACAATTGTTCCATAAATAATGGAAATATCCAGAGCTATCCCTCTTATTAATTCAATTCGTCAATTTTAAGATCACATCCTGGATGATCGTAATATTTAATGAGTAGTAAACATATTGTCCCTTTTTTCTCTTGTAACTAATCCGGCTTGATAGAGAATATTTAAATGGTGGAAAAGGCTGGCGGTCAATATTGAATAGTGTTCGTTGAGTTCGCTGACATTCAAATCCCGATCCTTTAATAAGGAAAGAATCTTCCTCTGTTCCGGATCGGCTAACCCTTTATAGACATCATTTTTCATCTGTTTCTTAGATATTTAGATAAATATCTAAATACTGGTTAAAAAATATCAATTTCCACAAATCGTCTGACCGTTAAAAATTCCTGTCGTCTAATAGCAATATTTTCTCGCAATTCCCTGGAGTAACATGTAAAATATGTGATTCCATTTGTAATCGTCCGAGTAAAACTGACCAAGTTGAATTGTTTGATTTCAAACTTTTTTCTAGTAAAGTTATAATAGAATCGCCAAGACTGAAGGAGGCAAGGAATGAAAACAATTCAGTTGAATAATGGTGTGGAGATCCCCATTGTCGGTAGCGGTACCAATACATTCGGGAAAGTGGACAACCAATACAGAGGTGCGTTGAGGGGAGACACGCAAGAAGTAGATTGGGCCATTGAAAACGGGTATCGGCATTTTGACACCGCGCAGGCCTATAATAATGAAGAAATGCTCGGTGAGGGAATAAAAAAATCGTCTTTGCCGCGCGAAGATTTTTTTATCACGACAAAACTCAATACATTTGAAGGTTTTCCAGGAGTAGAATGGGCACACGCTGAAATAAAGAAAAGCCTGGAAAAATTAAAAACAGACTATATCGACTTATTCCTCATCCATGCTCCGTGGGACAATGACGATGAAATGTTGGTAGCCTGGCGTATTTTAGAGGATTACTATCACCGTGGTGTGTTTAGAGCGATCGGTGTTTCCAACTTTGAAAAAGAACATCTAAATCTAATTCTCAAGAATTGTAAGGTCAAACCGGCTGTCAACCAGATTCGCTCTCACGTCGGTAATTGGAATGATGAATTAATCGCTTATAATCATGAACATGGTATCGCAACCGTAGCCTGGGGACCTCTTCGTGGCATCGATGGAGAGGCCAAACAGGTGCTTGATGAAATCGGCGGCAAATATGGAAAGACCGCCGCACAAGTGGTATTACGTTATCAAATCGAACGTGAAGTCATCGTCATCCCGAAATCTCATAATAAGGAACGTCAGGCACAAAATATCGATATTTTTGATTTTGAATTAACTGAAGAAGATCGCAGACGTATTGCTTCTCTTTAATTATTTATGCTTTTTTCACGCGCTATTTTCTTTTTACAATCGTATGTTTACATATGAACATTCAAATTTACTTTAAAAATATCACAACAAAGGAGTTGAACAAGATGTCGGCATTTTTTAATTTGGTGAAAAAACGTCGTTCCATTTATGGATTAGGTAAAAATAGCAAGTACTCAATTGAAGAAATCGAAAATCGCATTCGCGAGGTTATGAAACATTTACCTTCAGCTTTTAACAGTCAATCGACTCGTGTTGTTGTAGTATTCGGTGAAGCTCATGAAAAATTCTGGAATCATATCTATGATGTTCAGAAAGATGTTCTTACTGGTGACATGAAAGAATGGATGTCAGGTGTGGTTAACGGGGCTAAAAAGGGACTGGGTACCGTCCTGTTCTTTGAAGATAGAAATGTAGTTGAAGACATGCCTACAAACGAAGCTCGAAAAGAGGCGTACAAACAAAATAATAATGCCATAGCCCAATATGCGATTTGGTTAGCTTTAGCAGAAATGGATTTAGGTGCCAACCTCCAGCACTTTAACATTGGCTATGAACAAGGGTTCGATAAAGGTACGAGAGAATTGTTCAACCTGCCGGATTCATATGAGATGATTGCGCAAATGCCCTTCGGCTCCATTGAACAAGAACCGCGCAAAAAAGAATTTATTGACACCGATGAACAGGTGAAAGTATTCGATAAATAATTTTTTAGAGATGTCTTTGCAAGAAAAATGGGCTGATCGTATTTGAACCCGGGGATTCGTTTTAGAACCCCCGGGTCAATTTTGTATAGTTGAAATAGGGATTTTCATGCATCGAAAGGGATTTATCATTATTATTTCCCTAACAAAGCTTTTGTTTCTTCAAGTAGATTTTCAAGTACGGAAACACCCCGTCCGGTATCGTTGACATCGTTCGAAAGTAACGTTATAACTTGATCAATTCTTTCTTTATAGTTTTCCGGTTTCACAGCAAAACCGTTAATCATCCGCACTGCTTTTTTCTCGTTGATACAATATTCCTCGTTTAGGGCAAACAAAACTTGATTTAAACAAGAGATCGTCCGAAAACAATGGCCAGTTACGTAAGAAAGGTCGTCTTTTTCAATATTATCTTTTGCATGCATCAATGAAAATCCCGCTTCAAACAAGAAATAATCGATCAAAGCCTGTTTTAGTTTTTGGGGATAGGGCTTTGTCATCGCCTTCAATTTAGAAATTTGATTATCTCGTTCAAACAATATGTTGCATATCGCGACTTCTCCCATATATATGCAATTCAAAAACGCATGGGGGTGACCGGCATGATAATGACTGGATACCTTCCCCTCTATACAATCCTCGATCACCCGGGAGACCCGATGTAGATCACGAAAGATAAAATCAACATGGTAGCCTTGAACCTTTAACCATGCTCCACCATTCACCCATTCTCCCCATTCACCTAAACCAGAAACAAGACTTTCCCTATGCTCATCATCGAATTTAGCAGCAACCTTGTCTATATTCTTAACATCAAATCCCGCTTATTCATCATAATAGATCCCGATATCAATATCCGAAGTAGGATGATGCATCCCCCTTGTCCGGGAACCGCCAAGTACCACCCCAATAACACCAGGAATTGCTTTCAATTCTTCCGTAATCTGATTTAAAATGATCTATACAGTCATGTACTGCTACACCTTTATCATTCATTTTAGTGATTCTATATAATCTGTTCAAAGTTATACTATATCTTAACAATTAAAAATTTAAAAATTGGTTTAAATCTGTTTATTGCAAAATAAAAGTACAGAGTAATGCAAAGAAAAAATACATAACTTTG
>CALKAK010000146.1 GCA_937983015.1 uncultured Bacillaceae bacterium | reverse complement strand
ATTCATAGCGATATTTTTTCATTCGTTTTACAATATAAATAGAATAAACCTATTTTTGTAATTTCTAAGATTGTCAAAATGCTTTATTTTTAATCAGTTATTTTGTGTCAAAGTGAACGTATGACCATTTTGTTATTCGCAAATGGGGTATAATGGAACCATATCTTTCTGCGCTCGATAAATTTCATTGGAGAGGGATTGACAAAAAAATGTATAATGTAGCGGTTATTATCCCGGCTTTAAATCCGGAGGAAACGTTAATTAAGTATGTCAAATCCTTATTGTCCAAGGGATTTCGGGAAGTGATTGTGATTAATGATGGAAGTGGTGAAAATCGTAATCATATTTTTTCCCGTTTGGCCGAGCTCGATCATTGTACCGTTTTAACCCATAAGAGCAACCGTGGCAAAGGACGAGCTTTAAAAACCGGATTTCAATATTTTCTCGAGTATTTTTCTGAGTTAAACGGTGTTGTGACGGCGGATGCGGACGGACAACATGCCGTGGAAGATGTTTGTAAAGTAGCGCAAAAACTACAAGAAGTCAAAACCCACCTCGTCCTCGGCATTCGGAATTTCAAAGAAGCGCATGTACCCAAAAGAAGTTATATTGGTAACACGATCACCTCTTTCGCCTTCCACTTGCTTTTTCGGCAAAAATTGGTTGATACGCAAACGGGTCTGCGGGCTATTCCGGCACGGGAAATCCGGCGGATGATCCAACTGCGCGGGGAACGCTATGAATATGAGATCAACATGTTAATTTACGCGAAAAAGACGAACATGCCCATCTCGGAAGTCGCTATTCAAACGATCTATTACAATAATAATCAAGGTTCCTATTATAAAACGTTTCGTGATTCCTGGAAAATTTTCCGGAAACTCGTGAGCGGTCTCCTTTATTTTAACTTTCGCTACAAGAAACTATTACATGGTGAACCGCATGAGTAAGCCGTTTTACGGTCCTTTGTTTACCTTTTGCCAAAGAATTGTCCGCGTGTTCTTCCCGAAGTTTACGGTTGAAAGACAGAAAAGGCCGTCCGGTGAACCGGTCGTCTACGTCTCCCACCACCAAAATTTATTCGGACCATTCATGACTTTATTATGGTACCCAGAACATATCCACTGCTGGATGTTGCATGTCTTTATGGAACGCAAGGCTTGTTATAACCAGTACGTAAATTATACATTTACGAAACGGTTCGGTTGGCCGAAATTCCTGGCGATACCGCTCGCTTTCCTAATGGCTCTGTTTATCCCCCGACTTTTACAATCAGGACAGGGCATACCGGTCTATCGCGGGTCCCGTAAAATCATCGCCACGATCCGGGAAAGCGTGGAAAAATTAAAGGCTTGTGAAAGCATAATCATTTTCCCGGACATCGACTACGCCGATTCCAGTGCTGCGGTAAAGAAACTATATGAAGGTTTTTTGTTTCTCGAAAAATATTATTTTCAAGAAACGGGAAAGCATCTCGCCTTCGTCCCGTTGTACGTGAGTAGGAAAAAAAGAAAGATCATCGCCAGCGAACCGCTCTATTTTTCCGGCGAAAAACCCTTTCGCGTGGAGCGTAAAGAAATCATCGAGAAAATCCAGGACCGTTTGAATGAACTGGCGGTGGAGTGCGGGGATCATGAGGAATGAGATAGTGGATCGTGATAAAATGGGAAATCATGATGAGGAGGCTGGATTTGCTTATCCATCATGATAAGAGTGTCGGATTTTCGCGAGTTTTCGACCGGATTCATGCGACTTTCTCATTTTCCTGAATAATCCTTGCGATCTCCCTTTCTTTTGTTTCGTTGATTCCTCTTTTTCAACAGGAAGTTCCTCGAGTGATCAGCCGGATTTTTGTATCAGGATTGTAATGAATCCTCACAGGGATCCCAATGGATATGATGAAGCATTTTTGTAAACAGAAAAAAGATTGCCCACAAGGCTACGTGCCCCTGGACAATCTTTTTTCCTTATCCTTGAATCGTAAGACGCATCATCGGATTTAGGAATCCGGCCGGACTTTTTAATTGGAACACGTTCAAGGCTTCAGAAAAATCAATGGTTAGCTCATCATCAAAGTGAATCGTTTGCGATTCTTCAACAAGCATTGTGCCGAACTCGGTTTCGACTTGCAGGTCTTCTTTTTCATTGATCTCTTTAACGTATAATAACTCCGGTACGCCCCCGGCACAGCCACAATCCTCTATATCGTAATACAATTTCAGAAATCCTGATCGATCTTCCACCTTTTTTTCAATTTCCTGTTTCGCCCGATCCGTAATGGTGATCTTCATGGCGCTCGACCCTTTCTTTATCAATTTCCTTTCTCAACTTGATATTATCACAAATTTAAAATATCCGAAATTAAAACAACTTCGTTACGATAAAAACAATGACAAACTGAAAAACGCAAAACGAAAGGTCATCCCGACTTCGAGATGACCTGCCGTATCCGTACCAAATTGATGGAAGCGATCTTTTCCACTTGAATCGTTTTTATCCCGTTATCTTTGGTCGTCGGCCGATCCGACCTTTATCCTGCATCCGACTGCCATTGTTCTTTGCTTTCAACGAACAAAATACCGAGCTCATGATGTTCACCCTCATACAGCGCCTGCTGGACGAAACGATTTTCACCATTTCGATCGATCACTTCAAGTTTACAAAAAGCCCGGTTGATGTGTAACGCCTCATAAAACTCTGTATCGTTATGGACCGCTACACCGTTAACCGATTTAATAATTTCGCCGATCTGGATTCCCATTTTAGCCGCTGGTGAACCCGGAATAACATCCATCACCACGATCCCCGGCCTGTTTTTCAAAAAGTAGAGCGGGTTTTGTCGATTCAAGCGCCGGCCGTTCCAGGAAATTACGATACGCCCGATCAACATGAAAAGACTACTCAATACGGCTAATAGCTCAAACCAATACGCCCCTAGCGCCACCAATAGACTGGCCATACCGAGTACCATGACTTGTTTTCCCGTACGTTTTACTCCTTCTTCGGGCAAGGTATAATGAATTTCCTGTCCAAAACCGATCAAGGCTGGAAACAGGAACAGTGAAAAACTTACTTCACCAATCGAAAAAATAGGCCAGTACGGAATGGGGAGTGAAAGAGCCCCTTCAGGAATTAGGAACAGGATCGGTACGAGCCATAAACGTTTCGTTTCATGGACGCCTGCGCCAAGTCCACGTTTACTACGGATGATTTTTGGCGAAGTGTGACGAGAGGCATAACGGTGAATCAACCAACCTTCTCCGATTACTAAAAGAGCCGCGATGACCGCTGCCGCGGGTAAAATCGCCCCCGGAAGCCCGTGAAAATAGTCCGCAAAAATAGGCACATCCATCCGAAAATACACGATCGCCATCAAGAGAAAAAAGGAAAGGGTCCACGTATACGCTGGCGACAAGAGCACCGGCCGCGCAAACAAGGATAATAATAGGGTCACGAACGTTACGGTTATGAAAAAGGCAAGGGGGACCATAATACCTGCGATAAATAAAAGGAGTGAGAGCACAAGTCCTGTCATAAGCCCCTTTGTCAAATACGTCCGTGTTTCATACCAGCCATCCTGTACCCGTACATGGAAGTGTTTCCGCTCGCGCTTCACACGGATATAACCGAGATAAATCGCATAAAGACAACCAACATACAGCAACGGATTGATTAAAAAACCACCTAGTGCATCTAATCCCTCTTTCAACCAGCTCAAATTCGTATCACCTCTATCCGCATCAACAAATCCCAAACGGAATTCATTTCTTCGTATCATTGCCAAAGGATATCTATATTTTACCATGAAAACCCATTCTACGGGACAGGCTTTTCCCCTTCAGTAAAAAATTTTTCGATTATTTGAAATTATGCCATTCCCCTTTTCCCTTCACGCGAGACTATTGACTCAAATTATAGTGAAAATACTTCAATGCCATCATCAATTGCCGGTCATTTTCCGGCTTTTGTTTTTCATATCGGAGTACATCAGCCAGAGAACGTGCCGTTTTTTCGTCGTAAATACCGGTTTCCGGAATTCCCTGATCTTTTTGAAAACGACGGAGCGCCTGTTCCGTGGAATCATCAAAATAACCATCTGTCCGTGCGGTCCGGTATCCGAGACTATTCAGCATGTTCTGCAGTTGCTCGATCTCTTCATTATTCATATTGCGACGTAGTGGTTCCGCGGTTGAAAGAGGGTGAATTTGAAAGAGTTCCGCCTGTTTTACCGGGATTTTCGGTTCTAAACCTTTTTTATGCAGCCAGTTCCCATCAGGCGTCAGCCATTTATACGTCGTCAATTTGACCTGACTTTGGTCGGGGAGTTCGATTTGTTGCTGCACTGTTCCTTTGCCAAAAGTCGTTTCACCGATGGTCGGATAACCCTCTCCCTCGTATAAAGCTGCTGCCAGAATTTCCGCAGCCGAGGCACTACCCCGATCGATTAATACGGCGATCGGGTACGGTTTCCGTTTTTTTAATCTGGAAAAAATTTGTTCCCTTTGACCGTTCCTGTATTCAATCTGGACAATCGGTTTTTCTTTGGTGATCAATAGTCCAGCCACTTCATGAACGCTGGATAAAAGCCCGCCGGGATTCCCGCGCACATCGATGATCAATCCTTCGATTCCTTGTTCTTCCAGTTCTCGTAACTGGGTGGCGAAATCTTTCCCTGTTTGACGTGAAAAAGAAGTAATTTCTACGAATCCAATCGTTTTTCCTTCATAATCAAGTATTGTAGAAAACACCGTTTCTATCGGAATTTCAGCACGAGTAATTTCTAGCTTAATTGGTTGTGACACACCTTCGCGGACAATCTCAAGAGTAACCTTCGTTCCTTTTTCCCCGCGAATCCTTTCGGAAACTTCGTAAATATTTTCGCCGGTCACATCTTCCCCATTGACCTTGATAATTTGATCGTACGGCCGCAGTCCGGCTCGTTCTGCTGGAGAATTCTTAAAAGGGGCAATTACGATGATTTTTCCGTCTTCTTCGCCAATCTCCGCGCCAATCCCTTCAAATGAAGAATCGAGGGTTTCTTTAAAATGGCGTGACTGTTCGGCGTTCATATAGACGGAATACGGGTCATCCAGTTTTTCCAGCATCCCTTCGATGGCTCCTTCGATCAACGTATCGCCATCCACGGGTTCCACGTACTCATTTAATATGAGTTGATAGATCTGCTCAATTTTTTCCATTCCCGCCATCTGCGGTTCATCGGCCAAAACGGGAATACGTTCTTCCAGATAGCGCATCCCGAAAACGGTCCCTGTTGCGGTAATGATCATCGTAAGAATCACATAAAAGGCCGCTGTTGTTTTTCGCAAAATTGTCCCCCTCCACTTTTCGCATTCAAATCCATGGCTATTCCACTATATGTGCCGTTTGGACAGGTTATGATTTCAGGCAGGGAAAAGATGCATGGAAATTTTTTGAAAAGGAGCCGGATCGGGCGATAATGTTGTATAATGTTGGGTGGATTAACATGCGGGGAATTTTCCGTTGAGAAAAATTTTCTATCAACATTTTTCCTGATAAATTCTTGAATCTTTATAGAAGGTGAGTGTTCGAATATGGGTCGTAAGTGGCAAAATATCAAATATAAAAAAGCCCAAAAAGACCAAAATACAAGCCGGATTTACGCCAAATTCGGCCGGGAAATTTACGTAGCCGCGAAAAAAGGGATTCCTGATCCGGAAGCAAACCAGAATTTGAAAATGGTCATTGAACGGGCCAAAACGTACGATGTGCCTAAACATATCATCGAACGGGCCATCGAAAAGGCTAAAGGTGGCGCTGACGAAAATTTTGAAGAATTACGCTACGAAGGGTTCGGACCGGGGGGATCGATGATCATCGTCGATGCCTTGACGAATAATGTGAACCGGACCGCATCGGAAGTCCGGGCCGCCTTCGGGAAAAATGGCGGGAATATGGGTGTCAGTGGTTCTGTTTCCTACATGTTCGACCATACTGCGGTATTTGTCTTTTCTGGGAAAACCGTTGACGAAACCTTTGAAATCTTACTAGAAGCGGATGTCGATGTGCGGGATATCGAAGAAGAAGACGGACAGGTTGTGGTCTATGCTGAACCGGATCACTTCCATGCGGTTCAAGAGGCGCTAAACGCAGCGGGCATCACGGATTTTGCCGTCGCTGAACTGACCATGGTTCCGAAATCGGAAGTGACCTTATCAGGCGAAGATTTAGCTCAATTCGAAAAATTAATCGACGCCCTCGAAAACTTGGAAGATGTTCAGCAGGTGTATCATAATGTGGATTTAGATGAGGATTAAGTCATTTAGTGGATGATGGAAGAGGATGCAAGTGGTCAAACCACTTGCTTTTTCTTTTTTTCGCCGGTTCCGTTTGATTACCGTAATAAAAGGGGTGAAACAGGAAGTACATGACGTGGTTAATTTAGCGCATACTAATTGATTTTTGGCGGAAAATTCGTCTTGTTCCGTTAATAAAAAACCTTTTTTCGTCTATTTAAATATTTATTTCATAAATACATGATTATCTTTCGCGATTTTAAAGATGTTTTCATGAATATCCTTAACATATTCGGTCCTTTCGTGGAGCAAACAATTTTCATGATCATTAATTAAAGTTACCACTCATCATTAACCATAATTTTTTATTCATAAAAAAAGAACTGCTCCGTTAAGAGCAGTCCTTGAAATCTATTTAAAAATTAATTACGCTTCTCGGGTTAATCGCACTCGTTTTTTCTCCATTCCAACGTCCGAGATGAACTTCAAAGTGAAGATGGGGACCGGTAGAATCACCTGTGTTACCGGATAAACCGACAACCTGTCCTTGTTTGACTACATCACCAACGCTGACGGAACGAGAGGATAGGTGCGCATATACGGTTTCATAAGCTTTTCCATTTACATTCGGATGGTAAACAAACACCACATTCCCGTAACTAGAAGAGTAATAAGAGTTGGTAACCACTCCATCCGCTACTGCGTAGACGGGTGTACCGACCGGCACACCGAGATCAATACCGTAATGCATCCGACCCCAACGCCAGCCAAATTCACTCGTTACCGGACCGCTCGTCGGCCGAATCATCCCTGTTTTAGAGGGAAGGTTGCTAACCGGCGGGCTACCGCCAGAATTGCCAGGATTTTGTTTTACCTGTTCTGCTTTTTTCCGCTGTTCTTCAGCTCTTCTACGCTCTTCCTCTTTCCGCCGCTCTTCCTCCAGGCGTTTTTTCTCCAGCTCAATCGCTTTTTGAATCATCGCTTCCTGATTGGCAAGAACTTGCTGTTCTTCTTCCAAGCTCATCACATATTGTTCGTGCTGGTGGACCTCTTCTTCAAGCTTGGCAAGTAACTTTTCTTGTTCGGCCTTTTTCGCCTCAAAAGCATTTTTCTGCTGTTCTTGTTGTTGTTTTAAGGCTTCTAATTCTTCCAGTTGTTCTTCTAATGCTTGTTTATTTTTCTGTAATTCTTTATGGTCGCGCTGATGTTCTTCAAGTATATTTTTATCCGCCTCGATAATCGTTGTAACTGACGTTGCCCTACTGATAAAATCGGTAAAGCTACTTGCACCTAAAAGAACATCAAGATATGAAAGGGCACCACCAGTAGCCTGAATCGCTCGTGCCCTTTCTTTCAATAATTTATCCCGCTCCGCAATCCGTTCTTCAAGAATTTTAATACTCTCTTTTAATTGAGTAATTTCTTCATTTTTCGCTTGGATATCAAACTCAGTATTCTGAATTTGTTGCAAGATCTCCTGGATTTCGACATCAAGCTTGCGAACCTCTTGTTCGACATCGGAAATCTGTTCTTCCAGAACCTTGATCTCTTGCAGTTTTTCTTTTTTCTCCACATCAAGAGCCTTATTTTTTTCTCGTATCTCGGTTTTCTCTTTTTCTAGCTCGGATAGTTTATTAGCCGACACAACGGTGTTCTGTCCCGGTAAAACACCTATTGCAAAACATATCACAAGGACGTAAGCAAGTAATCTCCGCAAGCACATGATCGCCTCGTGTCCTCCCACATCTTCCTTTTTTAACCATCTCCAAACGCTTATTGTTCTTCTTAAATTTTTCTCTAAAAATCTTTTACACTTTCAAAAATTTGCGCACGGACATGAAACTGCCCCATACACCGATGAGACAACCAAGCAATAATAATATGACGCATACCTGGTAGGCAAAAGGATAAAAATCAAGAATTCGGATAAAGCTACCTTCCAATTTTGGTGCGACCGCTTCATAAATATTTTTGTACGTAAAGAAGATAAAGAGAATTGGGATAATCGAGCCAAGAATACCGAGCCATAATCCTTCTAGTAACAAGGGCCAGCGGATGAACCAGTTAGTTGCTCCAACCAACCTCATAATCTCGATTTCTCGTTTTCTGGCAACGATCGTGATCCGTATTGTATTGGAAATCAAGAATATGGCTGTGAGGAACAGGCCGATGATGAGAACGATACCGAAATTCCTTCCGACCTCGATGATTTTAAATAATTTTTCAACTTGTGCCTGGCCATAATTAACGCTTTGCACGTATTCCATTTTTTCTATTATTTCCGCCACTTTAGCCGTATCCTTAGGGTCTTTTGTTTCGACGATAAAGGCGTCATTCAAGGGATTTTCCTGTTCATACAGTTTAAAAATTTTACCTTCTTCACCGAAGCTTTCGATCAATTGTTGAAGTTCGTCATCTTTAGAAGAGAATTTGACCGTATCGACCTCAGGAATATTGCTGATCGCCT
>CALKAK010000145.1 GCA_937983015.1 uncultured Bacillaceae bacterium | reverse complement strand
TGGCTTACATATCCCCGCTAACCTTGACGACATTTTTTGCCTGCTTTGGATCGTTAGCGAGTGTCTGGAATCCTTCTTCCACGAGATCATCCGGTTCGATCTTTTTAGTTATGATCGGGTCGAAATTGAATTCTTCATTTTTTGAGTACATCTAGAGATTCTTTTATCTTCTGTGGTGTACATCCAATGGAGGAGGATAATTTGACCCCACTTGTCATCAGTACTAACGGGTTGAATTCGAATTCTCTTGCGTAGACAGCGATGATGCACACATTTCCTAACGGCCGGGTTACCGCAATCGCCTGATCGAAGGGTGGTTTGACACCCGCGGCTTTAAGCTGACGTCGCCCCCTTGCGGATATTTTTCCCATAAGTATCCGACGGGATTTACTTTTCCGTAGTTCAGCGCTTCGGTTGCACCGACTTCTTTAGCCTTTTCGAGACGTTCATCTACGAGATCGAATGCATAAATTTCATCGCTCCAGATGCTTTCGTGCGAAAATGGAAAGAAGTCCGATCGGATCGCAACCAAAGATGGCGACGACACCCCATCTTTTACACCGGCATGCTTTACAGCTTGATAGGAGACGGATAACGGCTCGGCTAATGCGGTTTTATCTAGTGGTAGATCTTCCGGAACCGGAATGATGCTTTTCTCATTAATCACCAAGGAACCATCGGTATGGAGTCCGATCGAATAAAAACCGTGGTAACGGTCAACCGACTCATCGGATTTTCCAGGCAAGACTACCGGATTGACGACAACGGGATTTCCGGGTTTACGCCCTGTAATATTTCCCGACTACTTCAACAACCCCCGCTACTTCGTGCCCGAGTACGAGCAGGTGGTTTCTCCGGTGACTTCGTACGGTTGATCAACGGGCAACAAAATTGGACCAATTTGCCATTCATGGAGATCTGTTCCACAAATTCCCGTCTAGGCAACTCTCACCTTACATCGTTGTCGTCAACCAGTTTGACGTCTTGCGAACATCTTGTTTTCTATACCATGGGGCGGCTTCCATTTTCGCCATAGAATACCTGCTCTAATTCTTTAAAAATATAATTATATTATAATAATTATATCAATATATTTTAATAATGCTTATAATTTGTATATTATAAACTATATTTATTTACTTTATTGTTTAAAAGATAATGATGTGGCTCATGAACAATGTCAGATAGTCTAAGACTCGTTGATTAGTCCAGGAATTCGCTTATGTTTTAGCAAATGATCTTACGAAAAAAATATTTTCGTTGATGTTTAATGCTGTAAAAAATTGATATTCTGTCGCGACTGGAGCGCCGCAAGACGAATACAAGAAAAAATCCCCCATTGTAAAAACGCCATCAATGGGGGATTCCGGCTACTTTAGTTTTTCTTTTGTAAAGCGATATTTCCGCCTTCTTTATTAAGGAATTTATCCACTGCGTAACCAAGAAGGACACCGAAAATCGCCGGAACGAACCAGCCGAGTCCTAAGTCGAAGAGTGGTACAAAGCCGAGAATTTTCGCGGCCCAGTCCATATTGAATCCCAGGCTTACGAGGGAATCATAGGCGGCATATACAAAAGTAATTGCGACGGCGATCCGATACATCATCTTTCCTTCGCCAATGAAAGGTTGTAATAATGCGAGAGCCATCAAAACAATAGCGATCGGGTAGATAAACAATAAGATCGGTGCCGCTATATTCAAGATGATATCAAGACCAAGGCTGGAGATTAGAAAACCAATAACTGAGAAAAGAATCGTGAAAAATTTGTAACTATATTTCGGAAATACATTATGGAAAAAGCTGCCACAGGCGTTGATGAGTCCGATAATCGTCGTTAGACAGGCCAAGAGAACGATCGCGCCGAATAGCAGACTCCCTGTATTTCCAAATAGAAGCTGGGATGCTGCGGTCAAGAGTACAGCTCCATTTGAATAGATTTCTGTTCTCGGCATGACAACACCGATCCAACCGAGGGAAAGGTACACAATCGCCAATCCCAGGGCTGCAATGAAACCCGCTATGATGGATCCCTTCACTTGTTTCACACGATCGAATATTCCACCATTTCGCAAGGTATTGATTACGACGACACCAAAGGCCAGTCCGGCTACCGCATCCAAGGTAAAGTATCCTTCGATAAATCCGGTTAGGAATGGGGATCCTGCATATTTTTCATCTGCCGGCACATCAGTATAATTCAATAAGAAAATACCACGAACGACCAGAATAGCCAGGGTAAAAAGAAGTAGTGGTGTTAAGATCTGTCCGAGCCAGTCGACGATTTTTTTCGGATTTAAGCAGACCCAAGCACTGAAGATAAAAAGTAACCCTACAAATATGATCAGGGGAATTCGGCTATCAGTCGGGAAAATTTGCTGCCAGCTTAGTTCATAGGCGACCGTTGCTGCACGGGGAATGGCGTAAAAGGGCCCGATACATAAATAGATAATCATCGCGAAAACGAGTCCGAAAACCGGATGAACCCTGCTGCCAATCTGTACTAACCCGTCTCGTGTCGTGACAACAGCAAGTACACCAACAAAAGGAAGTAAAACCCCCGTCAAAATAAAACCGCTAATCGCGGGAATAAACTGGTTTCCTGATTGAAGCCCTAAAAGCGGTGGGAAGATTAAGTTACCCGCCCCGAAAAACATGGAAAATAACATCAATCCGGTGAAAAATACAAGTTTCTTGTTCATCCTTACCTACTCCTCATCCGTTTTATATGATTATGTTGATCGGGTACACTGGTCTATACAGATAAATCTCTTGTTAAAAATATTTTAAAAATTTTATCTAAAAAATTTCCAAGAGTTTAACGAACCGGGTTACTCCACTAAAAACAGCGATTCTGTTGCACTTTATCGCGACGATTTTTTAATTAAGTAATAAATTAACAAAATATAATCAATTCGTCAATATATTTATTTTCTATACCATGTTGGAACAATTTAGCAGGAGCAGGCAAGGACATCTTCTTATCATGATTTTTGTTGTTCTTCCCACATACGCATGCGTTCTTCAAAACTAAGCTGCTTATGAATTTGATGAATCAGCTATTGATATCCGAAAGGATCGGCAAAAAGGGCGTTAGAAATTCCGAATTCAGCCATTTCCGTGACCGGTTAAATTTCTTTACACCCCGCGGTGATCGCTCTTTCATAGGTTTGTTTTATATCGGGGACGATCACATTAAACCACATGGTATGGCGATGGTCCGGACCCGGTCAAAGCAATTGAAATTCGGGGTTTTCGTCGAGTAAATGAATGCGCATTCCGTACAGGTTGAAGACGACTTCATTCTGTCCCCGTTCCAGGTCGGTTACCTCAATGCGTTCAATTCCTTCAAAAATTTTTTCATACAGCTCAAGTGCCCGTAGACTATCGGGTACGACCATATTCACTTCAATTGCCTTCATGATCAACATCCCTTCCGGTATTAATCATGGATTTACATAGATGGATTTTGAAAAAAAGAAACCGTTTCCATTGAAGCGCAAAGAAGAAAAATATAGAAGGATATCCATCATCAAAGGGGGATTCATGAAAGTATAGTAACCATTTACGAAGGTTTGTATCCGTTGAAATGCGTATTTCAATTCTTAAGGAATTTTGTTCGCCTCAACAATTTTCATTTTCGATTTTGCAAATAAGAAGCATTGCTATGAAATTCATGATTCGGAAGAGAACTAGCTTGTGTGATTATGGTTTTATATATCAGCATAAAAATACATTTTGAATTAAAGGCATTATTTCCAGCAAGGAAGGTTCATAAGACCGATAGCGACCAATTTCGCTGATTCCCTCACTTAAACTGCAAAC
Organism: uncultured Bacillaceae bacterium; assembly: GCA_937983015.1. Lineage (GTDB taxonomy): Bacteria > Bacillota > Bacilli > Bacillales > Caldibacillaceae > CALGAD01. The sequence goes on along the minus strand of CALKAK010000145.1, from coordinate 13,874 downwards.
GGCAAATTTCTCTCTCCCTGTCCACTTGTTTCCAATTTTTCGTGATATTTTTTATGAATTGGAAAAAAATAAGAGAGGAAAGGGGGTAGGAAGTAAATTTGCGCTTTTTCAGATTGCTCATCACGGTCGCCATAACGGTTCTGGGAATTACTTTAGGTTCGCGAAATGCCTTATCCCAGGCTCCGGAATCCCCTGTGGGAGAAGAGGGGCGAACGATAGTCGTTGAACTTTATGACAATTATTTCGATCCGAAAGAGATTAGGATTGCAAAAGGTGAAAAAACGAAGATATGGCTGAAAAATAAGGGGGTGAACGATCACACATTTACGGTGGAAGAACTGGATGTCGATGTGGAGTTAAAACCCGGAGTAGAAAAAATGGTGACCGTTGAACCACAGACAGCTGGAACCTTTAAAGTGATTTGTCGTTTTCACGAAAAAGAAGGTATGGTTGGAGAACTCCATGTACAATAAGAAAAACTTATCATGGAATGAAGATCCTACAGGCTAACCGGTTAGAATAGACCGGTTAGCCTTTTTTAATGCCTATTAAATAGCAAGAAGGAATTTTGCTTATCGGGATAGAATCTTCGTTTTAATGATTGAAGGAAAAAGTACTCTGGTCCTTTCCAAAAGCATCCGGGAACAATTCATTGTTACTCTTTTAAAGAGGAAATAAAAAAACAGAATTTTTGCATGTTAAAAACAGAAGGATGTGTAATGGAAATAAGAAAAGCAAATGAAAAGTACATGGAGATCATATTCAATCAATCATACTCCATGGGCTATTTTTGAAGGGAAGGAAGGTGAAGTAAAACTAACTAAAGCGGAAGCGAAAGTGTTCATAGAAACTCTTTTAAAAAATAAAGGTTGCTACCATTTAGTATCCATTTAAAACAATTTGATTACCGGATAGGTTCTGATTGGAGGAAGAAATGATCGGTTTTCTGTCAAAACTATCGGATTTATTTATGGAATATTTGTTTTGAGAAATATCGCAGGCAAGGGATTGGGAGACAATTGCTCCAAGCGAGGTTGGAACAATTAAAACAAGAAGGATTTATTGAGGTTCGATGAATTGTTTTCGCCGGGAATCCGAAAGTCAAATTGTGTGAAAGTCTGGCATTTAAAGATGCACGATTACGATGTACCATTACTTATAAGCGCACGGTGTTTCCAACGATCATTAAAGGAGGCTACACATAAAAAGGGAGTGGATATGTGTGGCCTTTCTTTATTGAGGACGATGTTTGTTTTCTATGGGTTGAACCTTATTACCGGATTCGATTACGGAGGTTACGATAAACCTATCGACGTGAATTTGTACATGTTCTGTTCCAGCATAAATAGCCGGGAAGGGTTCATCAACGTGATCCATTTGGGCAAAATACCGGGGATATACAATCGGCAGCCGGTGGGGGACTTTTGTTCGAGACTACATCCAACTACTAGGGAAAGAAAAACATTTGCATTGATACCGGAAAGATCGTTGATCGGAAAAGGTTCGTACTGTGATCACTAATTAAAATGGATGTTCAACCAGCGGATCCATATAATGAAAACAATCACGATACATAAGGAAAGGGTGTCCATTTTCTTCCACTGTAATTGGCGAAAACTGGAACGTTTTTGATCCGCCCGAAAGCCGCGAACATCCATCACGTTGGCCAGTTCTTCGGACCGTTGCAAGGTGCTGGCGAAGATCGGTAAGAAGACGGGAACCAAGGCTTTCATTTGTTGTAATGGTGAACCGACCCCGAATTCATTGCCGCGGATTCGCTGGGCATCCATCACTTTTTGTGTTTCATCTAGCAAATTGGGGATAAAGCGGAAGGCGATAGCAAGGGTGATTGACAATTCATTCACCGGGACTTTTAAATATTGGAATGGTTTCAAAAGAAAGGACAAACCGTCCGTCAGGTCAATCGGTTTTGTTGTCAATGTGACAGCAATTGACAATAGGGTGATGAGGGTAAAACGGAAGAAAATAAATAGTCCTCTCTCGATCCCATAGTCGGAAATAGTAATCATTCTCCACTGAAAAAAAGTTTTTGTTCCCGTTGTAAATAACATTTGGAGAATGGCTGTTAAAATAATGAACCAGAGTATTGGTTTGATTCCGCGAAAATAGACTCGCGGGGGAATCCGGGATATGTACATCACGAGGAAAGCTATTCCCCAAAGAGCCAGGAATGCGGCCCCGTTGTTTACGTTCACGATCAATATGATAAATAGAACGGCGGAAATCAGTTTTGTGCGCGGATCCAGCTTGTGTAATATAGATGTCACCGGGATATAGCGGCCTAACAATAAATAATTCATGCGTAACCCGCCTCGATTAATACATCAGCTAACTCTTCTTCTGTCAAACAGATTTTCGGCAGCGGTTTACCGATCTTTTTTTCGAACAACCGCTGAAAACGGAGCGCATCAGGCAAGTCAAGGTGCATCATTTGGATCAGTTCCTGATTTAAAAACAGGTCATGCTTCTTCCCATAAAAAATGACCCGTCCATTTTGCATCACAATAACGTTTTCGGCATAACGAGCGACCTCATTCATATCGTGGGTGACAAATAAAATGGTCATTCCTTTTTCCCGGTTCAGTTTTGTCAACAATTGAAAGATTTCTTCCTTTCCTTCGGGATCCAGTCCGACACCCGGTTCATCTAATACGAGGATTTCCGGCTCAAGCGCTAAAATCCCGGCGATGGCTACCCGTCTCTTTTCGCCGCCGGATAGGGAAAAGGGCGATTTGGACAATATATCAGCTGACAGACCGACAAGCTGCAGCGTTTTTCTGGCAAGTTTTCTCGCTTCAGCTAGCGGAACACCGTAATTGAGCGGGCCAAAACAAATATCTTTTTCAACATTTTCAGCAAAAAGCTGGGACTCGGGAAACTGTAAAACCATCCCCACCTTCTTCCGCACCCGTTTTAATGTTAATTTGTCCGTTTGGTGGTGAATTTTCATTCCCCCGATGGCGACGAAACCTTCCGCTGGCAGGAGCAGACCGTTCATCGTTTTTAACAAACTCGATTTCCCGGCTCCCGTCTGGCCGACGATAGCGATCATATCTCCGCTCGGAATCGAAAGAGTGACATCGTTTAAAGCCCGGGTTTTCTTTAACGGCCCGGTTTTGTAATCAGCTGTTACGTTGTGAAATTGTATTTCCATAACCATTCGATCAATTCCGTTTCTGTCATGTATTTGTCGGGAAGTCTTCGCCCTTTTTGGATCAATAAACGGCGCAGCCGTTCGCTAAAGGGGGCAAGCAGTTCCGTCGTTTCGGGAAACACTTCCCCAGGTGTTCCGATTCGTGATATTTTCCCCTTGTTTAACACGATAATGCGATCGGCCAAAGCGGCTTCTTCCATATCATGGGTGATGGACACCATTGTTAATTGGCCGGACGCTTGCATTTCTTTGAGCAGGGAAAAAAGCTCCCGCCGGCTTTTTGGATCGAGCATCGTGAAGGCCTCATCGAAGATGATAATTTCTGGTTCCATTGCTAAAATCCCGGCAATGCTGACCCGTCTTTTCTGTCCACCGGAAAGATAGGACGGATCTTTTTCCCGGTATTCCGCCATCCCAACTTGACGGAGGGCCCGGTCGACCCGTCTTTGCATTTCTTCATAAGGCAGATTCATATTCTCCAGGCTGAAAGCAACATCATCTTGCACGGTTGTCCCGATAAATTGATGATCCGGATTTTGAAAAATAACGCCCATTTTTTCTCGGATTTCCCAGATCGTTTCGTCATTTAACGGTTTTCCTTTGATGTAGATCGTCCCCTGGTCGGGCTTTAGGAGACCGCAGAGTAAATTTGCCAAAGTCGATTTACCGGATCCGTTCGGTCCGACAATAGCTATCCACTCACCTTTGTTCACTGTAAATGACAGTGAAGATAAAACCGCTTTCTCCTCGCTTTTGTTATAACGAAAGGATAGATCTTTGACTTCGATGACCGCATCTCCCATCACCCTTCACCTCCTAAAAAATTACTGAAAGTAGCAAAAGAGAAATGATGGTACCGTCAATCAGGACTAGATTTTTAACGGAGACGTCAAAGGTTTTCGCCTTGCTCTGTTCTTTATTAAAAATAGCGATATGTTTGTAAACGGGAATGGCTACCAATAACGATAATAACATAATTCCAGGGAACAATTTAAGAATGACTGCCAAAATAATGGCCACGAAAGTAGACACGTACAACAAATTGAATAAGATGATAGCATTTCGTTTCCCGATATAGTAAGGTAATGTGAACCGCTGATTTTTAATATCGTATTTCAAATCGCAAATATTATTGGCGAGCATGACATTTGCTATTGTAAATACACAGGGAAGGGAAATCAAGACAATTTCCAGTAATGTCAGGATATCCATATGGATGATTAAATTACGATTTTGCCAGATGAGGGAAATGATTCCCTTGTCAAAACTGTTGACGAATACCGCCAGGAAAACGATGCCGAACCCCATCGTCAGACCGGAAAGAATCTCGCCGAGGGGCATACGTGAAAAAGGAATCGGTCCGAACGTATAAAAAATACCGATTCCAAAACAAACCATGCCGATAAATAGCAAGATCAAATTCGTCCGGAAAACAAGAATGATTCCGAGTGCGGTAGCGATGGTAAGCAATGTTAAAATGATGGAAATCACGAGCCATTCGGGAACATTCTTCTGCCCGATGATGTTTTCCGTACGCCGATATTCCTCACTTTTTGCTTTCTTATAATCCATATAATTGTTGATAGCCGTCGCCGTCATATCGAATATAACCATCGCCAAAAAAAAGATAAGGGTATTTCCTAATTTGAGTTCTCCTAAATGATAGTAAGTATATAAAATACCGATGGTAAAAGGTAAAACGCTGCATAATTTCGTTTTAATTTCAACGAGTTTTAAAAAAGTTCTAAACGTCATTTTCCAATCACCTTTCCAGAAGAAGGTACGATAACTTTCATCAATGACTCGGGAATCGGCTTCTCCTTACTCACGGATGAGTTCATAATCTTCAGAAACTAATTCAAAATTGTCTTTTAAACCGGATGTGATGTAAACCTTGCGATCTTTTGTGATGAAAATCGCTTCGACATTCTCCATTTTCTCGGCAAATTGTAAACCTTCTTGCAAACCTTTTGCGAATAGAATCGTGGAAAGGGCATCCCCGTCGATCGATCGGTCAGTGATGACGGAAACACCAGCGATCTCATTATCGAAAGGATAACCGTCTTTTGGATTCAGGATGTGGTGGTATAGCTTGTCATCGATGACTAAATTTCGTTCATAAATTCCCGATGTCACGATCGATTGGTTTGTAGCCTCCAGTTTACCGACGATTTGACCGCGCGGGGCAAATGGGTCTTGAACACCAACGGACCAGGGTTTTCCGGAGGTGTTTTTTCCCAACACAAAAATATTTCCACCGAGATCGATGATGGCCGACGTTACATCGTGTTCGTGCAGGATCTTCACGACTTCATCTGTCATGAAACCTTTGGCGATCGCGCCTAAATCCAGTTGCATGCCCGGTTTCTCCAGGTAGACTGTTTGTTCTGCTTCATCGAGCGTAAGCAGCTGATAATCGATAAGAGGTAATACTTCTTTTATTTCGCTATCGGCAGGTTTTCTCGCATCCGGAAAACCGATGCGCCACAATCCCGTTAACGGACCGATTGTGATATCAAAGGCGCCCTCGGAAAGAGCCCCATATTCTTTTCCTGTTTTAATTAAATAAAAGATATGTTCGGGAACGTGTACCGGTTCTTTCCCAGCCTGTTCGTTAATTTTATCTATGAGGGATACGGTTTCTTGGTCATTGACAGAAATTTGCCCCGAAAGGAGCCTGAGGTGCTCAAATACGGCATCCATAGCCTTTTCCATATCCCCGTCAAACGTCTTTACGGATACGGTCGTTCCCATCAAAAATTCCGTGCGACTCATCGGTTCGACTTGGTCGGTTTCCGATGGACTGCAAGCCGTGATGATAAAAGCAATGCTAATGATTAAACAAGCAGCGAGTCTTTTCATAGTTCCATCCTTCCGAATTAGGATCTCGCCTGGGAAAATACGCGGGCGAGTTATTTTTAAAGTATACTATTTTATAAAAATTTATTTATGATGGGGAAATAGCGGGGTGTCAAAAAGTATATTTACTTAATTATGAGTTGTTCAAGAATGTTGATTTATCAAGGTTTTTGAACACGAAAAGGGGCATCCAAAAGTCGAAAATGACTTATTGGACAGCCCCCTTAACGTCTAAAATTGTCAGTGAATATTGATTTGGAACTTATTCAAATACCATGTTGTCAACTTCGATCGGTGTAGTATCACCTTTTTGGGCTGCATTAATTAACTGCGCGGCATAGACTTTGAATTTATGAGAAGTACTGGTCGCACCAGTTATGACTTCGACATCGTATGCATTTTGTTTGGCGATGAGATCATTAGCCAGCTGCGGGGTGAATTCTTTGGGTCCCAACCCGACTTTTTCTGTCATGGCTTGTTGATAGCCTTCATCTTCAGATTTTAGGACACCTTCGGTATTGACATAGTCCCAATCAACGGCCGTAATTTTTCCACCTTCTACGGTCATGTTAATGAACATGCTCCAGCCGTGAGCGTCCGGATTGATTTCTTTAAGCGAGTATTCACCATCTTGAAGCGGAGCTTGAGCATGGATTTCAATCGTTGATGTATCACCTTTTTGAGCCGCTTGAATGAGCTGCTGAGCATAGTTGCGGAACGCTTCCCAGGAATGGGTTGCGCCGGTGATGACTTCAATATCAAATGGATTTTGTTTTTCTACAAGCGCTTCATTTAACTGTGGGATAAAATCGGCAGGTCCGATACCGGATTTTTCTACCATGGCCTGTTGATAGTCCTCATCTTCAGACTTCAATTTTCCTTCTTCGTTCACGTAATCGTAATTGGATTCAACGATCTTTCCGTTTTCGACGGTGATGGACATTTCAACTTTCCAGCCATAATCGTCAAATTCTACTTCTTTTAACGTATATGTACCGTCTTGCAAAGGGGAACCAGCAACGAGTTTCGGCCCTTCTTCAGCCGTTTCATCAGCAGTCTCGTCAGAAGTTTCTTCCGTTGCTTCTTCAGTCGTTTCATCTTGTTGCGATTCTGTCGAGTTTTCCGCTTCATTATCACCACCGCCACCGCAAGCAGCCAGGAACAAACTGAGTAGGAGTACGGCGATTACGCTTAATTTTTTAAGTTTCATACCAAACCATCCTTCCTTTCGTTTGAAAGTTTTGTTTGTTAATCACATGTGTGAAATATTTCACAAATACACGCATTTAATATATTAACATGATTTTTTCCCGCTGTCGAGGGGGAAATGATTTCAAAATTCACTTAAGTACCATAAATCAAGTGCCAACCGAGTAAAAAAATCTTGTTTTTTCGCGGAAGTATTTTTAAGAAAGTGTATACCATTGGGGTAATGACAAAAAATTGTTTGATGAAAAGAGAGATGAATGGAACCACCTGTACATAATTCAAACGGTCGATAAGAAAGTAAGCATATTCCTCATTTTTCAATTATTGAAAACGAACTAAAGATGAATACAACAAATATGTAGATCGTTCGGGTTTTTGAACAGGGCATTGAGAAAAAGAAAGAACGGCTTTTAGGACCACCTAATGACGTAGAGCGCCCGGATTGTAAGGATCCTTTTTCTCTAGGAAAAGGATCTTCAAAAACAGGAAAAATCCTCCAGCAATAAGTTTGACCGTGAAAAATCATCCCATGCAGATCAACTGATGTTATCGAGTGATATATGCCAAAATAATATGGACAATTTTCATGTTTTCTTATAAAATTAAAATGGTGTTCTATGTTAAAAAATTCACATATAGTGCAAATTTATGTGAATTATATCACATTTAATGAAGAAAGGAGAAAGTCGCGTGGCAGAAAAAAATATAGTCGTCGTCGGGGCGGGATACGCTGGCGTGCATGCAGCCAAAAAACTAGCGAAAAAACTCAAAAAAGACCCGTCCATTCAGATTACTTTAATAGACCGCCATCCGTATCATACGATGTTAACACAATTGCACGAGGTCGCTGCCGGTCGTATCGAAAAAGAGGCCGTCCAGTTGGATTTGCAGCGTCTCTTTTGTCGCCGGAAAAATGTGAACATCGTGACGGACAATGTCACCGATATTGACACAGAAAAACAAGTTGTTGTAACCGAACACGGTTCCTATCCTTACGACTATCTAGTTTTAGGTTTGGGCAGTGAACCGAATGACTTTAACGTTCCGGGTGTAAAAGAGTATGGCTTTACACTCTGGTCAATAGAAGATGCCGTTCGCCTTCGCGAACATATCGAAAAAACGGTTGCCAAAGCGGCAACGATCCGTGATGAAAAAGTTCGCAAAGCCATGTTGAGCTTCGTTGTATGCGGGTCAGGATTTACAGGTGTGGAAATGATCGGTGAATTGATTGAATGGAAGGACCGACTCGCAAAGGATAACAGCATCAAACCGGAGGAAATCACCCTCTATCTTGTCGAAGCAGCGCCTAAGATTTTGAACAGTTTTGATGAAAAGGACGCCGCGAAAGCTGAAAAGTACATCGTGAAAAACGGTGTGAAGATTCTCAAGGATTCTCCCATCGTCGCAGTGAAAGAAGACCGCATTGTTTTTAAATCGGGTGAGGAATTACCGACTTATACGTTAATCTGGACAGCGGGTATTAAAGGGAATTCGGCAGCTGCTAAATTCGGTTTGAAAATTGGCAAGAACGGACGCGTGAAAGTGAATGAATACATGCAAGCGGAAGGTTTCGAAAACATTTATGTCGTTGGTGACCTGACCTATTATGAAGAGTCAGAAGGAAAGCCAACTCCGCAAATCGTTGAGGCTGCCGAGCAGACGGGTATCACGGCCGCTTTAAACATCATCGCTGATATTCGCGGTGGAGAAAAAGTTTCCTATGAAGGAAAATATCACGGTTTCATGTGTTCGATCGGTGCCCGTTATGGTGTCGCGAATCTAATGGGAATCCGCTTGAGTGGCTTTTTTGCGAATTTAATGAAACACCTCGTGAACTTATATTATTTCTTCGGAATTTGTAGTGCCTACTATATGATTCAATATATTAAACACGAATTCTTTTATGTTAAAGATAAGCGGAATATTTTCCGTAACTTGACAAACCGTTACGGTAATGTATTGTGGACATTCCCGCTAAGAATTTGGCTCGGGCTGTTCTGGCTTGATGAAGCGGGTTCAAAACTGTGGGGTGCATCGGTCTGGGATGAAGCGACTTCAAGCATCAAAAATATCGGACTACTATTTAAAGGGATCGGTGAAGACTCCTGGCTTGTTAGCGAGTCGGTAAAAATGCCGTTTGAATGGTTGCAAACGGCAACGAGCGCTGCAACTTCCGCTACGACAGCAGCGACATCGGCAGCATCCGGAGCAGCGGAAGGCGCCGTGTGGGCAGAACCCATTTTGAGCAGCATGCCTGGCTGGTTTGAGTGGCTGATGCAGATCATGCTTCCGACACCAGAAGTTGCCATATTTATGCAGAAGATGGTAGTCTTTATCGAACTGGCCCTCGGACTTGCGATTTTGTTCGGTCTATTCACATGGTTAGCCAGTGCGGGCAGTGCCGCATTCCTGGGAGTCTTTATCTTATCGGCCATGCTCGGCTGGGATAAGTTCTGGGCCCTTCCTGCATCCATTGCCTGTATGAATGGTGCGGGACGCAGTTTAGGACTTGACTACTGGGTCATGCCTTTTCTCGGCGAAAAACTCGGTCGCTGGTGGTACGGTGAGCAAAAGTCGATATATCCTTAATCATTCCGAGAAAATTGCTTGAGGGGATAGGGATATAAATGAAATCTATTTTAAAGGTCATGAAGCCGCTAGATATAGTACTCGTACTCATGCTCGCTATTTTATCGTTTATTCCAGCAGTGCTATTCAACTTAAAACAAACGCAAGCAATCGGCGCCGATACAGATCTTTATGCGGTCATTTCCGTCGATAATGAGGTCGTAAAAACGATCAATTTGTCGAAAAATGAAGGTATAGAAGTGTTCGATGTCCATAGCGAAGACGGCGGTATCAATCGGGTGGAAGTCAACCAAAATAAAGTTCGTGTGATTTATGCAAATTGCCCCGATCAAATCGACGTTAAACAAGGAGAAATCTCTCGGCCGGGTGAGACGATCATTTGCTTACCTCATAAATTTCTAATTGAAATTGTTGCCAAAAACCCGCAGCAACATGATGTTATTATTAGTTCGTAGCAGTACGTCTATCTTGCAATCATCATAAGGGATAAAGAAGGGAATGGACCATGACAAATAATCAGCGTATTGCTTACATTGCACTTCTGTCAGCTCATGCGGTGATTATTGGACTGTTTGAAAGGGCCATTCCCTTCCCTTTTGCTTTCGCACCGGGAGCGAAAATCGGGCTGGCCAATATCATAACCCTCATGGCCTTGTACACTTTGTCAGTTAAAGATACGTTTAAGGTTATTGTTTTAAGACTCATTCTCGCCACCTTATTTGGAGGTACACTTTCGACATTTATGTACGGTGCCATGGGTGCCGTTTTTAGTTTTCTCAGCATGTGCCTCGTAAAAAAAAGCGGGAAACACCATGTCAGTCTCATCGGCGTGAGTGTAACTGGCGCGATCTTCCACCACATTGGTCAATTAGTCATTGCCGCATGGGTCGCCGGTACATGGACGGTATTCCTATATTTGCCTGTTCTATCATTCATCGGTATCTTCGCCGGAATTGCTACCGGTATTATTGCGAACCACTTATTAGTTCATGTGGAAAAACTGAACCATTATTTCCATCTGCACGAAATGCGCAAAACGCAAGAAGGAAAGGGAGAACGGGATGAAGCTGCACCGCATCTGGGATGACTATCCGAATGTAAAAAAGCAACTGGAAAAAGTTATGCAAACAATTGAAGACAGTGTACGCATACAAGATGAAACGATACGAGCGATCGTTATGAATCTCCTGCAGTCTGGGGGTAAATTTTTACGGCCGGCTTACGTCATCTTGTGTGCTCAGATCGGCAAAGAGCAAGAAGAAGAGCGGATCATTGATGTGGCCGGCGCTATTGAATGTCTCCATATGGCTACTCTCGTTCACGATGATGTGATCGATCAATCCGAAATGAGGCGCCATCAGCCGACCATCCATACGCAATACGGCAACAAATTTGCCATTTATACAGGAGATTATTTGTTCAGTCTATCCTTTACTTTATTAGCGAAACACGCTCCCTTTTTAAGCAAGATTCACGTACAAACGAGAAAGACGAGGAAAATCGGAAAAATATTAATCGGCGAATTACAGCAATTGCATTCTGCTTATTCGCCATCGGTATCGGTGAAAGACTATCTTTCCAGAATCAGTGGCAAAACAGCGCTGCTTTTTGCGATCAGCTGTTATTCGGGAGCTTTAGCCGGCGGCGCTACTGAAAAACAGGCGAATACCGCCTGGAATATGGGGCATTACATCGGTATGGCTTTTCAGATCAAAGATGATATTTTAGATTTCAAAGGGACGGAAGAAGACCTGGGCAAACCGGTTTTGAGTGATGTGAGAAACGGCATCTATACACTGCCCCTCATATACACCTTAAAAAAATGTAAAGAACAATTAATTCCGCTTTTGCAAAAGAAAGAAAAGATGTCTGATGAAGACGTGCAGGTCATTTTATCATACGTGCAAAAGCATCGGGGGATCGAAAAAGCAGAATATGTAATGAAACAATATACGAAAAAAGCGCTGGCCGAATTAGAAAAATTGCCGGACGGTCCGTATAAAAATGACCTATATCGTTTAAATCACTTTTTATTGGAAAGAAACATGTAAAACGAAATATGAAAAAACATGCTTCCTTTATTCTGACCTGCGGGCGAAGCAAAAGGAGGCATTTTTTATTGTCTCATAATACGGATCAGCAGCAGCTTGACCGCGAGTATATACAGCCTCACGGAACAGGGCGGAATGTGAAAAACTTTAAAAAAATTACCTTATAGCGAATAGCAAGTTTTTCCCGTAAACAGGGTCCGGCGCGCAAGTTTGCGAATTCTTTTGATTATCGCGAAAGATTGGACGTTACATACAGAAGTTTTAGGAAAATGAGCGAGGTAAATAAGAAAGAGTTTATCGATCTTCATTTAAATAGCGAGATAATGAAGCAAGTTCGCGAAATAGATACGCAAATTCACGAAATGTGTATTGCAACATCACTCTTTTCCACAGCAGCCTCCTTTAATCCAGGCGGTCAACCACAGTTGAGAAATTTTTTGGAAAATCTCCATGAGAACGTGCCCACCACTACGATGTAAACATTTTACGGGAGACATCTTTGGACAACCATTTACTATCATTTACAGTATCTTTTCTATAGATATATATCCTTGTATATAACCATTTGTTATATTTTCAGAAGAGTTAATTGATTTAGGTGGATTTGCTGTATATTTTTGGCGGATAATGAAGAAATAAAAAACGGCAGTTACTAGTAATAGTAACTACCGGTTCTTCCCTTAACCTTTAATCGTTTCTTTCCGTTGTTTTGGCCAAATAAAATAAGATAAGCTGATCAGTAAATCGATGATGACAACGACAGTCCAACCGCCTAGGATACGGAGCATCGCCAGGGTGCGGTCCAAATCTCCCACCCAATAGACAGTTAGACCAATTAGACCAGCACCGATCAAGTAGGCAAGTAAATGGCGAAGCCAACCTTTAAAGTCATTGATCGCATACTTAATTCCATACAATTCTTCACGTGAAACAGGAACTTTTAATACTTTACTCTGAAACTTCTGATCGGCCCAGTCGATCATCTGTTTACCAAAGGCGATTGAGATTCCGAGATACACTGCGGCAAGGCCATGGGCAAAGGTAGCTTCACTACCTCTTGATAAATCGACTGCCGATGCAATTAGTAGAACCAAATCGACGACAGGTGTCATCGCCAGAAGAAAAAGCCCAAGCTTTTTCATACGGAATACGTATCGGGCAATGAGCCCGGAGATGACGAACACCCAGAACCCAATCTCACAGGCGATAATTAAGAATACAATCCAGTTCATTAAGGAAAATTCCTCCCACCATTTTTTAATACACCTGTATTAAAAAAATACCATATTTTTTTATTTAATACAACTGTATTAATAAATATGTTATGATAAAAATATGCCGAAGATTGTAGACCATGAAAAAAGAAAAGCCAGGATTGCAGAGGCCACGTGGCGAGTCATCCTAAAATACGGGATGAAAGGAGCGACGGTAAGAAATATCGCCAAAGAAGCGGAATTATCCCTCGGTGCGCTGCGCCATTATTTCCCCAGCCAGGATGAATTATATGCATATGCGATGAATTTAGTCTCGGAACGGGTGAAAAAAAGGCTTGGGGAAGTGATAAGAAGTGACTTGCCACCAAAGGAAAAGGTCATCGCATTCCTGGAGGAATTTTTGCCCCTGAATGAAGAAAGCAAAAGAGAAATGGAAGTATGGTTCCATTTTACGTACCATTATTTCGACCGGGAAGAAGATATCAATGATGGAATTCGCGAGGCGGTAAAACTTGTTATAGGCTTTTTAGAAGCGGAACAATTATTAAGGGAAGATGTGGATAAGGAGCTGGAAATTGAACGGCTATATGCGATTATCGATGGACTGGCGATTCACAAAATTATCAGGAAAGAAAAACTTTCAAATGAAATGGTCCGCCGGGTTTTACGAACGCAAATCGAATCTTTAATCAAGGGCTAATTGGATTCGATTTTAGTGGGGAAAATGAACATTTCCAGGCACAATAATTCTTCCCATGAAAAACAGTTGATTGAAAA
>CALKAK010000144.1 GCA_937983015.1 uncultured Bacillaceae bacterium | reverse complement strand
AATTTCATTCTAGAGAAGCTAAACTAAATGTGTCCACAAAATCATACTAGCATCACCAATTCTAATCGATTCCCTGGTTAATTTCACTTTTAGGAATTGGCTGGTAAAAGGGTTTTTGGCAGTGACATTTCCGCCTCGATCAAAGGGTTGTATATAAAATAAAGCGTTGCATTCTCCATATGAAACTTCCCTCTTGATTTATAGAATTTCTCTTCCAAGTTCAATCCAATGTCCCGGGTTTACAAAGTATCAGAGAAGTTCTTTACTCTAAAAACTGCTTTAGCAGCAAGCATTACTTGATTTAAGGAAATTCGTTTTGTTTTTGAGCAAATTTACGAATAATTTGCGCTAATCCAGAACTGTTATTAAGTAAATTCAAGTTATTTTTGAGTCATTCTGGGAAAATTTTGCGCCTTTTCACAGAAATTTTGAGTCAATTCATCAATATTTTGCGGAAATCTCTTAATTTTTTGGGTAAATCTTAGACATTTTTAGGGATTTACGAACTCATTTTGCGTCATTTCATTCCAGGAACAAATTCTGGCTTTTTAAAAAATGAAGCTATTTCCCCGCACGAACGGGGAAATAGCTCAACCGCTCAGATCCCGACGATGATAACCGATTACCCCGAGCACTTTGAAGACAAGTGCTATCCCAACTAAAATGAGAAGAGCACTCCAGCTCATATCCTCGAGTGGATACTGCGGAATATGTTCGAATACAGAGAATGCCGTAAGCCATTCTGGCATATCGAGAATTTCTTTAAAATATACAACGAAGAAGCAATATCCATAATATACCCATATGAGCACGGTAACACGCGGAAATATTCCGATCAGAAAAACAACGATGGCAACAAACACCCACATGGCCGGAAGGTAAAGAAACGCCGAACGGAAGATATCGGTAACCGTCAATACTTCTTCCATCACCGCTGTTGAAGCGATCCAGAATCCGGTTGCGGTCATCACTTGCATGACCACCGTAATGAAAATGCCGACCGCCAAATAGCTTAACATTACAGTATTGCGCGATACCGCTCGGGCGTAAATATGCTCGGCTCTATTGCGCGTCTCTTCCCCTTTTAAACTTAACATTCCCGTAATCGCCGGGACAACGCCGAATATCGCCATGATCGCCATCAAAAATACGGTAAATTGTAATGTAAAATCTCTCTGATCCGAAAAAATCATTTTCAATAGATCAAGATCAGCAAAATAACTTTCCAGCTCACCCATGATCGATCCAAATGCAGCGCTTAAGAAAAACAATCCTGCACCCCAACCAACGATATGCAACCATTGCTGACGTAGAACAAAGCCAGGGGGAAACTTGATAAATGATGAGGCATTTGCCCTACCCCTACGCGAGCGAATAAAACCCGCTCCCATATCACGTAAGGAGTTCAAGTAAAATGAAACAATCAGCAATAGAATGCCAACCGCCAGCAACAACCCTACCGGCCACCAATCATTATCGACAAATACGCGTGCGCGCGTTGCCCATCCATAAGGCGTAAGAAGCGATAATGTTTCCGCTTCCACATCGCCAAATGCGCGGAGAATATATCCACCGATCATCACGACAAAGGACCAGCCCGTCGCTCCCCGGGCGGTTTCCATTAACTGGGCTAGGAATGCCGTGACACCGGCAAAAAACAATCCTGTGGCTCCTAAAATCGCTCCGTACAAAAACGCTCCTTCCAGGCTATATCCTTCAATATCCAAAAGGTAAAGACTTGCACCAGTAGCTAAAACAAGAATGAGATTGACAACAAACGCTTCGATCATCGCCGCGAGCAAATAGGAGAGCCTGCCCACGGGTAAAGAAAGCACGAGCTCGGTCTGTCCTTCTTCCTCATCAACCCGTGTCGCACGGCTGACAAACAAAATGTTCATCACGGCGACTGCGATCGTTGTGAACAACAATAATTCATGGGCGAATATTTGCGCCGTCGATGTATACTCTTCCAGTTCATAACCCGGACCGATCATCGCTTTCATCCCGGGATTTTCCATCGTCAAGGCAAAGCCCATGATATCTTCATCCGTTTTATATACTTCCGGATAGGCCATCGCCGATGCCACCGTTACCGCGACTAGACAGAAAAGCCAGATTAAAATTTTCCAGCGATCTTTTCGGAACAACAATTTCGTCAACGGCCAATAACCAGTCACCGCTCTTTTCATCTTAACTCCCCTCCGTTGACGCCTGTTCATAATAACGTAAGAATAAGTCCTCTAACGTCGGTGGCATGCACTCCAGTTTTATAATACCGAACTGACTGAGATGTCGCATGACGCGATCCATGGCCTCCGTGTCGACCTGGAAGAATAGCTCACCATCTTTCTCTTCCAATTGATGGACCCCATTCATTGCCTTAAGCCCGGTAACCTTCTCTTTTGTCCGCACGATCACATTGGAACGGGTCAGATGGCGCAATTCGTGCAACGTCCCTTGCTCGATAATCTTTCCTTCCCTGATAATCGCCACACGATCACATAATTTTTCTACTTCCGATAAAATATGGCTTGATAAAAAGACCGCTTTTCCCTGTTTTTTCGCCTCCCGGACACATTCCTGGAATACTTGTTCCATCAAAGGATCAAGTCCAGAAGTTGGCTCATCCAAAATGTAAAGATCCGCATCCTGACTGAACGCGGCAACAAGTGCAACTTTTTGGCGGTTCCCTTTTGAATACGTCCGACTTTTTTTCGTCGGATCAAGCTGAAAACGTTCAATCAACTCATCCCGGCGTTTCCAATCGGCATTCCCGCTCATCTTTAAGAATAGATCGATGATTTCACCACCGGTTAAATTCGGCCATAAGTTAACTTCCCCCGGCACATAGGCCAAACGTTTATGAATGTCCACGGCATCTTTCCAGGCGTCTTTCCCAAATATTTTAGCTTCCCCGCTCGTTGCCTTTAACAATCCTAGCAAAATACGAATCGTCGTCGTTTTCCCGGCCCCGTTCGGCCCGATAAAACCGAAAATTTCCCCGCTGTTCACCTGAAAACTAATCTCATCCAGCGCTTTAAAACTACCAAATTTTTTCGTTACACTTTTTACCTCTAAAATGCCCATTTTCACACCTCCCGTTTTTTCCACAAAACCGTAAGCTATTTTTCTTCGTGAATAGTCTCATTGTCCGCTCGGTAAAAAACCTTTTTTAAAATATCCAGATATTGTGCGAACTCTTCCCAAAGTTGTTCCATTGGCAGTTCATGCAGACCTTTTCCGTGATAGCGTTGCAAAAAATCATCTCGATAGCCATATAATGTCCATTGAATTAATTGAATCGCTTTTTGTGGATCGATATCATCACGAAATAAACGATAGTCGGCATTATTGAAAAAATATGCTTTTTCCATGCCAATTCGAAACAACTCATCATATTTTTTCTGTAGGGGTTCTGGCAAAGGGACATTATCTTTGAGAACAAGCGAGGTAATAAACATACTCAATTCCGGATTTTCCAAAAAAAAGTTCCATTTTAAATAAGCGATATGGGCAAGACGTTCGATCACATCCGGAATGGACGTATCGATTTTATCGATAAAGCCTGTTCGAATCGTATCGATACTGTATTCGACCAAAAAGTAATAGAGGTCCTGTTTACTATTGAAGTAGTAAAATAACATTCCTTTGCTGATACCGGCAGTTTTCACTATCGCATTCGTCGATGCGTGTTTATACCCTTTTTCCGCAAATTCCTGTAAGGCGGCACGGATAATCCGTTCTTGTTTTCCCTGATCAAGCTTGTTAAAGGCCTCGTTCACCGTCTACCTCCTTTCCCGGAAAGCTTCCTTTTGGCAAATTATTTTATCGACCATACTGGTCTATTTACAAAATAACAAAAACCGACCAGTCCGGTCAATATCATTTTTCTAATTTTCAACAATTGTTCGAATTCATCTCAATACATACAATCCTCTAGTGAATTGTTTTTGAGAAAAGATAGAAAATAAAAAAGGCAAGCCTTCCAGCTTGCCACGTCTTCAATCTAAAATTACCGTTACTGAATTACTTGATCGCCTCGCCGACTTCGTTAATCATCTCTGCCAAGGAAACGAGGCCCCCACCAGAGAGATACCAGAAGTTCGGATCTAAGTACACGATCTTGCCTTCTTGATAAGCCGTTGTGTTTTTCACAAGATCGTTTTCAATGACTTCTTGAGCACTGCCTTCGCCACCGACTACAGCGGTTCGGTCAACGACGAACAAATAATCAGGATTTTTCTCCACAATGTACTCGAAGGAGATGCTTTGACCGTGGGTCGTCACTTCGATGCGATCATCGACTGGAATAAAACCTAAAACGTCATGGATGATCCCGAACCGGGACTTCGGCCCGAAGGCACTGACTTTCCCCTCATTGACGAGAACGATGAGTGCATTTTCCCCAAGGGATTCCACTTCAGCGCGAACTTGTTTGATTTTTTCATCGATCTTTGCCAGCTCACCTTCAACAAAGTCTTCCTTACCGAAAATTTCTCCTAACATCCGCATGTTATTCTGGAATGATTCTATGTAGTTATTGAGATCGAGCTCGACGGAAATCGTCGGGGCAATTTCCGTGAACTCCTCATACAATTCTGCTTGCCGACCGGAGATAATGATTAGATCCGGTTCGATAACGGCTAATTTTTCAAAATCCGGTTCCTTCAGACTACCGACATTTTCATAAGTATCAGCGGTGAATTTTTCTAAATACGGTGGAACGGTACCGCTTTTTGGTAAACCGGCTATATCAACACCCATTAGATCAAGGGAATCGAGAGCTCCGAAATCAAAAACGATTACTTTTTGCGGATATTTCTTTACCTCCGTTTTCCCCAATGAGTGGGTAACCGTTACCGTTTCATCCGCAGAAGTTTCACTTGTTCCTGTATTTTGATCAGCTGCCCCCTCTTTGGACCCGGCATTATTTGCACCACAAGCAGCTGTTATTAAAGCGAGAAATAAGATCAGAAAGGTTGCAAGAAATTTTTTCATAAACAACACCCCATGCGTTTTTTGAATGAAGTCGAATAAATAGACATAAAAAGCTTTTTTCAGTAAACTAATGTTAAGAAACATCTTTTTTGGGTGTGTGCTTTTCATTCAGCACACCTTTTTTTGTTTTCAGCACTAAATTTCAGTGAAAGTAAAAACAGAAGCGACAATTTTTGAAGTGACCGACGGTCATGTCCATATCATAAATTTCGCGCAAGACATCCTGGCGAATGATTTCTTCGGCCGTTCCTTGCTTGACGATCTT
>CALKAK010000143.1 GCA_937983015.1 uncultured Bacillaceae bacterium | reverse complement strand
TGTCAGCACGGTCCCAGGTGTCATGAAAAAATTGAACCCCTTTATATTCATCGGGAAATACACCTAGGATGCCGCGGAGCATACCAGCATTGGTAAAATAGATATCTAGTCCGCTTCCTTTATTCTGTCGCCCAAGATCAATAAGAGATATGCTACCCAATCCTACATATTTAAAAGCCTATTTAAATGTTTTTCAACCTAATTTATCAACAAACGTATCATTTGAATCATCCGCTGGATTATTGGAATCCTCATTCGGCCCGGGCGATTCAGACTGTTTTTGGTCCGAAATTAGTGTTTGATCCGGAAAGGCATCGTAATTATTACAAATCATACTTAAAAACACTTAGGTAAAAGGCTCCCAACTTTTCACTTTCCATGCTCTATAATCCACGAATCCCAAAACGGACCGTCCCATAAGGACGACCCGTGGCGAGCAAACACCGTTCAAAGATTCGGTGTTCTTTTCCTCCGCATATTACGGACATCCGCGTTCGACTCTCGTCTATGACGGTCATCGCATTACCTAGAGGTGTTTTTCAAGCGACCGATAACACCACCTATTTCGCCGTTCAACGCATTGCAATAACTAGGTGGTTTGCACCTGACTTCAACTAATATTCCTTTACTTCAAAGATGTCTTTTACAAACTCGATATCTTTGGGTGTAAATCGTCCATCATTCTTAATATATTCTAGTTCCTCCGGACCAATCTTTCGATGGATCGTAACAGGGACTCCTTTTTCCCGGACAATACGATCCACATCTTTAATCATCTGAATTTGCTTTTCTGATGGAGAGCTATTTAATAACGATTTCCCCAAATCATATTCTTTTTCATCAGTTTTGATAATGTAGTTAATCCCTATTTCTTGAGATCCAATATATTGATAATCCAGGATCACCTGGACATCTTCCCAAGGATATAATTCGGGTTCAAATCCAAAATACGGATCGTGGTAAAAGGCATCTTCATCGGCAGCAACATAATGATCAAAGGTCAAAGGGGTCAACAACAGAAAAAGTGGAAGCGCTAAAGTGGAACTAAAGGTGAAAAATAAAGCTGCCATTCTACCCGGTATCATCTCCCTCAGATCTTTCATTGCAAGTAAAAGATGACTCCATCCGAAAATGGCCCAAAGAATTAAGGTCGTCGTTATTGTCAATATAGTGTAGGAAAGGCCAGTTGGAGCCCAGGCGCGAAAACCAGGTTCCCGAGTTAAATATTCCTGTATATCAACAATCCATTCATTGATCACTAATATACCCAAAAATGTAGGAATAAAATAATAGACCACTAACAACCCATTTTTCACAATCTTAATAATAACCATCCCCTAAATATTTATGCTCAAACCTGTACGTGTGTATATAATTACTACATCGATGTGATGAAATAACTCTTTCTTAACAGAAATAGTATTTAATACCACTCCATCAAGGACAATTTCTGAAGGGGCAGTAGGCAAGCTCTCAAGCTCGTTCGATCCCGATATGGGAAAGACAGAAATACAGGAAAACAGGGATGATGTAGAGTCAACGGAAGCAACGAAAATGACACGCATTTTATCAGTCTTCTAATACCTTTTATTTCAGTTTGATAAGAAACACGTTTTATTCATGATATATCTCATGCCATTTATTGTATTCAAAAGTAATGACAAACGCAAATAGAGGTATAATTAAAGCACTGACTGTCATTAGACTTAAATTAATGATCAAAAATGCACTCGTAAGTGATAAAACCACCAGTTGCGTTATTGCAGTAGCAACCAAATCAATCAAGGTAAACAATGCCATAATCAGTAACAACCAAAAAAATCTTTTTCTTCCAAAGAAAAAGGTATACTTAATCCCTTTCCATCCTGTCAAATCAGAGGCAACTGCAACATAGGGAAATGCGAAAAAGCATAAAAGAATAATCAATCCAGGCAGGACGAAAAAAATAGTCCCCGTAACTGTTAAAAAGGAGTATAGAATACCTACCATATATACAAAAAACATATATTTGAACACTGTACCAAATATATTTCGCAGCGAAATCTCTTCATAGTTATATTGTTGGTTAGCCATAGCGATAAAAGGAAGTTGAACCAACGAAAGTGTAATCAGCATAAAAAATGTTCTGATCCAGTACGTCCACAGAGGAATCCCAAAGACTTCAAACGGCAAAACTGCATAGTTGGTCACGATCAAATAAAGAAACTGTATAGGAAATACAAAGATTAGTATAATTATACAGATCCTTAAAAATTGCTCCCGATACAAAGAAAATGCTTCCTTCCAACTGTTCACCTTACTCCCTCCATCTGTTATGATCTTGGATTTCGAAGACACGCCAAATATTTGTCTGCTTCCGGATGTTGCTCGATCGATATATCCTTGTAAATCTCTTTTCTTATTTCCTCCATTATTTTTACCTCCTCGGGATCCCTTTTTTTCGAATACATCCGTTGGTCATGATATTTTAACTCTTTGTAAGGAAACCACAGTCGCCAGTTTTTCCATGATACCTGAGACTCGAGGTAATTGATTAGGCGTTCACGGGCTTCGGATGTTTCCAGTTCAATTTCATTTTGTCTAAATCCACTACGCCCCATGTCCATTTGGTAACCTCGCATTTTCATAAAGTCCTCTTCAGTCACCACTTCTCGATTACGGGTCTCTACCGTAAGTTTTCGTCCGGCATTCACGGATTTTCTAATGGTAATCTGATGGTCAATCACTTCTTCGGACAAGGAAATCATCTGGTCTAATTCCTTTTTTAATTCACTCGGTATATTAATGGCATATTTCTTGATTCTTTTCAACGCTCTGATATACCGTTTATAGATACTCACTATCGGTTTGCTTGCCCAACTCTCTCCGTAGTTTGCTAAAGCCTCTATCGATGTGTTGAAACCATTCGCGATTAACGCGACTTTCCGGATTTGCGATACTGGTAAAACCGCCCCGTCTTCACGGACAACCAATTGATCCGCTGATGGATCAAAAGCAAAATAATAATAGTGTGCACCATCAATTCGAAATTTCGCCGGAAATACATCCCACTCTTCCTCTTCCTTTGTGTATCGTTCAACGACTTCCCGGATCTTAGGATCCAAATTATGCGGTCGAATCATCTCCGGCTCCCCCTAATACCCCGCTGGATCGTAATTGATCCAGCGGGACATTTTTTAGCTAAACCAACCTTTAACCGTATCAACCGCATTGCTAATCCCCTTCTTAACCGTAGTAGCCACATTCTTAGCGGCCTTCGTAACTGTGTTAGCTACTTCCTTGGCGGTTTGTACTGGTTGGGTGAAAACCTTTGCAATAGTTTTTCGGTGCTCGATAGCTTTTCCAATGAGCCAAAGCCCTCCGCCTATTGCGGCCATCCCAGCAGCTACCGGAGC
>CALKAK010000142.1 GCA_937983015.1 uncultured Bacillaceae bacterium | reverse complement strand
ATAATCGTTATAATAAAATCCGCCCGGTCGTGGTCGCACCATGACGACAATGGGAATGGAACAATGTTTGCTGACTAACTCGACGGTCCCGGGGGAAGGGGTGAGCCCTGATAAGAACATGGCCTGGTTCAATTCGATGCGGTCACAGCCCGCTTTTTCCGCAATGAGCGCATCTTCCAAACTACCACAACAGATTTCCGCGATTTTTTCCATTCTCATCCTCCGGAGAAATTTGTACACGAATACCAAAATAGTTAGCCAGAGTTTATGAAAATATCGCGTGAAGAAATTTTATTATGATTCTAAATTTTTGGTAAGGAGTGGGATTCGCTTACTATATTTTTCCACCAGTGCTTGGTTGTGTTCATCAGCACCTTCCAGATTTCCGCTTAAAAATATGGGTGGTTCTAAACCAGTATCAGCCATTACGCGAATGGCTTCTGCGAAAATGCTGTTTAAAATCGTGGCACCTGCGACCGTTGAGGTGGGGGCGAAAGGAACCTTTACCTTTTCATATTGCAAAATCGCATCTCCAGTAACACAATGATTATCGATTACAAGGTCGACAACTTCGAATAAATATTTGCCACTTTTATGTCGTGACGGCTGGCTTTGGGAGTAGTTTAATGAAGTAATGCCGATTACGAAAGCTCCCTTTTCTTTGGCTAATTTTGCTACATCGATTGGAACAGGGTTACGGCCTGATGTGGAAATGACGATAAAGACATCATTTTCTTGAATGTCAACATCTTTCATGAACGTTTGCGCGTAATCATGTCTTCTCTCTAATTGAGAAGAAAGCATCGCCCCTTCATGGAGCATTAAAGGTTCGACTAAGATCGGTTTTACCGGAACCAATCCACCGGCTCGATAAAAGACTTCTTCGGTTAAAATGTGGGAATGTCCACAACCGAATAACTGGATGATGCCACCGTTTTGGATTGCAGTCGCGATTTTTTGGGCCGCTTGTTCCATGTTTTCTCGTTCTTTTTCTAAAATGGTTTGCAGTTGTTCTCCTACCTTTTCAAAATAAGTTGAAAGCATGGAATCCCTCCTTATTCGTGAATTGATTTAAGCATATAGCCGGAAAAAACGTTTAGGGAATGGAAGGTTTTAGGGGTCGCTCGCATGTGAAAATTTAGCACCGATTACACCGTTTTTTTCAATTCTGAAATGTATCGTGCCATCTCTTCCAGGGCAACCTGGATCACTTTTTCGCCTTTTTCTCGGGTGGCGAGTTTGGCATGTCCTAATACGGCCGTGTCGGTAAATTCCTCCCAGGGAGTGGGAGTGACATCCACAGTCGGTGGAATTTCAGGTGTTTCGTTGATGGCTTTTTCCATATTCACAAACTCGGGAGCGAGATACAACATGTAGGATGTTTCCATTTCACAGGCGTGGAAAAAGGTATGATGGCTCGAAGGTGATTCACGAACTTCTTCGATCGTTTTGTTCGTTCCCGGATAAAACATATACAGCACTTTTAAATCGGGAACGGCATCGTACAGTTTCCTAGCCGCTTCTTTCAATGCCGTCGCATTTCCCAAATGGGCGCTCACCATGGCGAAAATTTTAAATCCTTGGTGGTGGAGGCTCGTTCCGATATCGTATAAAAAGGAAATCAGTGATTCATTCGTGATATTGATGCTGCCGGGGAAATTTCTTAAACTCCATACCTGTCCGTATGGGAGGGTGGGCAGTACGAAAGCATCGACGCGTTTAGCCAGCATTTTACTGATCCGCTCAGCGAGGATATTATCGGTCCCCAGTGGTAGATGTGGTCCGTGTGCTTCGACGGCCCCGATTGGCAATATGGCAACTTTTTTCCGGGCGATTTTTTCCTTTACAACAAAAGAATTTTCGTATTGGAATTCCATGGTTTCCACTCCGTGCATTATTTTTTAAAACTGAAACAACGGGCGGGATTTTCGATGAAAAATTTATGAATCAATCGTTCACCAACCAATCCGTTTCGATTCGCTTCATCGATGAAGCGTGGAACCCATTTGGTAATGATATATTCTAAACCGAGCCCATACCCGTAATGTTTATAATAACTCTTCCGGGCGGTATCGCCGGAGATTAAAATCTGGTCTTCGTAGCCTTTTTTTACGAGTTCTAAAATGCAGTGAATACGCATTGATTCCGGTCCGTATTTGATTTTGCCGATCCCATCAAAGCAGAGGAAGGCACCTGTTTTGGCGATCTGTTCGTGATAATAGGGATCGGGATTGCGATCCATATGACCGAAGCTGACAAATTCCAGATTGACATTTTCCGCTTTTAACAGTTCGATTTGTTCCAGTGCCATCGTGCCTGCTTCCGTGTGGGAATGGATTGGGGCCTTGGTTTCATGATGAGCGCGGGCGGCGGCCCGAAGGATCTTTTCTTCCAATGGATTGATACTGTTATAGCCGGTACCGAACTTTACCTGTCCCGCGCGGAAGGGTGTGCCTTCTAAACCTTCTTCTACTTCGCGAATGATGAATTCGGTAAGCTCGTTAATCGTGGCGTTTTCAATCCATTCCACGTATGTTTCGTAATTACCGATGAGCGGCTTTAGTTCTTCTTTGATCGGCGCATTCCAAAGGAAACTTTTATTAAAGCCGGCGGTTCCGATGATATGAATGTCCAATTCATCGGCGATCTCTTTAACCGCTTGCACATCGCGGCCATAATCGACTGCTGTCGCATCGACGATGGCATTACCACCGTGTCGTTTAAAATCTTCGACATCTTGTTTCGATTTTTCTTTATCATCTAGTAATAGATCATCTTCACATTTTTCTACCCAGTAAGGCGGACGGCAGACGATATGTTCGTGGGAATAGGTGAAACCTAATTCTTCCGGTTTGATGTCCCCTTTGAGGGTGCGAATATAGGTCAAGGCGTTTCCCCTTCCTTTAGAGTTTATAGAAAACAAAGGAAAAAAACCGACATGTTGCCATGTCGGTTTATGCATTTGTCATGAGTTAAAAGAGTAAGGAAAGTAGCTTAATGAACGGGCCGAGGATGAACATATCTGTATCGGCTGCCCACATGGCGGTGTCCGGAATCGTGGATGAGATCAAGAATTTGACCATGATCCACTGACCCCAAGCTACGATGGTAGCCGTGACGAACCCGCCGATTAAGGCACCGCGTACACCACCGGTCGAGTTACCGAATACTCCGGCTGTTGCACCGTGGAAGAAGAGGACGATCATTGTCGGTACGAAAACGTAACCGACGGTGTTTCCGATAACGATCAGCCAGAGAATAGCCCCGACGAAGGCGCCTAGGAATCCCAGGATAACGGCATTTGGTGCGGCAGGATAGACTACCGGGCAGTCCAATGCCGGTCTGGCACCTGGCACCAGTTTGGTGGCGATTCCGTTAAAGGCCGGGACAATCTCACCGATGAACATCCGGACCCCGTTGAGAACGACGGCGATACCGGCGGCAAATGTAAAGGATTGAACAATGGCGTACATCACGAAGCTCTGACTACCGGCTGCGGCCATCAATTCTTGAGCTTCCGGTGTGTTCCTTGCCATCAGGATGAGCGAGCCGATTACGAAGAGAATACCCATCGTTAAGGCGGTGATCACGTTGTTATCGCGTAAAAACTCAAGCCCTTTCGGCAGCTTGACCTTTTCGGCATCGTTTTCTTTGTTACCTAACCATTTACCCAATAGCGCACCGAGCAATGCACCTGCCGCGGATGTGTGACCCAAAGCGATATTGTCATGGCCCATGACTTTCCGCATGAACGGTTGGACGATGGCAGGCTGGAAAGTCCAGTATAGTCCCATGACGATGGAAAGAACGATGACGAGAACCCAGAAGGGAACATCTGTCGTCGTGTCGATGATGATTCCAGCAAAGATCAATGTGGTCCAGAACATCATGTGACCGGTTAAATAAATATACTTAAAGCGTGTGAAACGGGCGAGTAAAACGTTGATAATAAAGCCAAACGTCATCGCTAGTGTTACTGCAGAACCGTATTTGTTAATAAACCCTTCTTGACCTAAAAAGTTACCGAATTCCGCACCTTCAATACCGAATACTTCACTCCACATCGGTTCAAATACACCTAAAGCTCCAGTAATGACACCTGCACCGGCATTGATGATCAAGAACCCGATCATCGCTTTTAACGTTCCGCTAATAACTTCGCTGGCGCTCTTTTTTTGTAGGAGTAACCCTAAAAGGACGATAAAGCCGAGGAGAATTGCCGGAACGCCGAAGAAGTTGTCAGCCAACCACTGAATAAACTGCATCAACTACTCCCTCCTTTAAATGGTTTATTTGATATGCTCTTGGAGAGCATGTTTAATCTCATTCGTGTCGAAGAAGTTATTGACTATTATAATTTCCGATGTGGCACGGTTTTTTAATGTTTCCGCGAGTTCGTTGCTCGTGATGATATAGTCGGCATTGGCACCGGTCGCGCTAGTAACATCGGAATGTTCGACTTTTGCCTCAATACCTAATTCTTTTAGCACGGTTTCTACATTCATTTTTAAAATGAGACTTGACCCCTGTCCGACACCGCAAACACATAGAATATGCATGGTTCATACCTCCTTGATTAATTGATTAATATCTTCATAGCTTTTCGCATGAAAAAGCTTTTTGATGTTTTCCTGTTTGTTTAAGAGATTCATTAATTTTTTTAATAGGGTTAAATGTTCTTCGCTGGATGATGCTCCCAGGCCGAAGACAAGCTTTACCGGATCATTTGCTTGGTGACCGAAATGGATCCCGTGTTTTAATTGGATGAGCGAAACACAGGCTTCAAATACTCCATCTTCCGGTCTCGCATGAGGGATTGCAATGTGTGGAGCGATGACAAAATAAGGACCGTTTTCCCGATAGGAACGAAGCATCGCTTCCACGTATGTGTTTTCTACGAGATTAGCTTGCACTAAAAGCTCCCCAGCTTTTTTAATTGCTTCTTCGGGATCTTTCACTGTAACATCGAGGGCAACGAGCTTTTTTTCTAGAAATTTCACATTTTTCCCCACCCATCCTCTGCATTCACCAGGCACATGCAGTTTTTAGAAAATCATACACTTCTTTTGTCGATTGGAATTCAATGAGAATCTTGATGTTTTTTCTGTTGGCGAATAATCGGATTAATTGAGAAAGGGCTTTTAAATGGGATTTGTTATCGACAGTTGCCAGTACTAGAATAATGTGTACTTGATGTTTGCTTTGATGGGAAAAGGCTACTGCTTGATCGATTTTTAACATACTCATGCCCAGCTTCAATGCCCCATCCTCCGGCTTGGCATGCGCTATTGCTATTTTTGGCGCTAAAACGATATACGGACCATGCTGTTCGATGTTTTGAATCATCTTTGTAATGTAGTTTTGCGTGATATGTTGGCTGTCCAGTAAAGGTTGAGCTGCTAGCTTAATCGCCTCGCGCCAATCATTTACAGACCTTGCGATTCGAATCGTTTCTTCTTTAAGCAAGTTCCAGAGATTGGGTTTTACCGTTTCAACGATTTTAGTAGTAGCCGGAAATAAATACTGTTTTAATTCGTTGGCCAACTTTTCTTTATCGTGAATTTGGGCGTACTGTTCAATTAAATGAAGCAAGCCGTTAATCGTTATTTGCTGTTGTTGCGTGTAATTGCAAAGTGCGTTGACGTTATTCAATAGTCTCGTTTTTTCTGTATCTGTTAGAATGGGATTGACAATGAAGGTAGGGTGATCTTTTCTTACTGTGGTCGTTGTTGAGACTACGAAGTCTATGTCGAATTGTTTTTCTTCATACTCGCGAACCGATACGGTATCTATAAAATCCACATAGGGAAATAATTCTTCCAACTGTTGTTTTAAAATTTGTGAAGTACCGATTCCATTGGCGCAAACAACAAGCGCCTTTTTCCGCGGGATATGGGTTACACCCTCTTTTTGCAACCACCCCCCAAAATGGATGGCAATATAGGCGATTTCATTTTCGGGAATCGGTTTTTTCAAGAAACGTTCGAACGGTTGAATGACTTTTTTCGTGATTGTAAAAATTTCTTCATAGTTTTCTTTGATGGTTTCGACATAGTGGTGATCGATTTCGATGTCGTATTTCACACGGTAATAGGTAGGTTTCAGATGGAGTAGCAAATTATTGATGAGGGCTTCTTTATTCGAAAATAGTACACATGCATAACGCTGGAATTTTATGATCATGGCTTCAGCTATTTTTCTTAGCTGTTCGAGGAGTGGTTTGTTTTGGAAATCGACCTGAATATGATTGATTTTAGCACCGAGAAGATTAGTTGTGATGAAAAGTTTTTCTTCTTTCGGAAAATCGATTTGCTGGGTTTGTTGTAAGTGCTCGCAGATGAAATTTGCCACGCGATATGCTTTGGTGTTTTCGATAATGTCTTTTTCGATGGCGTTCATCTCGATATAGTGTCCGAGTTTTACCCGGCGACAAATGATGAATAATCGCAATGTCAAACTATAAATCATATGGTCGGTGAATTCTAAATCGAGCTGTCGTTCGCTAGCTTTGACCAGTTCGGTAAGGGTTTTGAGATTTTGGAAGATGTTGAGCAGGTTTTTGTTATTGCTCATTTTTACCTGAATGTGGATAAATCGTTTGAACGCTTCCCGATCATGGGGAGTGATTACTTTGTTGAGAAAATATGGGATTACCTTTCTTATTTGTGCTTCGTCGCCTGATAGAAAGTAACCCTTTTCCCGGTCAAAATCGAGTTGTAGTTGAAAGGGGGTGAGTTCGTCTTTTAGGGATTTGAGATCTTGGATGATAGTGTTTCGACTCACTTGAAGTTTGGGGATGAAATCTTTGATGAAGAAAGGGCCGTTTCCTAGAGTGACATAGAGGATGATCCATGTTTTTCTTTCATCGCTGGAATATTCATAGTACCAAGGCTTGATCTCTTTTAATCGATGCGGTATGGCCGCTTTGGCTTTATCGGAGAGAATGATTCCGGCGGAACGGACGTGATAGATTTTGTCAAGGCCTTGTTCCTCGAGCCAATCGTTGATTTTATCGATGTCATAATAGATGGTTCTCCGTGATACATTGAAGTCTTCCATTAATTCATGGATCGGTACATAGGATGAAGCATCGATGAGTTTGGATAAGATGGCCGTACTACGACTGTCTAATGTCATATGACGATTCACCTCGCACAATTGGTCAGTTTGTGCGAACGAACGATGGTGAAGAGGAATTTCGGATTAGAAGATAGTAAGATATCTTGGTAGCGCTTTCTTCTAGCTTTATTGTATCATAGAAAACGCGTTAATATGAGGCCAATTCATGGCGAATCGTTCGTGCAAAATTGGACCCTTAAGGGGTATTTAAGGAATTTTTGGAAATTCGTGTGGTGTCGGGGAGAGGGCGAAAACGTGTCGGTATGAAGAAGTTTTGTGAGGTAGCTTGCTGGCTTCTTTTAGTAGCGAATAAGGATATAGTCTTGGTTTAGGAGGGCATTTTGGCTAATAAATTGCAAAATCGCAATGGTAGTAGATAAAAAGAAGATTGTCAGTGTTAAAATTTGCAAATTGGATAGAATCTATTGAAATGGTTGGGGAATGATTCGTGTTCAGGGAAGATTGTTGTTCCTTGACGCTTATTATTTTGAAAATTAAAATG
>CALKAK010000141.1 GCA_937983015.1 uncultured Bacillaceae bacterium | reverse complement strand
AAACAAAAATCAATGAAATGGCAACCATATCTTACGTTAATGGCCAAAAGGCCAAATGCATTAAAATATACGGATTTCTATGAAAAGATGCCGGAAGAATGGAAAAATTATTTTTCCAATTGTACCGTTCAAGAAAAGAAGGAAGCATTACAACTACTAGCTGTTTTACTAAAAGAACATGATTTCGAAGTTTCGACACAGGCTTTGAGGATTGCCTCCCAGTATGGTCATCCGAAAGTAGAATCGATTAAACAGGTATTTTATCAATTAATCAATGGAAGAGGTATACGAGAGCCAATTCAACCGAAAAAACACGTTCCAGATATGCCGGAAGCCATCCGAGGAGTAAGGCATTATGACCGCCTATTCGAATCCCAAGGAGATGTGGCATCATGGAACAAATGATTAAGGAATATGCCAAAAGACTAAAATTAAGCTGGATTCCAGCCAATTACCATACCATCCATGCGGAAACAAATGAGGAATTTTTACTGAAGCTGTTTGAACGAGAAGTGCAGCATCGTGATGAGAGAAGAATTAACTTATTATTAAAACAGTCAACTTTGCCAAAAATCCCAAATAAACCATATGATTGGCGTGATATCCAATTAGCTCCTGGTATAACAAAAGATTATATGTTAGAAGGAGAGTTTACGAACAATCAGGAAAACCTGATCTTCTATGGCGGAGTGGGAACCGGTAAAACATTCCTTTCCACTCTCATCGCCCTCAATTTGATGAAAAAACAAGGAAAAAGAGTGAAGTTCTATACGGCCGCCTCCATTGTCAATGCTTTATTGGAGGCCAATGAAAAAGGTGACCTTGGTAAATTTCTCAATCAAATCGAAAAGTTGGATCTCTTGATTCTTGATGAATTGGGCTATATTCCATTGCATAAACAGGGGGCAGAGTTATTATTTCAAGTTATTTCCATGTGTTATGAAGCCAAAAGCATCATTGTGACAACCAATTTACCGTTTAGCCAATGGAATAATGTCTTTGGCGATCCCATTTTAACAGAGGCCGTCATTGATCGGCTGATTCATCATTCTCATTTAATCATCTTCAATGGTGAAAGTCACCGATACAAAGACTCAATCTCTCAACGTTAACCATGGAATTTGGCAAGTGTATGTATGCATTTTTAATTGCCATTTCATACATTTTCTACTTGCCAAAAACATTAATTCCTTTCACCAAAATGCAAGCTTTCTGTTCCCAATCCTTCTTCTAGCTCCCATTTCCAAACTTCAGGCCGATCCTAATCAAATTTGCTATGTTCACGATGATTTTATTTGTATATGGATTGCTTTCCCCCTTGAGAACCTTTCCTTACAATTCCAGTTATTTTTTAATTAAATAATTGTTTGACATAAACAATAACTTTTCTATACGAAATATGGTTATTAAAAAATCTTCCTCCCGTCCTTTTCCAACCGAAATATAAGCAAGTAATTTTTTGAAAACCTTGATCCCTTTTCCAAGGAGAACTTGATAATAAAGGCGAAAGGGGAGGAGGTGAGGCACATGGCTCAAGCAAGCGTTGTTCAATCCAGTTTACGTTTGACCTTCTTCGCTGGCATTGATGAAGAAGGTAAAGAAATCTATAAAACCCGGACATACTCCAATTTAAATGTTGCTGCGAATTCTGACCAAGTGTATGATGCTGCACAAGCCTTGGCATCCCTAGCCAAGGACCCGCTCCACAGCATTGAGCGTAATGACCGCAGCGTCATTCTCGCTGAATAATGACCAGTGAACTCTTCTCAGGGAGGTGAGAACATGGATAAACAACTAGAACTTCATTTTGTGACAGAGATGGGCCGGACGGCACGTTTGGTCGTGCAAGATCCGAAAGAGGATCTGACCGGACAGGAAATCCAGACCGCAATGCAGGCGATTATCGATGCCAATGCTTTCATTACATCTACCGGTCCGCTTGTTGAAATTAAAGAAGCGCGGCTTGTCGAACGAGAGGTCACTGTCTTCGAATTTCAAGAATAATGGCATGGAATTTTATGGCCGGACGTTTGGTTCCGGCCAATATTTTTAAAAGGGGGGAGAAAGATTGGGCGAAATCGTACCTTTCATCGGGGAAGTGGGGTTCCCGATCGTCGTCACTTTGATCCTTCTTTATCGGATAGAAGCCAAATTGGATCAAGTGATTCAGGCGATCGATCAACTCCCTGACCGGATGCGAAAGGTATCATAACGAAAAGGCCTGCTTACAACAGGCCTTTTTCAATATAGAGAATTTCCAAATCAATTTCAGACAGGTTCACATCTTACTTTATGAAACGGTTTGTCTTTCTAAAAATGTTGTGCGCGGGTATTTGGGTGAACGGGAAAAATGATGCGCCCTAGATCTCGTTCTCTAAAGTATCATATTTACTTCTACTCGATATCTGGGGATTTTTAATACTTGGCCAACACGAATCAAATTAGATCCTCGATTATTATGTTTAAAAAATACGGTATCCAACAGAAATATTTAATCCGATGATCCTGAGATTATCCATACCATGAAAAACAGCTCATTTTTTCAGGTGAAAATCAAATACTAACAGAAATGGTGGCAGAAGGGATCGTGATGCATGTTAGCTATCTTGGAATATGTTAAAGAAGCTGTACTTTCGGTTTTTCCGGTATTTATCGTCTTAATCCTCCTCGCTCTGACCATTACGCCGTTAAGCATTGCTACGATCATGGTATTGATCGTCGGGACGGTATTGATGATAATCGGAATGCCTCTGTTTCTATTAGGTGTTGATATATCTATAACCCCTATGGGTGAACAGATAAGCGAAGTTTTAACGAATAGTAATCGATTATGGCTTGTTTTAATT
This sequence comes from uncultured Bacillaceae bacterium, assembly GCA_937983015.1. GTDB lineage: Bacteria > Bacillota > Bacilli > Bacillales > Caldibacillaceae > CALGAD01. Next base: position 22,273 of record CALKAK010000141.1, on the reverse strand, counting down.
GGTGGCTGTGGTTTTGGTTTTATTGTGACTGTCGCTGAACCGGATCTCCATATTTTAGCCAATCAAGTGAATGCGGTGACAGAAGGGCAGTTTAATTCACTCATGATGATTTTACTAGTTTCTTTAGGTGTGGGGATCATGATTGCCGTTGCCCTTGTACGTATTATCAGAAATATTCCGATCAACCGGATTTTTCTTATCATATATGCCGTGATTTTCCTCCTCGGAATCTTCACTCAGCCGGATTTCCTGGCGATTGCCTTCGATGCATCGGGTTCAACTACCGGGGCCATTTCCGTTCCTTTTATCCTCGCTCTGTCCGTAAGTATCGCATCCATGACCCGGAGCGCACATGAACGGGAGACGAATGATGGTTTTGGCATGCTTGGAATTGCTTCAACCGGTGCGATTTTGGCGGTAATGCTACAGGGGGCGATAACAGGAACGGGACCGCTTGAGGGGAAGTTACCGGTGGAAGAAATGATGACGGGCAGTGTACTGGAGATTTATATTCAAAGCTTGCCCGGGTATGCTAAAGAGACCCTCATCGCACTTTTACCCATCGTGACTATTTATCTCGTTGTCAACTTTTTCTGGATTAAAATTTCCCACGGGTTGTTAAAGCGGATTTTTGTCGGTGCGATTTACACGTATATAGGTCTTGTGCTGTTTATCACCGGAGTGAATACGGGTTTTATCGAAGCGAGCAGACTCGTTGGTTATCAATTAGCCACATTAAACATGCCCTGGCTCCTTGTGTTCGTTGGGATGCTTTTTGGGGTGATCACGATTCCGGCAGAACCTTCCGTGCATGTCTTGACGAAGCAAATTGAGGATGAAACAGCCGGTTCGATTCGGGCGGGGATCGTTCTGTTTACCCTATGTTTAGGAGTTGCGGTTGCCGTTGGTTTTTCGATTTTACGAATTATCGTTCCGGAACTACAGTTATGGCATATTTTACTCCCCTGTCTCGTCATGGCCATCTGGCTATCGTATACCGTACCGGATATTTTTGTCGGTATCGCCTTTGACTCAGGGGGAGTGGCTGCCGGGACGATGACCGCCGCATTCATTCTACCCTTTGCCCAGGGGGCGGCTGAATTCATTCCCGAGGCAAATGTGGTGCTCGATGGGTTCGGTGTGATTGCACTAGTTTCGATCACACCCCTTATCGCCGTGCAGCTATTAGGTTTGATTTATAAATGGAAAACGAGGAATGTAGCGGAAATCGAAGTAGAAGAGGTGGAAGAAGGATAATGTTTTTTCCAGATGAGTCGGCTTATCGATTGTTGACTGTGATTGTCAATCGTGGCAAAGGTAGTAAAGTGTTGCGGTTTGTCAAAAAATTAGGGGTTACCTGCGCGAGCTGTTTATACGGTAAAGGAACGGTAAAAAGCAAACCGCTCGAGTTGATGGGAATGGATGAGGTGAATAGGGAAGTTGTCTTGATCATCATCAGTGCGAATCGGGAGAAAGAAATTTTGACAAAAATGAATGAAAAATTTAAGTTTAACAGGCCTCATCACGGGATCGCGTTCACGATTTCACTGGCGGGAATTTTACAAATGAACGAAAGCTGTTCACTTCGCTGGTTAAAACATGAAAAGACCCGTCATCACAATAGCGCTTCCGGGCAGACTCTAGTGTTGATTGTTGTAAATAAAGGTCTTGCGAAGGCGGTGGTGCAGATGAGCCAGGATGCGGGTTTTTACGGGGGAACCATTATTAAAGCGAAAGGGTCGGCAAGTGAATTACATATCGTACTCGATATGATCGTTGAACCGGAAAAAGAAGTGATATTGATGCTTACGGAAAAACGCAGGGTGCATGAACTAGTTCGGCTCCTGGATCATGAATTTAAATTTCGTGAAAAAAACACCGGGATGATCATTACCGCTGATGTGCATCAAGCGATCGGTCTTTTTCAGGATCGCAATGGGGAGGAAAATTAAGTGGAGTTATATATGAGTATAATTGTGGTTCCTTATGGACATGCGAGACGAATTATTCGGGTAGCTATTGGAGCCGGGGCAAAAGGAGCGACGATCCTTCATGCAAGAGGTGTTGAGAAGTCAAAAAAGGAAGGTTTTTTCCATTTTTCCATTGAGCCGGAACAAGAAATTGTCCTGATCGTTGCCACGAAGGAAGTGACCGATGCGATCGGTGAAAAAATTTCACATGTAGATGCGGCGCGGTCCGGAGGTGCAGCATTATACATTTTACCGGTAAAAGGGCTGGATTCATATACCAATTGAATGGGCAGGGAGCCGGTTTTCCTGGAGGCGCTAATCATTGCAATAACAGGTAGAGGTGGTCAGGCAAGAGGTAAAACGGTGCCTCTGAAAATAGTAAATGGAAAGTTGTACGATGAACGGTAAATTTGGATGCGATTTATTTGAGCTGCCATCCCAAAATGATTTCCCCGTTAGCCAAAGAATTTCTACTCGTAATATGCGAACGTTCAAGTTTCGGGAAAATGATGGAAAAACGGACAAAGCACAAAAATGGTCATCTCGGTCAGTGTAAAAAAGGATACAGACAAACATTCGCGTCAATCAGTTTGCTAAATTTTTGAATGGCTCAATACATTGAGCCGAAATCAATGATGTCTTTGCGCCGCTAGAAGTAAAAATGTAACAGATCCCTTTAATTGCTGTATCCAAAAAGACATTTTTTTCAATAGTCAGTAAAAATACTAAATACGTATTAAAAATATCCAAGAAAACTTTGAAGAAATTAAAAATACTATTGCAAATTCCTTTGCAGAGGATGAGAATTAGTTATAGATGATGTTGTTCATTCGCACCTTCTCTCAAAAAAATAATTTAAACATGCGCGAATTAGAGAGGCTTGCGGATATGCAGTTGGCTTAAAAAATATAGAGCAGAGTGTTTAATACGTTTCAATCTTTTTTTAGGAGGGGTTCGGGTGAGTGTACAAAATATCATGGAATGGACTTTTCTCGAGGAAACGACCGTTCCGAAAGAAGTGGAAGAAATTTTCGTTGAGGGCGAACATGCGGTGATCGCATACCGGACGATCCGAGATGTCGCAGTAATTACCAACAAACGGTTAATCATTTCCGATCGTCAGGGTTTGACAGGAAAAAAGGTGGAAATTTATACCATTCCTTTTAAGTCGATCGTCATGTATTCTTCGGAAAATGCCGGTAGATTCGATCTGGATGCGGAATTAGAGCTATGGACCCGCGTTGGTAAATTTAAATTGCGGTTAAATCGGAATGTGGATATCCGAAAATTGGACCGTATTATTGGCAGTTATATTTTATGATATTCGTCCAGGGGCCATTATTTGGGAGGAATGCGATTATTTCCGGGGAAAAGATTCGCGAACTTTAGAGTGAAAAATATGAACGACTATTGATGATTCATATGCATTAAAAAAGGTTCCGATCGTTCAATGAACGATCGGAACCTTTTTATCCCAGCGATTTTTATAAGACCTTCCCGAAATTCATCTTTTTATCGATCGCGTAAATGATCGGTGCGGTTATGGCCATAACGATGAATTCACCGAGGGCCATCAGTAACCAGTTTTGCCAGAAGGAAAGCGGGTTGTCGAGGGCGATCATTACTTCAGCCACTTCAAGTTCAATGGCGATGATAAACATCATAAAAGAAAACACAAAGGAATTTATCATCATGCGGGCCCAAATGTTTTTTACATAACGCCCGACGAAAATGGCGATCAATAAACTAATAACCGTATGTCCGACGCCAAAGATTAAGTCTAACCACATCATCGGTGAAAAGAATAAATTGGCTAAAAATACACCGAGAACGATACCGAAAAAGAATTTTTTGTTGAAAATGACGAGATGGTTGAACATCTCTGGGAGACGAAATTGCAGTCCTAAAAAAGCGATTGGTTGGATCAACATCGTGATCACGATGTAAAGTGCGGCTACAATCCCATTGTAGGCCAGCATTTTTGTTATTTTGTTCATCTTTAAATCCTCTCCTTAGTATTTTTAACGTGGGATGGTTTCGAACCACGGGGTGATCGTTCACCCAAAGTAACAATATGTAGGCAATATGTAGTATACAGGATAAATCGAATACTCACAAGGTTATTCCTTGTGTTGCCTGTCCCTTTAGGGTTTCTGCCAAAAAAAATCCGGAATGGTTAGTACCATTTCCGGAGTTAATAAAATTTAGAATTTTTTATACTTATTCATCAAAATCCGTCTTCCATAGGGCTAAACGGAATATTCAATCTGTTTTCAATGGCTCGAACTCTCTGGTTCAAGCGTTGCAAGCGGCGGGTTTGTTGTTCGTTGACCCGATTCATACGGGTGATTTCACTATTGATGCGCCGGATCTCTTCATTAATACGCCGGATCTCTCCGTTTAAACGGCGAATTTCATTATTTTGCCGCGTCAGCTCACGGTTTTGTACTTCAGTTTGCCTCTCAAGCTGGCTGATTCGTCTTTCCAGTTGGGGCGGCTGCCGATCCAAATCATCGATTCCCTCAAAATCGGTTAGATGATCACCTTCATACATCGGTTGTGGTGTGGGATAATACGCCCCCGGCGGCATCGGGTAAAAGCCATAAGGATACATAATAGACTCCTCCTCAACATTTTTCTGTAGGTGAATTCCCTATATCTTATGTTGGTTGACTATTTTTGCTTAGGCGAATGCATGAGATTTATAGAAAGTGAATCGGATTGACCGTTATCGATTCTGTTCGGTCTTATGGGTTGATGTTTTTGTTTGGGGGAGTAAAAAGATAAAGTATAAAAATAGCTTTGTTCCGAACAATACAAATAGTATGCGGTTCAAAATGCGAGGGGACTTTCCTGGATGGTTGGGAATTTCCTGACACTGTAAGATGTGGAGGAGTGTTCCATGAACAAAGCGATCAACAATGCCATCGGAACAATCGTTTTATCCCAGTTTTTAAAAATACCGGTTAAAAAGATGACGAAAGGTGTCTGGGATTGGAGGATGTTCTTCGAAACAGGAGGCATGCCCAGTTCACATTCGGCAGGAGTCAGTGCCCTGGCGACTTATATTGCACTGGAGCGGGGAGTGAAAACCATCGATTTTGCTTTAGCCGCGGTTTTCGGTCTCCTCGTTATGTACGATGCCCAGGGGGTGATACGTCAGGCCGGGGAGCTGACGATCAAATTAAATCAGTTAGAAGAACAAATAGAACGCTTACGCCGAGAAAAAGATCATCATTATCATGATCATAAAAGTAAACGATTGAAAGAACGGCTCGGTCACCAACCGATCGAAGTGGTCGGCGGAGCCTTACTAGGAATTGTAACCGGGTATTTAGGAAAGTGTGGTCACGATTGGTTGCGAACCTTGTAAATATACGGACCACCGGTGGACATCGAGGAACCCGTCGGGTATTTTGCCGGCTCCCAAACAACAGAAGGATTTACAGCGAGCGAAGGGAACCGGAGCGGTGTTTTTCCGATAATCGTCTACCGAAGATGTTCACCGATCTCTTGACAAAACGCTGGACCGCACAAAAAAGTGCTGATAAGGAGTCTGCTATTGAGGCAGGCTCTTTTTACGATCATCTCCTTTCCGCCACTGTCGAAATGTGCTGTTTTATTTGTCGCAAAAAAGAAAGGAATTTGCAATAGAACCGAGAATATACTTTGATAGAATGTAAATAAGCACACAGAAAATAAGGTGATGTCGATGACGGTAGAAGAGAAATTAAAGACGAAGACATATTATCAACAGTTCGTTGATCAAGATAAAGATCCGGCCCAGCAATTGGGCGAATTACTGATTCGTGAACTAAAACAAGAGATTCCGGATGCTTCTTACATCCGTTTTTCACAGGGCGAAGTTTATTTTCATTACAAAGATTATGAAGCGGCGATTTATAAATGGGAACAGATTACGAATGAACTCGCACCCTGGGCCAGGAAAAACATCGCTGATGCTTACTTTGCGCTGGGACAATATGATTTAGCGGAAGAAATCTATCACTCCATTGAAACCGATTCGGTTATCCTGGAGATGGAAATCAAGTTCCAACTATTTAATTTATATTATCAAGGTGAAAAATTAGCCGAAGCCGGTCAGGTGATCAAAGAAGCGATCGAATTGAACCCTGATTACCCGAATCTTACCAAAATCGCCCGCATGTTTTTTGAGGAAACTGAGGACTGGGCGAGTGCTGTTGAACTGGCTAAACGGGAAGGGCTACGCACGGGTTCCTTAGTATGGTTTGAACGCTTAAAATCTTATGTTCATCGTGGGTTTACGGCAACCCTACCGCCGGAGTATTTTGCGGATGTAATTCCGTATATATATTCCATTGATCATGACTTATTCGAACGGTTCGTCATGGCCCTCTGGGAAAGTTATCAAGATACGGAGTATTTTACGAATTGGTTGTCCGTTATCAATAAGATATTCTTACACATGGATGAACATCCCCGCTTCCCGGAACTTGCCCGGTTGTACGAAAGAACGTATCAGGATATGAGCGGGAAAAATCTAACGTTAGAAAAAGTAAAACCACTCATAGCCGATTTTCTCACAGTCTGGATTCGGATTGTTGACGGGAAACGAGCGATGTTACCAGCGGCAGCGCTTTTTGCCTGGCATGATAAAGTTGCGGATAGTGTGGACGTTGAAGCACTTCGTGATGCTGAACAGGTTTTATTCCACGAAACATGGGATACCGATATAACCGGTCAAGTGGAAGCGATCGGTACTGCGCTCATCGAGTGGGGGAACAATCATCAACTCATTGTCGATCAACGACTACTGGCCATCCATGAGATTTTGCAGAGAAGCGATTCGTTGAATATCGCCATAGCCGGTATGGGACGGCGGGAACTATTTTACCCACTATTTTCCGAAAAGGATTATGTTCCGACACCTCTCGTTCCGGTTCTTTATCAATCCGGTAAGGAAACGGCGATCTATGAATACGGGAGGGAATTTACCAGAAGAATCGATCGCAAGCTAGATGCGCAAACGGACGGGATCAAAACCGATGGTAGATTTTTTAAGAAAACGATTGTCCATCCCGTTTTGGAAAAGGCGAATGTAAGTCTATTGGATTTTCCAGAAATATATAGTGTCGAACACGAAGCTTTGATTGAGGCTATGGATGCCATTGTATATTTCCTGTCACCGAAACTTGACCATTTTCAAGATGAATTGCTGGAATTAAAATGGTTGAAAAAAGAATATCCGGACCTTATCACCCATGCCGTTGTAGCCAGGAAAAACGAGACGATTGCAGAATATCGGGAGGATGTACAAAAGACAATCGGTCAGGGGAAAATATACACATACGAACAAATGAAGGATTTCTATAACTTTTTCCAGGAAATCCGTCAAACGTTGGGGGAAAAAACCGAAACTACGAATTTACAAAAAATAATCGTCCTTATGCAACGGATCATCCATGACTTTTTACAACAACGGGTCCGGGCCGAACACCGTTTACATGAAAGCATCCAGAAAAAGGAAGACATCTTGCAGCGCTTAAATGGCGCTTACTACCAGTTGACGGATTTACAGACGGAAATCGGGGAACGGATCGCCAATGCCTTCAGCTTGATTAAAACCGACTTAGAAGAAGATATTGCCGAAGAGTTGCCGAAAGTCTTGCAGGGAGTGGCTAAAGAAATTCCGGAAACGATCGATCCTGCTACACTGCATGTCGAAGTGAATAAGAAGATGAATGAAAAAATAAAAGCTTATCTGCACGGTGAAATTCTGGAGCAATTGACGAGCAGGGCGGAAGAATGGCTCGTTCTCGCCAAAGAAGAGCTCGAACAAGGGCGGGCTTTCCTTGAAGAAATCGAAAATGGGTTCAATCGGATGCTAGGGGAAGAAAGATTGCGCTTACCTTGTGACTTCCAAGTTCTCGATGACTGGCAACGGGATGTTGCCCGCTTCACCACCGGATCGGTCATCCAGGAAGAAAATATTTTGTTACGTTACACACCCGGGCAGATTCTTTTAAAAGGGGCTGGAAAAGTTCTCGGCAATTTTGCCAGAGGAAAACCGTTTTACATTCAACAGTTTAAAAATTTTATCGCCAGCGAAGATTATCACCAGGTCGTAACGCGGGTGAGCAAGCAATTTTTCGCCTTGTTCACATTAATGGAACAAGGACTCGCGCGTGATGTCTCCCTGTTTTTCGCGAATGCCTTGAAAGCGATCCAACAATTGATCGCTGATTTAAAGCGGGAAGTTGTCGAAGAACGGACGGAGTTGGAACAGTTGCGGAAAAATCCGGAAAAATTCCGCGATCCATTAACATTATTCGAGATTCGTTTATTAGAATGCCGTTACTTATTGGAAGTTGAACATCCTGCTAAATTAACCAAGTAATGAGGAATCCCGCCAAAAAAGGCGGGGTTTTTATTCTATTTTCCTCATCTTTTTATATATATAGAAATGAAGGAGGATGAGGAAAATGGCGGACAGGCAATTGGAAACGATCAATGAAGCGTTGGTTAAACGGTTTTTTGTTTTAACTGAACAGGCAAAGGAAATTGACCGGGAATTAAAGCAACTGAAGAAATTGTTTAACGGGTATTTTGATGCTACGGTCGGCCCGAAAAACGGCGGTGAGGTCCAGTTTTCCCAGTATATTTTGAAAAGGCAAATTCGCAAGACGGAAAAGTTATCACCGGCGATCGTTGAAAAACTAGAAGCTTTGAATCTCTCGGATTGTATTATCATTGAGAAAAAGCCCGATGAGGAAAAAATAAAAGCGGCGATTCAACTTGGTTTTTTAAGTGAAAAAGATATTGAAGAATTCCGCCAGCGCAAGTATTCAAGCGCGATTATCGTCCGGGAAGCGTGAAATCCCCCCCTTTCTAAATAGAGTCCATTTCACGATGATGTTTCTTTTTAGAAAGGGGGTTATTAATTTCCGGAAATTTGCTATAAAAGTAGGTTTTGGTGATGTATGATCGGTCTCACTCGTTTTTGTGAGGCGTATCTAGAAAGAATCTGAAAGTCTTCCTTGTTATTTCAATATATTCACAAGTTGTAAAAATTAGTAAAATTTTTCGTACTCCCTGCAGCAACATACGTTATAATTAATATAAATACGATCGGAATCCCTAGATTTGTAAAATTCTTGAAAACGGGATGGTTGATTATTGGGATAATCTATTGGCAAGGGAGAGGATGATTCATGGAGTTTGACCGGTGCAAATTAACATTATTAAACTTCGATGACAGTCTCAAACAGCAAAAAGTTTTACAAAAATACCCTCACCAGTGGATCGATTGTTCACATATTCCCGGTACGAATGGTTTTTGCGACCGCCAATCGTTGCGTTCGATCCGGAAAAAATTGACCGAAGAAAAAACAGGTGCATTAACTTTTATCGGTAACGGAAACTATCATTATGTCACTTATATATTATTACAGCGCGTACATACCCCATTTTCATTAATCCTTTTTGATCATCACTCTGACATGAGAGATCAGAGTCCGCTCCTTTCTTGCGGTTCATGGGTCACACAAACGATGCTCGAACACCCTTCATTACAAAAGGTTGTTATCCTCGGGGTCAATCAGGAGGATGCCCTTAAGCCTAAGCCTTTCAGTCCCAAGCCCGTACTGATGATTCATGAAGAGCGCTTCAATCGTACTCCTTTACATGTCATTGCGAAAGAGATTTGTTCGTTTTTAAAAGATGTGGACGCGATTTATATTAGTATTGATAAAGACGTTCTAGATAGAAAAGAAGTGTTAACGAATTGGGATCAGGGAAGTATGTCCCTCGTACAGATGCTTTATATTCTGGAATATTTAGCGAAACATTTTCGGATTTTGGCTATGGATGTATGTGGCGAATATGTGAAACGGACTGAGGATGTACTCCAAGTTTCCACACGCTATCTTGTGAAAATGAATGAAATCGTGAATCATGCACTCGTTCATTTTGCGCGCTTTTCTGGTTTAATTTCTTTTCCTTCCACAGATCGTCCGCTCATTCAAGTATAAAAATATTCCGTGAATTCCCTATTTTATAGGTTGCTAAATATTTTACGAAGTGAAAGGAGAAATCAACACGATTGAATCAAATATACCATGGCGGAAAATGGTTTCGTTGAATAAATTTCACAAAGTAATGGGATTCCTAAAACAGGATGAGGGTTTTCTATATAATTATGTAAACGCCCCCAAATACTTTGCGATCATTGATCATCATTTTGAAACGAATTCATCCTCTGGATCGACGAGGTACTCATTTCGTCGGTGTTTGTGGGGTTTATCGCGTTTTGAATGTTCCTGTTAGATGAATACCATGGTGGTTGAGAGCCCATAGCGGAGTTGCACCTTTGATTTTACATTTTTGCTGTAAAAATTAGCCGAGAAAGTGGTACAATAAAACTCATAGTGGATTTTTTAGGAGGTAGTGAAATTTGCAAGTCAAGCTGTTCACTGATACGGATTTAGATGGACTGGGCTCCGCCATCGTTGCTAAAATAGCTTTCGGTGATCAAGTGGATGTTTCCCATTGCTCCTATCGCAATTTAAATCAGAAAGTGGAAGAATTTCTTAAAGATAGTAGAAATCAAAAGGTACAATTATATATTACCGACCTAGCGGTTAATGATCATGTCGCCTCCTTACTTGATGAGCGCTATAAAAATGGCGGACATGTACAGGTGATCGACCATCATGTTACCGCCCTCCATTTTAACGAATATGAATGGGGACTCGTCAAAGCGGAATATGATGATAAACGGCAAACTTGTGCCACATCGTTGTTTTATGAGTATCTGATCGAGCATAAATATTTGAATCGAACCCCGGCCCTGGATGAATTTGTCGAGCTTGTCCGTCAATATGATACTTGGGAATGGGTCGATAACAATAATGTATTGGCCAAACATTTGAACGATCTTTTTTTCATGTTCGGCAGGGAACATTTCGAAGAAGATTTGTTAAAACGGCTGCAAGAAAATCCCGGACAATTTGAATTGACGGACATGGAAAAAATGCTCATGAACGTGGAAGAGAAAAAAATCGAGCGTTATATTCATGCGAAAAATAAACAGATCATTCAAATGTTCGTTGATGATTATTGCATCGGGGTCGTTTACGCGGAACAATATTTATCGGAGCTGGGCAATGCTTTAAATAAGCGCAATCCCCATCTTGATTTTGTCGCCCTTGTCAATCTTGGCAGTAAAAAGGTCGGTTTCCGCACCATTCATGATCATGTTGATGTTGCCCAATTCGCTAAAAGATTAGGTGGTGGCGGTCACCCGAAAGCAAGCGGGTGTGATCTGACAGAAGAATGTTTTAAGCTTTTTGTGACGGACATTTTCCATATTCCACCGCTCAGACCGGATCCGGAGAAAAATGAAATCAATGTTAAGGACTCTCCCTACGGTACATACTATGAAAACCATCTAGGAGAAATCAGCTTTATTTATAAAAATGATGATGGTGAGTATGAGATTGAACATGAAGGAAAACGCATCGAGAATGTTCGGTTCCAAACCTTCCAAGAGGCGGAAAACTACGTCAAGCGCAATTTCCGCTCCTGGTTACGCTATGATCGGGATATTCAATAAAACCTTTTGCAAAGGGTATACGTGAAAAGGTCTGCCGATAAAGGCAGACCTTTTATAATACTCACCAGAGCAGGTCAAATAAACGGCGATCGATTAAATTCGTATCGATGGGGCAAGTTTCCGTATCCCGTCCGTACTGCCAGGCCCAAACATTTGCCTCGCAAAGTGGTTGGGAAGGATGGTAGTCCGGAGCTTCGGTTGCTTTCGTGGCACCCGGATGGGGATCGGCACTCCATAAAATCAACTGTGCGCTCACTTTTGTATCGGCTTCAACAGCTTGACAATATGCCGTGGCAAAATCGCCGTTTTCTGGATCATGATAGATTCCTGGGCGATAACCGCTCGGATAGATGGCATCGACGTACCCCCGAATCCAGTCTGCATGTACTGAAAAAAATTTTTCGATATTGGCGAACAAAACGGTATTCTCTGGAATACCGAGCCGGCGTGCGTGGAAAATCGCGTTCCTTGCAATAATGCGCCCGGATGTATATCCTGTTGCCGATCGAAAATCATTGTAGATAGGTAATATTTTTGTTCCACTATTGTGAAGCAGGTCAATTTCTGCTCTGGTCAAACCTTCCGAGGCACCCGCAACCGTTGTTAAATAACGCCCCCAAAATTGCGGCTTGCCAAAATTTTCTAGTACACAATTATAAAGTTCTTCCGTTACTTCTTCCGAACAATCCACGCCCCAAACAACACTCACTATTGGGTCCCCCTTTGTTAACACTTTTCGCGCTCTTGGTATCATATGAGAAATATTTTCTTTTTGTGATATTGGCCTATTTACAATAAGTTTTCCGGTGAAGACCTTAAATAAAAAAAGCACGGACTAGAAGACAATCCGTGCAACGAGTCATCAAGAACTTTTCTCGAAGAGGGAAAGAATTTCGTGAAACGGGCCCGGTTTATTAAATAAATAGCCTTGCGCTGCGATTCGGGGATGTTTTTTGATGAAATTTAAATGTTCTTTATCTTCCACACCTTCAACGATAACATCGATATTTAACGAATCCGCCATAGCGATGATGGCGTTCGTTAAGCGGGCAACGGTTTGATCTTTCGTGACATTCCAAAGATACGATTTATCAATTTTGATCGTATCGATGGTGATCTCTCGTAAATAGCCGATCGATGAATATCCTTTTCCAAAATCATCGATAGCCAGGCGATAGCCCCTTTTTTTAAATTGTTGCAACGTTTGAATCAATTCGCGATCTTCCGTCAACGTGATTGACTCCGTGATTTCAAAAACGACATGTTCGGGAGATAGCCCGTACTTTCTAATAATATCATCTACGAATTGTAAAAAGTTAGGATATTTCAGTTGTTGCAGTGATAAATTGATGCTGATAAACAAATCACGTAAACCTTTATGATGTAGGGTGGCAAGGTCTTGACAGGCTTTATTGAAAATGAATGTTCCCATGGGTATGATCAAACCATTATTTTCAGCAATCGGGATAAATTGGTTGGGCGGAATAAACCCTTTTTCCGGATGGTGCCAGCGTGCCAGCGCTTCGATACCGACAATCTTATTCGTTCTTGTATGAACGATCGTCTGATAGTGAACGGAAATTTGATTATCGATCAATGCCTCGTATAAATTTTCTTCAATCCAGGCGTTTCGCTGGCGAATTCGATCCATCTCCTCATTGTAGAATAGGATTTGTCCTTTCCCTTTTCTCTTGGCATGGTATAAAGCGATATGTGCAAACTGCAATAATTCTCCCGGGTCCCTGGCATCCGTTGGGTAGATACTGATCCCCATGCTTACGGATACAAAAATATTTTTACCGTTGATCAAAAACGGATCTTTAACCGATTCGAGGAAGAAAATGGCGTCTTTTTTAATATTTTCTTCAATATCTTTTACCAGGATGCCGAATTCATCGGAATCAAGATGGGCTACAAATAATGGGAACTGGTGACTTGTTAATTTTTTAGCATATTCTATGATTACCAGGTCGCCGATTTCCGGACCGAAGTTATCATTTATGTTCTGCAAATTATCTACATCCATGAGAATCAGCCCGAGTTTTTCCTGATCTTTTAAATTTTGCATTTCCTTCTCTATTTGTTCGAAAAAATAATAGCGGTTGGGCAATTTCGTCAGGGAGTTATGGTATGCCAGAAAACGGATTCGGTCTCTCGTTTTCTTCTCTTCTGATATATCTTTAAAGGTAACCACGGACCCTGTTAACCGTCCCTTTTCGATTAGCGGTGTCGCTGTATAACTAACGGGAATGGCTTTCCCATCTTTACCGATAAAAACATCCTCTGCCACCTGAATTTTTTCCTTGGTGACGACCGTTTGATAAATGGGGCATTCATCGAGAGAATAGGGGGTCCCATCTATTTTGCGGTAGTGAATTGTTTTATGGATGTTTTTTTGCATTAACTCATTTTGGGTATACCCGAGAATGCGTTCCCCTTCCGGGTTGAGCATAATCAAATTTTGGTCTTTATCTAAAACCATTAACCCCTCGCCCATCGAATTGTTGATCGCCTGGAGAAGATGTTCACGCTCCTCCAGACTTTCACGAACCTTCACGTTGTATTCATAAGGTTCTTGAATGGTAGCGATATAAATCCCCTGCATATAGTAGAAAAAGCTAATGACCTTAAAAATGCGGGCTAATAAGTTTTCAATATCATATAACGTAATATTGAAAACGAACAGGATTTCACTCATTAGAAAAAAAGTCGTGGCCATCAATAGAGCCAGGGTTTTTGGTACTGGATCTTTACGATAAAGCAGCCATAACTGGACGATTGAGAAAAGCGTGATGGTCCAAATGATCGCTTCGAGTACGGTGTACCAGATCGTTGGTCCGGTTCCACCGATATATAAAATGGACGATTGATTTCCGATATAGAAGATCAGCACCGTTAAAGCCGAAATGGCACCAATTGTGCCGATTAGGTAATAATTTTTGATCTTTCTGGTAACCTTATAATCTTGCAAGATGATCAACCATAAGATCATCCCCGCCTGAACAAGTCGGGCGACAACCCTAAACAAAACCGACGTGTTTAACGGACAGTCAATCGTGCAGATCGATGCTTCATGGAAAGAAAGTGTGTAGAAAAAATCAAAAACTCCGATGGACAAAAAAGTAGAGAATAATATTAGTTGTGAAAAAACCGAACGATAAGAGAAGACGATCCAGCTTTGCATGGCAATTGCAAAAGAAATCGTTATACTGATAATTTCCAGGAAGACATGAACCGTTAAATACGTCTGTCCACCAAAACTTCTACCTACTAGAAATAGTTCGGTAAAAAGAATTACAGCGATCGCGATGAAGAGGACTATTAATGAGCGGCGCTCATATTTTTTCAGCCGTTTATAACGAATCAACCGGGTGCACCTTCTTTCTAACGGTTTCTCCTGGGAACCTGCTACCAGTAGAGAACTCTGACTCAGGATTGACGGATTCTTGGAGATCGCTTCGTTTATGGTTTGATCTGAATATGAACAACGACAAAAAATTATGAACCGCATATTCACGCAAAAAAATTTGAAAATGCATGCTTGGACATGAACAAGCACTTTTCAAAAAAATTATACTATAATATCAGGGTTATTTCCCACCATTTCATTCGGATATCCATTAGTAATTTGTTGTAATAAAGTTACCCTATAAAAATTTTATCTTCAATCACGCGGAAAACTTTATGGGAAAAATTTATTAAATAAGAAATCCATGAACAAGGGGGCTTTCAACTAAGCATAAAAAAATTTTTCCAAAAAAGAATCGGTCGTTTCATTTGCCTGACGATGGAATCGGTTATATGATTGTGGAAATAGGAAAAATGAGTTCGAAAGGTCCTATTATGATAATGAAATGGTAGGGGTGAAGGGGATGCGAATCGATGTATGGTCCGATTTCGTCTGTCCTTTTTGCTATATCGGGAAAACTATTTTAGATGACGCCCTTAAGGAGCTACCGGAACAGGAAAATGTGGAAGTGCATTACCGGAGCTACCAGCTGGACCCAGATGCGAAATACGATCCGGAAAAATCGTTTACGGAAACTTTTTCGGAATTAAAACAGATCCCGGTAGAGCAAGTTAAACAGTTGAATGCACAAATTGCCGCCCGGGCAAAAGAAGTGGGGTTAAATTATAATTTTGCCGATCTGAAATATACTAGCACATTTGATTCCCATCGTTTACTTCAGTACGCGAAGACGGAAGGAAAGGAAGAGGAGTTGACCGAGCGTCTGTTTTATGCGTATTTTACCGAATCGCGACTCCTCAGTGATCATGACACTTTGCTTGAACTAGCTGAGGAAGTGGGACTGGATCGGGACAAAGTTAAACAGGTGTTAAGTTCTGATCAATTTAAAGAGGAGGTCTTGAGCGATATCGGTCTCGCATATCAAATCGGTGTCCGCGGGGTACCGTTCTTCGTGTTTAATAACAAATACGCGGTCTCCGGTGCCCAGCCAAAAGAAGTATTCGTCGAGGTTTTACAAAAGGTGCTGGCAGAGGAAGAGAACTAAAGAATACTGGTGACGGGAGAAACCTTCACTTTTAGCGGAGGATTTTTTGATCGATTGGATCGTTTTGTCTAAAAAGAAAAGGACAAGTGGAAATGGATCTTTCCACTTGTGAATAAGACAAAGAGATTATTCCTCAGAAAAACTGGCGATCATATTTGCGAGATGGGAGTACGCTTTACCCGCACGTAATTCTGCCGCAACCATGATCGCTTCCGCTAGTTCATCATTGGTGGCACCAAGTTTTTGTGCCTTATTTGCATGAGCTTCGATGCAGTAGGGGCATTGGGTTACATGGGCTACAGCGACAGCGATTAGTTCTTTTAACTTGGCGGACAATGCGCCCTCTTTTGTTGCCGTTGAACTAAAATTATTGTACGCCTGCCATTCGTCAGGGGCATATTCACCGATCTTTTGCAAAAATTTCAGGTTGCTCCGGGTATACAGGGCATCGCTTGCATCTTTTCTCCCGGTATTATGAACATGTGTGCTATGCGTAACGGCCCCACCTGCTTCAATAGCCATCGCCACAAACACCGCTTCGGCAAGTTCAGGAAGTGTGGCTCCCTGTTTTTTCGCCTGTTTCGTATGAAAATCAATACAATAAGGGCACGCGGTGACATGGGCAATGGCGACTGCGATTATCTCTTTCTCTTTGCGCGTTAGGGCACCGTCTTCCATGACGACTTTAGTGAATGTTTGCCAGGCTTGCATTTGTTCAGGAACAAGTTCGCGTAGTTTTCTTAAGTGATGCGTGTATGACTTTTCATAGAAGGTTCCGGACAAAATCATCCCTCCTTGCCTAAAAAATTATCCCGGATTACAAAAATATTATCATTAATTTAGGTTATTTCCAAACAAATAAATTTCATATTTTTTCCGAGTGATTTTGGAAAAAAGAATGTGAAATTCAATGAATCATTTCTAAGCAACAAGAAAGAAATAAATTTGTATTTCGCAAGCATCGCAGATGCAGGCGGAGGATGAACGCTGTATAAAAAAGAGCCGCTCTCCAATACATAAGAGCGGCTTTCATTTTTAGCAAACTATCTCTTTGGCCGCATATTTGCGACGCCATTTTTGCGAGATCCAGCGTTGTGTGGCAAAAATACCGCGCACCCATTCGTCAAACCCTTGCGCGATCCAAACTCCGAGCAAACCAAGCCCCAGTTCGATACCGAGAATATAACTAAAGACAACGGCAATTCCCCACATACAAATGATACCGATGATCACCGGGAAGCGCACATCCCCTGCAGATTTGAGCGAACTCATGAGAACGAGATTCATTGCCCTTCCCGGTTCGATAAACACAATAGCCCATAATACGGGAAGGGCAACGGCGATGATGGTTTCATCCGTCGTGAAGATTTCAAGAATCGGCCGACCGATAAACGCTACTCCTAAGGGAACGATCAATGAGGCCAGCGTCGCCAATTTCAAAGTACGTAATGTCCGTTTTAAAGCCCGATCATAATGGCGGGAACCGATATTCCGGGCGACAAGAAGCTGGTTCCCTTGTGCGATGGCGGTGGAAAACAAATAGCAAAACATGGAAATATTTATAATATAAACACGGGCCGAAAGATGAGCCGCACCCATCTGGGAAACGAAGCCCGTGATGACGATCTGCGAGATTTGGTATGATAGCCCTTCACCACCGGAAGGTATACCGATCGCCAATACATCGCGAACATCCTCTTTCGGTATCTTCACAAGATCTTTAAGCGGGAATCGCAAGGCTAATATTTTATCGACTAATATTAATAGCGCCAGAACGGCAAAGAGTCTCGCGATGACGATGGACCAGGCAACGCCAGGGACCCCCGTTACGGGTAAACCGAAAGGACCGGTAATGGCGATAAAGTTTCCAGTCACGCTGATGATATTCATTAGCACCGTTACGACCATCGTTTCTTTCGTATATCCATAGCTTCTTAAAATGGAACCGAGAACGAGGGAGAGGGCTTCAAGTATTAGCGATAGACTCGTAATTTGTAAAAAGACAAGCGCGTAATCATAGACAATTCCTTCCAGATCGTAAAATTGTAAAAGAAGCCTGGCTCCGAAGTATACAAAGCCAGTCACCATGATCCCGATCCAAAAGTTTACACCGAATGAAGAACGTCCGAGCTGTCTAGCGCGATCGAGGCGACCGGCACCGATGCTCTGACCGATCAAGATCGTTGTACCAACCGCTGTAACATTAAAGACAAGAATAAATAAGCTTAAGATCTGGTTGCTGACCCCGACTCCGGCCACTGCTTCATCCGAATGGTGGCTTAATATGAGTGTCGCTATAATTCCTAAACTCATATGGAGAGAGATTTCAATAAAAAGTGGCCAGGTAATACTAAACAAAGACGGTTCCCGAACAACATTTTGCTCTGTAGACACGAATATTCTCCTTTTTTTAATAGTCCACATCTATTTTACCTGCTTTTGTGAAAAATGGAACAAAAAGCTAAATCCTTTTCAGTTGTTTTTGGCAAAATTCAATTGATAAGGACATATGTATGACAGTAACAAAAAAAGAATGCCAGATTGGCATTCTTTTTGCAATAGTAATTACTCCTCATTTTTTTCTTTTTTCATTCTTCCGTGTTTGATGGCTGCTTCCCTTAATAAATATTCGATGTGCCCATTGATGCTACGCAGTTCGTCTTCAGCCCATCGAGCGATGATTTTATAAAGTTCGGGATCAATGCGTAACGGGAACTGTTTCTTTTTCACCATTGCAATCCTCACTTAATAGAGGGTGCTCGTATTAATGATGGGCTGGGCACCTCGGTCGGAGATGATGGCGACCATCAAATTGTTGATCATCTGAACTTTCCGCTCATCATCCAACTCGACAAGACCGTTTTTTTCTAATTTTTCTACCGCCATTTCCGCCATCGACACAGCACCTTCAACAATTTTCTTTCGCGCTGCCAAAATCGCCCGGGCCTGTTGTCGTTGCAACATGGCACTGGCAATTTCCGTGGAGTAGGCGAGATGAGTTAACCGGGCTTCGAGAACTTCGACACCGGCCACATTTAAGCGCTCCTGGAGATTTTTAGTCAGTTCTTGGGAAACTTCTTCGGCGTTTCCACGCAGGGAAACTTCTTCAACTTCAAACGTGTCATATGGATATTTCGTCGCCACATGCCGTATGGCCGTTTCGCTCTGAATCTCGACAAATTCCTCATAGTCATCGACATCAAAGACTGCTTTTGCTGAATCAACAACTTTAAAAACGACTACCGCCGCAATTTCAATCGGGTTTCCGTCAACATCATTGACTTTGAGTTTACTGCTATTAAAATTCCGTACCCTTAACGAAATCGTCCACCGGTTTGTTAAAGGTACCGTAAAGAACAAGCCACTGTTGCGAATACTTCCCATGTATTTCCCAAAAAAGAGAAGAACCTTAGCTTTATTCGGCGGAACTATCGTGATCCCTGAAGCCAAAATAAGTGTCACCACGAGGCACAGAACAGCAAATAAAAATTGTCCGTTGTACAAAAAGTAGAAACCGGCAAAAGCGAACAGTATGATGATGAGAATGCCCAAAAACCCGTTGATTGTCCAGGCGTTTTTCTCAGTCATGTACATCGCCTCCATATTATTTCGATATTAACATGATATCATAAAAGTAATAATCAGACAATTATTTTTATTAAAAAAATGGTATAGTTGAAACCAAAGCCATAGTTAATCGTAAATAATACTGTAATTATTTTCTAATTTTGAAAAGGACTGATGACGATGGAAGTTTTTGGTTTCCCTATCTCTACGATTTACATTGCCCTTTTGTTTATATCGGGGATTTTTGTCCTTTTATATGCATTGTTTGGCGATATTATTGAAGGGCTGGATGAAGGGATTCCATTCTTGAACCCAATTCTAATCGGTTCTTTCGTTATTTTTGTTTCCGCCATCGGATACGTATTGGAAATCGCAACCTCCTGGTCAAGTGTCATTATTTTAGTAATCGCAGCGATCGCCGGGTTTCTTCTCACCACGTGTTTACATTTATTTGTTCTTGTACCGATGAGATCAGCCGAACATTCATTAGCCATCTCTGATGAAACTTTAAAAGGAAAGATCGGCAAGACGATCATTTCCATTCCGGAAGATGGTTTTGGAGAGGTGCTTTTGGAGAGTGTGAGCGGACGAATCGCCAAGTCTGCCAAAAGTTTCGATGGCAAAGAAATTCCGGCAGATGTTCAGGTGCTTGTCGTTAAAGTGGAAGATGGTGTTTTATATGTCATCCCTTATGAGGATGCGAAAATATATCAGTAATTAAAAGGAGGAGTGCCATGATCTTTCTCGTTATTGGTTTTGCAGTTGTATTAGTTCTAGCACTAATCGGTGTATTTATTACAAAGTACCGGACAGCCGGTCCGGATGAAGCGTTAATTGTAACAGGAAGTTTTCTTGGCAATAAGAATGTCCACGTCGATGAATCGGGAAACAAAATTAAGATCATTCGCGGCGGCGGAACTTTTGTATTTCCGGTCTTTCAAAAAGCTGAACCATTAAGTTTGCTATCCATCAAGCTGGATGTTTCCACCCCTGAAGTTTATACAGAACAAGGGGTACCTGTGATGGCTGATGGTACCGCGATCATTAAAGTTGGGAGTACGATCTCAGAAATCGCAACAGCAGCCGAACAATTTTTAGGTAAAAAGCGGGAAGAGTTGGAAAATGAAGCCCGGGAAGTACTGGAAGGGCATCTTCGTTCCATTCTGGGGACGATGACTGTTGAAGAGATTTATCGAAACCGGGATAAGTTTTCCCAGGAAGTGCAGCGTGTCGCATCCCAGGATCTCGCCAAAATGGGACTGACGATCGTATCTTTCACGATCAAAGATGTAAGGGATAAAAATGGTTATCTCGAATCCCTTGGAAAACCGCGGATTGCCCAGGTAAAACGGGATGCGGCTATCGCAGAAGCTGAAGCGGAAAAAGAAACACGTATTAAGCGGGCCGAAGCAGTGAAAGAAGCGAAAAAGGCCGAGTTATTGCGAGAAACAGAAGTAGCCGAAGCGGAAAAAGAAAAAGAATTGAAAATCGCTGAATTCCGCCGGGAACAAGATATTGCCAAAGCTCGTGCCGATATGGCATACGATTTAGAAGCTGCACGTGCCAAACAGGAAGTAACAGAACAAGAAATGCAAATTAAAATTATTGAGCGGGAGAAACAAATTGAACTGGAAGAAAAAGAAATTCTCCGGCGCGAGAAACAATATGATGCCGAAGTGAAGAAAAAAGCTGATGCGGAACGTTATGCAATTGAACAGTCCGCTATAGCGAATAAGGCGAAAGAAATCGCAAATGCGGAAGCGGAAAAATATCGCATTGAAGCACTGGCACAAGCGGAAGCCGAAAGAATTCGGATCGATGGATTGGCGAAGGCAGAAGCACAGAAAGCCCAGGGTGAAGCAGAAGCCGAAATCATTCGTTTGAAAGGTCTTGCCGAAGCGGAAGCCAAGCAGAAAATCGCCGAAGCCTTTGAACGTTTCGGTCAGGCTGCGATCCTCGATATGATTCTGAAGATGCTCCCTGAATATGCGAAACAAGTGGCCAGCCCGTTGGCGAATATTGATAAAATCACTGTGGTTGATACCAGTGGTGGTGGTGAGAAGAGTGGCGCGAATAAGGTGTCAGGTTATGCCACAGATTTAATGACAAACCTGCAGCATAGTTTGAAGGCTACCACAGGTATCGATATCAAAGAAATCATTGAAAATTTATCCGGTGGCAAAAATAGCTAGAACAACTAAAAGAAAACGTCAGGGTTGCAAGTAGCCCTGACTTTTTTATAGCAAATTACAGATAAAAGAATGTTAACAAAATAAACTCATGTAAAAATAATAAATAAATTCGAGTGATAGAGGGAACATCCATGGCCCGTTTACTTAGGAACGTACCGATCTTGGTATTGTGGTTCTGGTATTTTGGTCAAGAAAAGAGCTGGGGTGACCCGGTCACGATATTTACTGGTTCCATCGTAATTGGTCTATCTTTTTTTATCCCGATTGCGAAAAAAACACTGATCATATTCTTGTTCATTCAAGTCATTTTATTGGGCTATCTCACTTTTTTTGCCACGGGTGGTATATGGATTTTAATCCTTATGAATTGGCTTTATGTAGTAGAAGCGATGCTCATGGAGCGGGAACGGGATTTTAAAATCTTTGCTGTATTAT
>CALKAK010000140.1 GCA_937983015.1 uncultured Bacillaceae bacterium | reverse complement strand
CGATATTTAGTAAAAGCAATTACCTGGTTGCTATAAAATGTTATAATACATGCAGACTTCTTTTTCACGACAAATCTTTCAACGAACATTTACTAACAATAAAGATGAAGAGGTGGAAGCATGGAACAATATCTACAACTTTGTGAACATATTTTAAAAAATGGTGTAAGGAAAAAGGATCGGACTGGAACGGGTACGATTAGCGTCTTCGGTTATCAAATGCGTTTTGACTTACAAAAAGGCTTTCCTTTACTGACGACGAAAAAAATGTTTTTAAAAGGAATCATCCATGAGTTGCTCTGGTTTTTAAAGGGAGATACGAATATCAAATACTTAAATGACCATAACGTACATATCTGGGATGAATGGGCCGATGAAGAAGGAAATCTTGGACCGATATACGGACATCAGTGGCGTTCCTGGGGAACGAAGGACGGAAAAACGATCGATCAAATTTCCCGCGTCATCGAAGAGATCAAAATGAATCCCGACTCGCGGCGACTCATTGTTTCTGCCTGGAACGTCGGTGAATTAGATGAAATGGCCCTACCTCCTTGTCATATTCTATTCCAATTTTATGTGGCGGACGGTAAATTATCATGTCATCTTTACCAACGTTCCGCCGATGTGTTCCTCGGACTTCCTTTTAATATCGCCTCCTATTCATTGCTGACGATGATGGTCGCTCAAGTTTGTGATCTGGAACCGGGAGAATTCATCCATACAACGGGGGATACCCATATTTACTTGAATCACATCGATCAAATTCAATTGCAGTTAACACGCGAACCCCGTCCATTACCGATCATGAAATTAAACCCTGAAGTCAAAAATATCTTCGATTTCAAATACGAGGATTTTAAACTTGAAGGCTACGATCCGCATCCACCGATTAAAGGGAAGGTCAGTGTATGATTGCTTTTGTTGTGGCGATGGATGAAAACGGGGTGATCGGTAAAGACAATCGCCTGCCGTGGCATCTCCCCCGGGATTTGCAACATTTTAAACGGGTTACGATGGGGAAACCGATCGTCATGGGCCGGAAAACTTTCGAGTCCATCGGTAGACCGCTACCGGGCCGAGAAAATATCGTGTTGACGAGGAATCGAAACTGGCATGCGGATGGTTGTAAAATTTTTCACTCGAAAGCCGAACTGATGGCTTATTTACAGGGAAAAGGTGATGAAGAAATCTGCGTGATCGGCGGTACAGAGATTTTTCGAATGTTTCTTGATGAAGTAGACAAACTGTATGTAACGAGGATCCATCACTCCTTTAAAGGGGATACCTATTTTCCCGAACTGGATTGGTCGCAGTTTAAGATCGTTTCGCAGGAAAAGGTTGAAAAAGATGAACAAAATCCGTACGACCATGAATATATCGTGTATATACGGAATGTTGCTTCATGATATGAGACGGGGGTGGAAGCATGTGCGGTCGCTTTACGTTAACGGCAAGTAGGGAAGAACTTATCGAACGATTTCAACTCGATCTCTTTCCGGTCGATTACATGCCCAGTTATAATGTCGCGCCATCGCAACAAGTATTGACGGCAGTTCAGGCCCAGGATCGACGCCGGGCCGGTTTCCTGAAATGGGGACTCGTACCATTTTGGGTGAAAGATCCGAAAAAATGGAAGCCTTTGATCAATGCCCGGGCAGAGTCCTTGCATGAAAAGGCAAGTTTTAAACATCTATTGGCAAAAAGACGCTGCATCATTTTCGCCGACAGTTTTTATGAATGGAATAGTCGCGGTGGGAAGCGAGTTCCGTTCAGGATTTTATTAAAAGAGGAACGACCATTCGCCTTTGCCGGTCTTTGGGATCGGAATCAGCACGGTGATCGGGTCCTTACGACATGTACGATCATCACCACGGAAGCGAATGAAAAAGTTTCAACGGTCCATGACCGGATGCCGGTGATTTTACAAGATGACGCGATTGAACGCTGGCTCGATACGGAACGATTCAATTATGACGAGGTGAGAGATTTACTAAGACCCTTTCCCGCTGATCGCATGACCCTCTATCGTGTCTCCACCCTCGTCAATTCTCCGAAGAATAACGATCCGGAATGCATCATGCCGGTGGAATGACGAAATTTTTGAATAAATTTAAGGAGTGTCCGCATGTCAATTAAAATCGTTACCGACTCCACAGCGGAATTAACGCGTGAAGAAATAGAACAGTATGCAATAACCGTTATTCCGATTCAATATTCGCTTAACGGGAAGGTCTATACCGATCATGGTGATCTTTCCCCAACCGAGTTCTTACGAAAAATGGCGAATTCACCGGAATTACCTAAAACGTCCCAACCCTCTTTGGGGACTTTTCTCGAGTTTTTCAAACAACTGACCGCTGATGGAAGTGAAGTGCTAGCGATCTTGGTCGCCGGTACTTTAAGCGGAACGGTGGCAACTGGGAAAATGCCGCACGAGAATGCGGTGGAAAAGTTACGATTTTCGATTCCCAGTTTATTTCGAGAGCGCTTGGCTTTCAGGTACTTGAAGCAGCGCAAATGGCTAAACAAGGAAAAATGATTGGCGATATCATCATGCGTCTGGAACGTATTCGTCGAAATACGAAATTATACGTGATTCTCGATACATTAGAAAATCTGGTAAAGGGCGGGCGGATCGGTAAAGGCAAAGGGCTTGTTAGTTCCTTATTGAATATTAAACCGATCGCTGCCGTGGAAAAGGGGGAATATACACCCTTAACGATCGCGAGAAACTATCGACAGGCGATCCGTCAGCTCGTAAAAACTTTTAAAAAGGATCTGGAAGGAAAGCTCCCTCATAACATCGCTATCGTTCACGCGGATGGTTTAGAGATGGCCAAAAAATTAAAACAACAACTACTAGAAAGTTTTCGTGAGTTGGAAATACCGATTTCAGAAACAACGCCTGCGATCAGCATCCATTCGGGTCCCGGAGCGATCGGGCTCATGTTTTACACGGATTAAAGATCAACAATCCTACTTTCCTTATCAAATCCGGATGATAAAAGATGAAAGAAAAGGGACTCGCAAAAAGTAAAAACACGAAAAGATGGTCGAACCCCGAATATTGCTTGAATTAAATTTTCGAATATGAAAGGGGCCGCTAGAAGTCGATTTCTGACTCACTGGCGCGCCCTTTTTTTCGCAAACATGAAAGGGATACCACTAAGAGGAGGAACATTTTTTTGTAATATTATGTTAAAAAAGAACAACAAGTAAAAATATTCCGTCTAGGATATTTGTTTGTTACAATGGGGCCAAGGGAGGGATTTCATGGTCAAAAATCGTTCTCAACTGGGCTTCTTTGTCGTCGCTTGTGTCCTATTGTTACAGGGATGTTGGGGAGGGCGGATAAAAAACGCAGTGGAATGGCCGATTGAGCCTTTTGTGTATACGGATCAAAATGGAAAACCTTTTTCATTGGCGGACTTAGAGGGAAAGGTTTGGGTAGCGACATTCATTTTTACGAATTGTAAGACGGTTTGTCCACCGATGACGGCCAATATGGCCCGTTTGCAAAGGATGGTGGCTCAAGAGGGATTAGACCAAGTCGAGTTCGTTGCCTTTAGTGTCGATCCGGAGGTGGATACGCCGGAAGCATTGCGAGAATACGCGGCGCGTTATACGGATAATACAGAAAACTGGCATTTTCTCACCGGGTACGTCCAGGAACATATCGAACAGTTTGCCCGGGATAATTTTAAAGCGATCGTCCATAAACCGGAAAAAGATGATCAGGTGATCCACGGTACCGATTTCTATCTGGTCGATCAAGAAGGGGTGATCGTCAAGTACTATTCCGGGTTGGATGTACCGTATGAAGAGATAATCGGCGATATCAAAATTTTATTGAAAAGAGGGTAAGACTGGATCGGTGCAGCGTTTTTGGTACGACACTTATGATCCTGTTTAGATGAAATTTTCGCTCAAGTGATGGGCTTCATTACGTAGTTCAACATATAGTGAACATGTTCAATTGGATTCAGGATGAAACAAGTTATTTTTCAGGAAGCTATTCGCTAATAGGAATTTTTCCATGAATACTACAAAGCTCCAAGTCATCTTTTTAACAAAAAGATATTGATGGATTCCGTTTCTTTAAAACTTCATAAAAATTTTAATCCATTGACGCTATACGAAACAAGACTTTCGGACATCCTGTCGTTCGAGCAATGAAAATGCGCGAAAAGACGACTGTTGTTTTGAATATAAATGATGGAACGGTAGCATTTGCTACCGTTTTTCCAATCGCTACCTGTTGTAATCAAGTTTGTATCCGCAAACCTTTCGGGTAAAAATTTTTGATTATCCCACCAGTTTCTTTCCCCCAACCTAGGGAGAAACCGTCAACGGTGATCAGCACCCAACCAGAAAAATCACCTGTACCAGGTAAAGTCATACCTTTCAAGTAATCCAACCACTGACTTTCGCGAGACGATAATTCCAGTGTTTGTTTAACCTTATCTTTCCTGAGGGCGAGGGCCAGGGCATGGTTGGGTTCAAACCGGTTTTTTTTCAGTTCGCCTAGATGCAATCCCCATCTCAGCACCTTCAGTCCACTAAAAGCAGGACAATCAGCCGGAACGGAATATAGCTGGTTTCCGAATTGTTGTAAATTAGAAAAAGTCACGTTCTGTAAATAACGTTCGACAAATTGATCGAATTCTTTAAACTGTACGGGTTTTTTACCGGATATTATTGGTTTGTAGCGGGTTTCTTTCGTTGGAGCGGTTTTTTGTAATTTTGCCACAAAATGACCTTCTCCCTTGACCCTGTGCGGCCAGAGCCGGGCGGTTTTTGTGATCTCAGCTGAATGTGTTTTTGTCCACTCGACCCGCCCCGGTTCGATTCCACTCTTTTTAGGGATATCCACAAGTTTTAAGTCCGGATACATACGGAGGAACTGTTCAATGATCTGTTCATTTTCTTCCGGAGAAAAAGTGCATGTTGAATAGACCAGGATTCCGCCTTCTTTTAATAAGGTATAAGCAGCCTGCAATATTTCCAGTTGTTTGTTGCTACATTGCAACACATCCTCTTCCGACCAGTACCGGATCGTTTCTGGATCTTTCCGGAACATCCCTTCGCCCGAACAGGGAGCATCCACGAGGATTTTATCGAAATAGCCAGGCAAAGCTGCAGCAAGGCTTGCGGGGGATTCATTTACAACGATCGCATTGGTGATCCCGAATCGTTCCATGTTTTTCGATAACGCCCGCGCACGTTTCGGATGGATATCATTGCTAACAAGAATACCACCGCCTTTCATCGCCGCCGCGATTTGCGTGGATTTTCCACCGGGAGCGGCACATAAATCCAAGATTTTTTCTCCAGGTTTGGCCTCGAGTTGCTCCGCCACGAACATGGCGCTCGGTTCCTGGATATAGTATAATCCTGCGTAATGATAGGGATGTTTACCGGGTTCCACTTGTTTATAAGGATAATAATAGCCGAAATCTACAAATGGAATCGGTTGCAAGGGGAAGGGGTTGATTCGTTCCCATTCCTCCCTACTGATTTTCAATGGATTGATGCGT
Organism: uncultured Bacillaceae bacterium; assembly: GCA_937983015.1. Taxonomy (GTDB): domain Bacteria; phylum Bacillota; class Bacilli; order Bacillales; family Caldibacillaceae; genus CALGAD01. The sequence goes on along the minus strand of CALKAK010000140.1, from coordinate 19,544 downwards.
AAACCAGCGGTTCGTTCCTCTCTATATATAGCAAAGAATTCTTCTGCCTCATTTCCAAGAAGCTGGGCCATTTTTTTCTCAAAGGCTACCGGTAATTCGTTTGCCAAGCAAAAGACTCCTTTCCAGTTCGTGTTTGTGATCAACAGATTTCGTTTCATCTTATCAAAAATACCCATTAGTAAACACTATAACAAGAAGCAAAGCGTTTTACCACATATTGAAGATACAATAAAATAATAACATAGATAAAGAGGAGGTTAACGATGAGCACGCGAGATTATGAACGTGCCACTTTTGCCGGCGGTTGCTTTTGGTGTATGGTAAAACCCTTCGATCAGTATCCCGGGGTGATTCGCGTTGTTTCCGGTTATACAGGCGGTACGAAACCATATCCGACTTATGAAGAGGTTTGTTCCGGGAAATACGGTCACTATGAAGCGGTACAGATTACATTTGATCCAAAACAAATCTCCTATGAGGAATTGTTAAATATTTATTGGCGACAAATCGATCCGACCGATCCAGGCGGTCAATTTTTCGATCGAGGAATTTCTTATCAAACGGTGATATTTTATCATGATGAAGAACAGAAAAAGAAGGCGGAACGATCGAAACGGGACCTTGAAAAAAGGGGCCGTTTCGATAAACCAATCGTTACAAAAATTTTACCGGCACAACCGTTTTATCCCGCCGAAGAGGAGCATCAAGATTATTATAAAAAGAACCCTCTTCATTATGAACGTTATTTTCACAGTTCCGGTCGGGCGGATTTTATCAAAAAATATTGGGGGGATCGCTTTTGAAAAATAAAGAGGAACTTCTGAAAAAATTAACACCGTTGCAATATGAAGTAACCCAGAATAATGGGACAGAACCACCATTTCATAACGAATACTGGGATCATTTTGCGGAAGGAATATACGTTGACATTATCTCCGGAAAACCCTTGTTTAGTTCAAAGGATAAATATGATGCCGGTTGCGGCTGGCCGAGCTTCACCAAACCAATTGATGAAGATGAAATCGTTGAAAGACTGGATACAAGTCATAATATGGTTCGTACCGAAGTGCGAAGTAAAACATCGGACAGTCATTTAGGACATGTATTTCCTGACGGACCGGGACCGACTGGACTTCGTTACTGTATTAATTCTGCCGCCTTGCGTTTTATCCCGAAGGAAGATCTTGAAAAAGAGGGGTATGGTGAATATAAAAAATTGTTTGAGGAAGATTGACATTTTGCGACTACCCTTTAAAATGAAAAGGAATAACCGTTTCGAATTTCATTATAGGATGAGTTAGATGGCCAAAACTTTTTATCATTTTTTGATCCGTTATCGTCAGCCAAAACCGATCGATGATCTTGCAAGGTTCGCTAATGCGGTTTATCTCGATCACGGCTTTCCAAAACAATCTACAGATTATCATGAAATCAGTAGTTACCTCGAATTAAACGGTGATTATTTATCGTCGATGTCCATTTTTGATGAGGCATGGGAACTTTATCTGCAGATCGAAAAACCGTAGATGAAATGATCACTCCGGCATCTTTTGCATGCCGGTTTTCTCATTTTTTTCCTTCCCCGCATATAATACGTTAACCTCTATAAAGCGGGGGATGGGAGGATGAGTGGCGCAAACAAACCGAAATTTTTTGTAGGCGAACCGGTTATTATTGAAAAAACTGGCAAAATGGCCAAAATCGTCGATATTCACCGTGTCGGCGAGGGCTGGTATTATCAATTGCATCAACACGAGGAACTATATCCGGAAAGAGTGCTTCGCTCTTGTAAGGAGCAACCTGCACCCATTGCACGGGAGAAAGTCCATCTTGACTACGAATATCGCTTCGGTGATCTAGTTTCGGTTGAAGGGTATCCCGGTGAATGGTTTGTCGTGATCGGATTTCGGGCAGAAATCTGGCGCTATGAAGATTCTGCATGGGAGGAAATTATTTATGAATTATCCCATATCGAGGATGGGAGTTGGTTAGAAGCGAATGAAGAAGAATTGACACTTATCGCGAAGAAAGAGGATACGGAACAATTCCTGTCCCTGGCAAACCCGCTTAAAAAACACCCTGAAAAGCCGACGATTCGTAAAGAAAAAAGCACAAAGGCGACCATCGATCAATTGCTCGACATGTATAATGATTATCAGTATCTCTACGAACTGTTCGGTGATGCAAGTTACAAGAGAAAAATGAAAGAAATCGTGCAAAAATTAGCCGCCTTAACCCATAATCCATATATGAAAGATTCCCAGTGATGGATTTTTTTAACCTATTTTTGTAAAGTTCAGGCCATGACGGGAAAGGGGAAAACTAAAACATACGATCCCGTGGCCTTCTTTTATGCGGATTTTTTCCCCATCTTTCTTCCCCATCTTTCTTCCCGTTAGTGAAATATGGTATAGTGGTGTTAGATGAACAGTGATAGGAGGATGAATCGATGAGTACACATATCAATGCAAAAGAAGGAGCCATTGCGGAAACAATACTATTACCAGGAGACCCGCTACGCGCAAAATATATAGCGGAAACATTTCTGGAAGATCCGGTCTGTTTCAATGAAGTGCGCAATATGTTAGGATTTACCGGTACATATAAGGGGAAACGCGTATCCGTCATGGGTACGGGTATGGGAATTCCTTCCATCTCGATTTATATTACGGAATTAATGAAATTTTATAATGTCCAAAACCTCGTTCGGGTAGGGTCTTGCGGTGCCATACAAAAGGATATCAAGGTACGAGATGTCATCCTGGCGATGAGCGCATCAACCGATTCGCATGTGAACCGAAAGATCTTTGGTGGTTTTATGGATTATGCACCGACCGCCAATTTTGATCTGTTGAAAAAGGCCTATGATGTGGCGACAGATAAAGGTGTAGCTGTGAAGGTTGGTAATGTCTTCAGCGCTGATATGTTCTATGATGAACGTGCTGACCATGCCCTGTGGGCGGAATACGGAATTCTCGCTGTCGAGATGGAAACTGCTGCCCTTTACACCCTCGCGGCTAAATACGGGCGTAAAGCTTTGAGCATTTTAACGGTAAGTGATCATATTATTACCGGTGAAGAAACAACTGCAGAAGAACGGCAAACCACCTTCAATGAAATGATCGAAATCGCCCTTGATGCGGTGACAGGGGAATGATCAACGAAAAAAAGAACAGTGAAGGGGAAAAGCTAACATCATGTTAGCTTTTCTTTCATTATTCAGTGATTTCTAATCTTTCATGGTTGACGAAAAAATTTTATTCTGTTCAAGCGACCCGTTCAATGATAAAATAAAAAAAGTTTAAGACTATAAGGTGATTCATATGGGAAGATGGAAATTGGTGCTCATCGGTCTCATCACTATCCTCCTGGTTGCATGTACAACAACAGGACGGGAAGCTGGTGAAGAAAAAAATCGTGACGAAGGTGATTCGATCACAGAACAAGATTCTGGCGGGAAAGAAGAGATTACAACTGACGAGGAAGATGCGAGCGACGTTGAAAGAGAAAACGGGACCAATGAAGAACATATCGATGAGGGAATTTTCTTGCCGGAAGAATATTTTAATCAATTAAAAGAAGTAGACGGCAAATTAGTCATTCAAAATGTAGACAATATATTCATACTCGTCAATAAGGAAATGAATTTGCCCGCGGACTATGTCCCTGGAGATTTGGTTCGTCCAAAAGTCCGCTTTGTCTTTGGTGACCAGGATGTAGAAAAAAGTTATCTGCGCAAGGAAGCGGCCGAAGCATTGGAAAGGATGTTCGAAGCTGCCGAAAGTGAAGGGATTTATCTTTTCGCATCCTCCGGATACCGTTCATACGCACGTCAGGAGACGATCTTCCAGACGAAAGTAGAACAGGTGGGCGAAGAAAAGGCACTGGAAGTGGTAGCGTATCCAGGTCAAAGTGAACATCAAACCGGATTGGCGATGGATATTACTTCCCAAAGCAATAATTTTCAGTTGACGGAATCGTTCGCGGAAACACCAGAAGGAAAATGGCTGGCTGAAAATGCCCATCGCTTCGGTTTCATCCTCCGTTATCCTAAAGGCAAGGAAGCCATCACCGGTTATAGCTATGAGCCGTGGCATTTCCGTTATGTAGGAGAAATGTACGCCAAGATCATCTATGAAAACGATTGGACCTTGGAGGAGTTCTTCCAGGAAGCTAGGTCGTTATAAACTTTTATTGTGAAACGTGGTATTGTATAAGTAAATCCATCGCTTATTTCTTGGAAAGTGGTGATAGTATGGATCTGGAACAGAAAAATCTTGATGGAGAACAAGAAGAGATAAAAGAAAAAATGGATGACCGGCAACAGGCAAAAGCCGTTGACAATTATTTTAAGATAAAAAAATTCCACGCCGTTCTGATCTTGTTCTTGCTCGTTTTCTTTACGGCAGGAATTACGGCCTTTGCCCTTTCGTTTGGAGATGAAAAGGTCGTTGAGAAAATTCAGGTTCCTGTGGAACGCTCGGAATTTTCTAAACTCTATCAGGCGTATGATTTGATCCAGGAAACGTACTTTGAAGATGTGGATAAAGAAGCGTTGATTGATGGGGCGATCGATGGCATGGTCAAAGCCCTGGGCGACCCATATTCTGAATACATGACCGCGGAAGAGTCAGAAAAATTTTTTGAAGGACTTTCATCCTCCTTTGAAGGAATCGGGGCACATGTCGAGCAGCGTAATGATCAAGTGGTTATCGTAGCGCCGATTAAAGGTTCTCCGGCTGAAAAGGCTGGATTAAAACCGAATGACGTGATCCTGGAAGTTGATGGGAGAAGCATTCAAGGGATGAATGTCCATGAAGCCGTTCAGTTGATCCGCGGGGAAAAAGGTACGAAGGTCGTGTTAACGATTCAAAGACCGGGGATCGATCAACCGATCAAAGTGGAAATCATCCGCGATGTGATTCCGATTGAGACGGTATATAGTGAAATGTTGGAAGACGGGATCGGTAAGATTCAAATTAGCTCCTTTGCGGAACGGACGTTAGAGGAATTACAAACAGCGATCGCTGAGTTAAAGGAACAGGGAATGAAAGGTTTGATTCTTGATTTACGCCAAAATCCCGGTGGTCTCCTCGAACAGGCGATCGAAATATCGAGTCTTTTTGTTCCTGAAGGCGAAGTGATCTATCAAATGGAATTTTACGATGGTTCGCGGCAACGGCAGCTTTCTAATCAGAAGGAACCATTTGATCTCCCGCTTGTGATCGTTGTTGATGGGGGGAGCGCCAGTGCTTCAGAGATTTTAGCGGCAGCCGCGAAAGAGTCGGCTGGGGTGCCCATTGTTGGTGAGAAGACGTTCGGGAAAGGTACGGCGCAAAATGCGAAACGTTTTGCAGACGGTTCCAACTTGAAATTGACAATGGCAAAATGGCTCACCCCTAGCGGCGAATGGATCAATGAAAAGGGCATCACTCCGGACTATATTGTTCCTTTACCAGAATGGGCCTATTTACCATTTATCGATCCGGATACGGAACTAAAAGAAAACATGATCGCCGATGAGGTTCATATCGCTGAACAGATGTTAGTCGCGTTAGGATATGAGATTTCTTCTGTCGACAACTATTTTACTGAGGAAACAACTGCGGCAGTGTCCACATTCCAGGCCGATCACGAGCTGGATGTTACAGGTATCCTCCAGGGTGAAACAACGATGAAATTAATGGAGTCTTTGCGGGATAAACTTGAAAAGGAAGATCCACAAATCCAAAAAGCAAAAGAAGTATTAAAAGAAATAATGAAAAAAAAGGAGTGATGATTTCAGGATAGTCAGAAAGCGGACTATCCTGTTTTTTCTCTTTGGAATTCATATTTAGGGGATTGTACTTGAATGGACAACAAAGCTTGGATACGATGGAAACTAAGGAGACGTTTCGAATTTCGGGGACTGTGAGAGAAAAAATTTTTGCCCGGGAATTAATGTTCGGCAAATTTTATAAACAGTTGTTCATCTTCGATCAAACCACAAATCGCACATTGAATTCGCGATTTCGGCCCTTGATAAGGTAAATGAAATGGTTCCAATTCATGAGCATTATACGTTTCAACAATTTCACCTGTTGCCGGGTCAAGCTTTACCGCCCGGGGAACTTGTTCGATCATATGAAAGCGCGTACGATTCGTTTTGCAGTTCGGGCAACGATATGCAGTCACCTAAAATCATCCTTTCCAGCATATATTGATTCATTTTATTTTTCCCGTTTAAAAATTTTATAATTCATCAATGTCGATCTCACCAAAATGCCAATCCAAGCTTTTGACAAGCTGTATCTCCAATACTTGATCGCGGTAGACGGCTTTTGCTCCCTTTTTCTGAACCGGTTTCGGCAAAATCATTTCATAAGGACGCTCATTTTCCAACAACCCATGAATTGTGCATCGGGTATGGCTGAATTGAATTTTGATATTTTGCAACCTTTGACGATCGGAAATAGGGATTCGGATGTAAATATAATCATGGGTTTCAAAAATTTCCTCCTTCAGGTTCACCTTTTTTTTCGATTGTTGTTCCGCATATTTCCTGTTCGTTTGCGGTTGGAAATATGCTGGAAACATCTGTTCAGTCCATTGCTCTATTAAATTTTGTAGCATTTTTTCGTCTAACGGATCCTTTTTATCGAACCAATTCCAGGGAAACATGGGGAACACCTTCTTTCCTTCTGCCTTAATTTATGTGTTTCAAAGCGCGGTTGTGTCGATCGTCTATTTAAAATCATCATTCTATAAATGAGAAGAAGTGGAGAGTGGGGGAGTTGTCAAAAAAGCATGTGTTGATCACTGGTGGTGCGAGCGGGATCGGTCGCCAGGTCGCTGAATATTTGGCGAAAGATGGACATGCATTATTCATCAATTATCGAAAAAGTAAAGAGCAGGCGGAGCGTTTTGTTGCGGAAATCAAGAGGAATTACGGGGTTCCCGCATGGACGATTGCTGGGGATGTGGCAAGTAAAGAAGATTGCATTCATATGTATAAACGAATTACGACTATAGTTCCGGGAATCGATATCCTTATCCATAACGCGGGACCGTATATCCATGAAAGAAAAGAGGCTGTTCAATACGAATTTTCCGAATGGGAGTACATCGTAGATGGGAATTTAAACGGTGTCTTTTATTTATCAAAATTGTTTATCCCGTACATGCGCCAGCAAAAATGGGGACGAATCATCACTTTTGGTTTTGACCGCGCGGAAACTGCTCCGGGATGGCGTTATCGTTCGGCTTTTGCGGCGGCGAAAAGCGGGCTCGTTTCGCTCACAAAAACGTTAAGTATGGAAGAAGCATCGCACGGGATTACCGTGAATATGGTGTCACCAGGGGATATTGTACCCCCGTGGAAAGAAAAAACGATCGCCGAATCCCGTGAAATCGTGGATCGTGAAACCCCTGTTGGTAGACCTGGTACGGGGGAAGATATCGCACGGGTGGTTTCTTTTTTATGTCATGAGGACTCTAGTTTCATCACCGGGAGTGTTATTCAAGTTACGGGAGGAAAAGATGTTTTAGCAAAAAGAAGCAATCCGTAGCGCATTTTAAAAAATACTCGCAAGGGGCTAGAATTTACGGTATAATAAAACAGGCTGATTATTTGAAATTTTGGTGGTAAGGGAGTGGATGATACAGCATGCCGGTTTCGAAAGATGAACGGGTATTTGCCGCACTTATTTTCGGACTCAGTTTTTTTACAACTTTCATCGGACCACTGATTATCTGGTTACTTAAAAAGAGCGAATCGCCGTATGTTGATTATTACGGGAAAATGTATTTGAACTTCGCGATCTCTTATGTCATCTATAGTTTTATCGCCGGTGTTTCTGTGGTGATTTTAATCGGTTTTATACTCTTACCGATCGTCGGCCTTGCCGCATTAATATTCACGATCATCGGTCTCGTCAAAGCATACGAAGGTACTTATTATAAAATTCCTTTCATAATTGAAATATTTAAATTGTAATAGCTTCGGGCCTAAGGTTTAAAGTTTCCGTACTTTAAACCTTTTTTATTGCCGAATTAATAGCATGAAAAAGAAGATTTGGACATACAGTTTAATAGAATTGTTTTTCAAAGGAGATTGGCGATGACGATCGATAAATTTTATTTGCAGTTAGCCAGGCGGGGTTTAAATGTCAGTTTATTTTTTTGCGGTTTAGCGGCAATCGGAATTTTATTAGCATTGAAAATCCCTTTCCCGATCGCCATACTCCCTTTTCTTTTTCTAAGCATCTGTTATTTTGCGATCCACCTATATTATTGGCAGCGGGCGAAAAAATTATCTCAATTGCCCCTTACCGGATCCTTACCAAACAATCATTATTTAATAGAAAATATTGATCCGAATTACTATTTTTTCTTACCGAACGGTCTACTTTATCAAAAGATCACATTACATAAAGCATATTCTGGGAAAAAAATGGTTGTCCAGTCGAAAGATGGTGAAAAAATATATTTATTGCTCCGAAAAGAGCGGAACGAATATATCATCATCCAAAATGAACAGGTCGTACTACGGATTTTAATTGAAGATAAGAGTTTGCAAGAAATGCCAACCAATGAAAAAACGATCATCGTTCGCAAAAACGGAGGAAGCGGTATCTATTTTTATGAAAATAATCATCTGATCGGCCAATTACAAAAAGGGTGGATGCCATTGGCTTGGATTCATTTGTTCCGCCTGAACACACCGGTCCTCACATTTTTAGAACCGCTGCCGATGGATGAGAAAATTGCCCTTTTTCTCGTCACTACCATTTTTGTTTAATGAGGAGGATCTACAGTAGATGAACGTTCGTTTTCGGATGATGGCTTGTTCTTTGCGGGAGATTTTTACAAAATAATTACATTTTCTTTAAATCTTACAAAACATGGTAATAAAAGCCTGTCCCGAATATGCTAGTGACAAAGATTTCTAGATCCGATCAACAAATTGTAAAGGACACAAATCCTACAATATGCGCATATTTTCAAAAAATCAAGAGATGAATTGGTAATGATTTCTTAAATTTGTATTTTCTACAAAAAATGACAATTTCCAGCACAAAATTTTAGGAAAATTTATTATGTTAATTCTAGTAAGAAAAATGAAAGGAGGGCCGTTTTCTAAAAAATTAAAAAGGAAGGGGAGAATGCTTTTGCCAAAAATGGGGAAACGGATCTTCACCGCACTCGTAATCGTACTACTCTTCTTTTCTACCATTACTCCATTCAACAATCCTGTCAGCTCTGCTCAAGGGCACGAAGCGATCAAGAGGCAAGCGGTTGTGCAGGGAGAATTCAATAAAATCAATAAGACCTTGCTCGCCGAATTTAAGGAAAAAGAACAAGTAACATTTCTTGTGAAGTTTAAGGAAAAAGCCGATGTCAAACAAGTTGCGCAAAATGCTGAAAAGAAGGCAGTAGCTCGCAAAGTAACACCTTATCAAAAAGAATTAATGGTTCGTTCTACGGTTATATCTGAATTGAAGGCGACAGCGGCTAAATCTCAGGAGCACGTTCTCGAATTTTTGGACAAGATGGTTCAAGAGGGTAAAGCAAAAGATATTAAATCCTTCTTTATTGTAAATGCCGTCGCCGTGACTGCTACGAAGGATGTTATGGAAAAACTAGCCACGTTCCCGGAAGTGGAAAAGATCTTGCCGAACGAAGAGCGTCACTTACTCCCATCTTCTCCAGAACGGTTGGGTGGCGCACTTCACAATGAGATAGCGAACACGGCGTGGGGAATTGAACGCATCGGTGCCCCGGAAGTGTGGCAGATGGGGATCAATGGTTCCGGAATTGTGGTGGCGGCAATCGATACCGGTGTGGAATGGGATCACCCGGCATTGAAGGAAAAATATCGCGGTTATAATCCGGAAACCGGTGAAGTCGATCATGAATTTGCCTGGTATGATACGGCATACGACATGGACGAGCCGTATGATGATGAAGGCCATGGCACACACGTAACGGGAACGATGGTCGGCGGTGATCCGGATGGTACAAACGTAATCGGTGTTGCTCCAGGTGCGAAATTCATGATGGTTAAAGCATTTCAAGGACGTAGTGCAACGGATATCGATTTGCTAGAAGCAGGAGAAATCATCCTGGCACCGCTCGATCGCAATGGTAATCCGCGCCCGGATATGGCACCGGATGTGGTAAACAACTCCTGGAGCGGCGGTTCGGGAATGGATGAATGGTATCGCGATGTTGTGCAAGCTTGGCGTGCAGCAGGCATCGTACCGATTTTTGCAGCAGGAAACGCGGATCTTTTCAACCCGCAAGTACCCGGTTCGATTGCCAATCCGGCGAATTATCCGGATTCCATCGCCGTAGGTGCTACGGACAGCGCCGATAACCTGGCAAGCTTTTCATTACTCGGTCCCTCCCCATATGGTGAACTAAAACCGGAATTAACTGCACCGGGTGTAGGTGTCCGTTCGTCGGTACCTGGAGGTGGGTATGCGTCTTACAACGGTACATCGATGGCCGCACCCCATGTTGCTGGAACCGCAGCCCTATTACTACAGGCCAACAGTAGTCTGACCGTTGATCAAATCGAACAAATCTTAACGGAAACAGCGACGCCAACGACAAATGATGCGTATCCTGAATCGCCAAACAATGCGTTCGGCCACGGTATTGTTAACGCCTATGAGGCGGTTGCCTCTGTAGTCTCCGGTCTCGGAACCGTAAAAGGGCAGGTTATGAAAGAAGGCGTAGATTTAGATCCACCGGTAATTAAACACGAAGCACCGGGTTCGACGTTTGAAGGAATGCCGGTAACCCTGGAAATCCAAGTATCTGATAATATTAGTATCATCCAGGTTCAAGTGGAGTATGATCGACAAGATGGTTCTAAAGGAATAGTAGAGGCACATAAAGTTAGCGGAGATCATAAAAACGCTACTTACCAGGTAACGATCCCTGGCGAAGATATCCTTGCCGGCGAATTCGTCTACAGGATCAAAGCGGTTGACTTCGGTGGCAACGAAACTGTAACGGAAGATTTCGTAATTCCGGTTAATGTAACACCTACTGTTGGGTATTTCCAGGATTTTGAAGATAATATTGCTGGTTGGACAACATACGGTATCAATAATTCCTGGGAGTGGGGAGTTCCGACAAGTGGACCGGGATCCGCCTATTCTGGTGAAAAATTAATGGCAACCGATCTTGATGGGACTTATCCGAATGATTCGTATTCTGCTTTAGAGGCACCACCGATTAAAGTACCGGAAGATGGGCAGGCATACTTGCAGTTTGTCCACTGGTACAATATTGAAACAAACTGGGATTATGGTTACGTATGGATTTCCGATGATGATGGTGCTTCCTGGTATTTAATGGATTATTATACAGGTACATCCGGCGGCTGGGTCCATGAAGAAATTGACTTGAACCAATTTGCCGGGAAAACAATCCGCATCTCATTTGATCTGGAAACAGACTTTAGCGTAGTTCGGGATGGTTGGTATTTAGACGATGTCAGGATATCTGATACTTCCCTTACCTCAATAGGAAAAGGGAATCCGGAAAAAGGAAAGACTAAGTTGATAAAAAATACACCGGATAAAACCGGTAAAAAAGGTAAGCGTGAAGTGCGAAAAGTACGGCCGAACCTGGAAAAACAAGTGAACGTGGCAAATGAAGCAAAAACAGCGGATCGTGTGATCAGTCATTTGCCGCTTGAGGCCAAGGTAACCGTTCTAGAAAGTGGTCGTTCAGTGGCGACCAATCCCGCTGATGGAAGCTACTCATTATTACATGCTGCAGGTGACTATACATTACTCGCTGAAAGTTATGGTTTCCGTTCTTCCGAACAAGCCGTGACTATTGTTACGAATGAAGAAGTAACGGCGAATTTCGTTCTACATGAATTGCCAAAAGGAACAATTTCCGGTCAGGTAACCAATGCTCAAACAGGCGAACCGATTGAGAATGCCCGCATTTTCCTTGTTGAAGATGCGAATGTAGAACCTGTTGTAACCGATGCAAATGGACAATACACATTAACAGCATATGAAGGAACTTACACACTGAAAGTGGTTGCCCCGCTATATCTCGATCAAGAAGTCGAGGTTAATCTTGAAGGTGGAGCACAACTTGTTCAGAATTTCGCGCTTGAACCATTTATCGGCTATCCAGGGGAAATTGCCTACGACGATGGTACAGCGGAAAATGCCAGAGCATTTTATGATGCTGGCAATGGTTGGGCTGTCCGTATGTCCCTTGAAGACGGTGCGGAAAAAGCTCTTGTTACGGGTGGGCTTTTCTTCATAGATGAAGATTGGCCGCAACCGGGAGGAACGGAATTTCAAGTTGCCGTTTATGATGCAACCGGTCCTGATGGTGCACCAGGAAAACAAATTGCCGGACCGGTTACAGCAACAGCTTTACGTAATGGACAGTGGACATACGTTGATTTGAGTGATCTGGGCATTATCGTTAATGGAGATTTCTACGTGGCCTTTATCCAGACGGATCCATATCCAAACACACCAGGGTTGGCCATGGATGAAAACGGCCCTTATGCTGCAAGAAGCTGGAAATTGGTCGGAGGAGAATGGTCGCAAGCTCCCGCTAGCGAAGGAAACTACATGATCCGCGCTACAGTCGAATACGAAATCAACGCACCGGTCTTAACTTCACCTATTGAAGATGGCTTTACTAATCAACAGGAAATCACGGTTGAAGGGACTACTGTTCCAGGAGCGGATGTGGCGATCTTCAACAATGGTGAAGAAGTGGCGGTCGTGCAAGCAGATACTACCGGTAAGTTTACTGCTAATATTTCCCTTGACTTTGGAGAAAATACTCTCCTTGCCCGGGTAAAGACGGAAAGAGGCTATTCGGTACCATCCGCTGAAGTCGTGATGATCTATGATGGAACTAGCCCCGAATTAACGATCAAATCACCCAAGAGTGGTAAGAAATTCAATAAGGAAGTGATCACTGTCACAGGCAAGGTCGTTGACGATTATCTCGATTCCGTAACGGTTAATGGTACGAAGGCCAGCGTCCAAGGCAATGAATATTCGGCACGAATTCTTCTAGATGAAGGAGAAAACGTCATCACCGTAGTGGCTAGGGACCGTGCCGGTAATGAAACGGTTCAAGAAATCAAGGTGTATGCTGATTTCACAGCACCGGTTATTGAAACCGTCAAACCAGAAGAAGATCAATACGTACGAACTGGTGAATGGGTCAAAATTGAATTTACGAGCGAGTCCGGTTTACGGGCAACATTCTCCATCTATTTACCATTATTTGGCGTAAACAAGGCGCAAACTACAAGCGTGAACGAATTGCCAATGATGGAAGTTGAACCTGGTCGCTATGTTGGTTACTACACCGCGACCGATAATGTCAAAGTGAGCGGTGCAATCGTTGAAGTAAAAGCGATCGACTCTTTTGGAAACGAAACACGTAAACAAGCGACTGGTAAGTTATTCATTAATGTCGATGAATAATAACCCGTTTCCTGGATCAAAGCTACCCGGTCACGACGGCCGGGTAGTCTGTTTAAAAGTTGCGATGGTTTTTCACTAAGAATGGATATTTTTATTATATGGAATATTTACGTTGCTTCATCAAGTACTATTTAAATGGAAAAATTTTGTTGACAAATAGATACGATTCAAATAGAATAAATAAAGTAATACATAGTTCCATTTTGAAGTGAAGGTCGCAACTGAGATTTGATGTGGGCGATTCAACCTGCTTCAAATGTCAGTTGCGACTTTGCTTTTTAATGGGTACTGATGTAAAGTTTACTTTTAGGAGGAATACGATGAATACAGGTAAAGTCAAATGGTTCAGTGCCGAAAAAGGATACGGTTTTATCGAAGTAGAAGGACAGGACGATGTTTTCGTTCACTTCACAGCAATCGAAGGTGAAGGCTTCCGTACTTTAGAAGAAGGCCAAACTGTAACTTTTGATATCGTGGAAGGTAATCGCGGACCACAAGCAGCTAACGTTGTAAAATTATAAGAACGAATGAAAAAGCGGTGCTCATAGCGCCGCTTTTTTTATTATTCTTCACGATAAGTTCCACTTGTTAATTATTAGTAAGTGAGAAAAATCCATGAAATTTCGAAAATCGGGTTTAGAATTGACCACCTTGTCTCATACTGAAAATGTGGAGTCTCCACACCGATCGAAATACTAGGGAGGATTAGAATGGCAACAGGTAAAGTAAAGTGGTTTAATGCAGAAAAAGGTTATGGGTTTATCGAAGCGGACGATGGTGGTGACGTGTTTGTCCATTATACAGCCATTTTAGGCGACGGTTATAAAACATTAGATGAGGGTGAAGAAGTAAGCTTCGATATAGAGGAAAGCGACCGCGGACCACAAGCGGTAAATGTGCAAAAACTTTCATAAATTCAATTGCGGTAAAATACCAAAGATATGCCCATAACGAATTCGGGACAGGATCGTTCCAGCCTGTCCCTTTTTTGCGAGTTCTGCAATATACGGAATATTTCTTTATTAGTACAATTTTTAGCAAATTCATAACAAATCGATTGAAAATCGAATAAGAAATAGTAGGATGTAGCCGATGGGCTGTTTTCAGACATCACTATTTTGTTAATAAAATAATAAAAGAATGTTTCTATATAGAAAAAAACCATTCCTTTTAATTGCTGGAAAATTTAATCATTTCCTTTGACTTCACCACATTAAATGATAAAATTATGATGGAAACGGTTAAAGGGTGATGGGTATTCGATTTTTATTGTAAAATAATAAATTTCTTTTTTGAAATACATAGTTTTCATTGGTTGGAGGGGTATATACATGAGCACGAATCCATGGGGAAAGTTTCACGGGCCGAACCTCGGTTTCATCGTGGAGATGTATGAACGGTATTTGCATGATGCCGAACAGGTGGATCCTGAATTAAGACATTTATTTGATACATGGGGAGCTCCCATCCTTGAAAGTGAAAAAGAATCGGTGAGCCAGCCCTTTAACCTGGATCTATTTAAACTGATTACAGCTTTGAGGATCGCCGAAGATATTCGGGCGAAGGGACATCTTGAGGCCGATATAAATCCGCTGGAAAACCAAAAAACCTCATTTGAACGATTTTTATCCCGCTATGAAGGGATCACGCAAAGTGATTTGGCCGCACTGCCCGGCTCGTTATTCGGGAACCGTTTTAATGGTAAAAATGGGTTAGAAGCACTGAAAGATCTATTTCATATTTATACGGGTAAAATTGCATTTGAATATCACCATTTGCAAGATGAAAATGAGAAAAAATGGTTAACCGATATTATCGAAAGTTCGGATGATACCCGGGATAATTCGATAGAGAAAAAACGGGCTTTATATAAACGGCTTGTGGAAGTGGAATTTTTCGAACAGTTCCTTCATAAAACATATGTCGGGGCCAAACGTTTTTCGATCGAAGGTTTGGACACATTAGTCCCATTACTTGATGAAATCATTGCCATTGCCACCGAAAAAGGTGTGAAAAATATCAATATTGGTATGGCGCACCGCGGCAGACTAAATGTTTTGACGCATGTCATCGGTAAACCTTATGAAATGATGCTTGCCGAGTTTCAAAATGTTGCGGCCGAACAATTTTTACCAGAAGATGGTTCCTTCGAGTGTACATTTGGCTGGAACGGGGATGTGAAATACCATCTAGGTGGCGTACGCCATAAAGGTGATGTGCGGATTACGCTAGCTAATAACCCGAGTCATCTAGAATTCGTAAACCCTGTCATCTCCGGATTTACCCGGGCAGCCCAAGACGACCGAACATCACCAGGTGCTCCAAAACATGATGTTAATCGAGCTCTCGGTATTGTCATTCATGGTGATGCAGCATTTATCGGTCAGGGCGTGGTCGCGGAAACATTAAATATGTCGCAGCTTCCCGGGTATGGAACAGGGGGGATTGTTCATATAATTGCCAATAATATGATCGGCTTTACAACGGAAGTGGATGAAGGTCGGTCCACACGTTATGCCAGTGATCTGGCTAAAGGTTTTGATATCCCGATCATACATGTCAATGCCGATGATCCAGAGGCCGTCATTTTCGCAGGGAAATTAGCTGTTCTCTATCGACAGACCTTTAAAAAGGACATCTTGATTGATTTGATCGGCTATCGTCGTTACGGCCATAATGAAATGGATGAACCGATGATGACCAACCCGCTCATGTATCAAAATATTCACCAACATCCACCGGTGCGGGTTTTATATAAGGAACAATTGATAACCGAGGGGATCATCGATCCAGACAATGCTGCCTCCATCGAAAACGAGGTCAGTCGTCGTCTGCGGGAGGCTCATGATAGAGTTGTCAAGGCAGATCGGTTGGAGCATGATTTAACTCCACCGCAGGCCGTCCGTCAACCACTGCCCGATGTCGACACGAAAGTACCTTATGAAAAATTACAGCGGATAAACGACGAATTACTCGACTGGCCGGAAGATTTCGAACCCCTGCCGAAGCTAGGGAGAATTATCCAGCGTCGTAGACAGGCCTTCCATGAAGCGAAAATCGACTGGGCCCATGCGGAAATACTGGCCTTTGCTTCCATTGTCGCCGATGGTATTCCGGTGCGATTAACCGGACAGGATTCCCAGCGCGGCACCTTTGTTCAGAGGCATCTCGTATTGCACGATCATAAAACCGGCGAGAAGCTCGTACCGATACATTTTCTATCTGAAGGAAAAGCCTCTTTTGAAGTTCATAATAGCCCGTTAAGTGAAACAGGCGTTCTTGGCTTCGAATACGGCTATAATGTATACGCTCCGGAAACCCTTGTCCTTTGGGAGGCACAGTTCGGTGATTTTGCCAATGGTGCCCAGGTCATGTTCGACCAATTTATCTCGAGTGGCCGGGCGAAATGGGGAGAGAAAAGCGGAATCGTCGTATTACTGCCCCATGGATACGAAGGGCAGGGTCCGGAACATTCCAGCGCTCGTATCGAACGCTTTTTAACGCTGGCGGCAGAAAACAACTGGATTGTGGCCAATATGACCCGATCTTCCCAGTATTTCCATATTTTACGGCGCCAGGCATTGAATTTACAAAACGAAGCCATTCGTCCGCTCATCATCTTCACACCTAAGAGTCTATTGCGTCATCCACTAGTCTTCTCAAGTGCGGATGAATTGGCGGACGGTTCTTTTAAACCCGTGTTAGAACAACGTGGATTGGGTGAGAATCCTGACCAAGTAGAACGACTCATACTGTGCACGGGTAAAGTGGCGATCGATCTGGAAGAACGATTGGCGAATATTGAAGAACGAGATTGGTTCCATATTTTGCGGATCGAAGAATTGTATCCGTTCCCCGCGGAAATTCTAGCAAACTATCTCGATAAATATACACGGGTAAAAGAAATCGTCTGGGTGCAAGAAGAACCGCAAAATATGGGTGCTTGGAATTACGTTGCGCCACAGCTTCAAGAATTGAAAAGAGGAAATCAAACCATCCGCTATATCGGCAGACCAGCTCGTGCCGCTACTAGTGAAGGGGATCTTGAATCCCATAAGAAAGAGCAGGAAAAGATTCTCCGAGAAACGTTTTCCAGGACAGTTTACTCCGTCCTGTGATAAGGACGGAGACGTCCTTAACAAATAGTGAATTCAAGATAGGCAAAAGGGAAAGGGGATATGATTATGGCAGAAATTAAAGTACCGGAACTAGCAGAATCTATTTATGATGGTACGATTTCTCGATGGTTGAAACAGCCAGGTGATTATGTCAACAAAGGGGAAGCAGTAGCAGAATTAGAAACGGATAAAGTTAATGTTGATCTGATTTCAGAATTTGAAGGTGTTATAAAGGAGCTTCTTTTTGCTGAAGGCGATACGGTGCAAGTTGGTGATACGATTGCGATAGTCGCGGAAGGTGAAGCAGCAGCAACCGTTGCAACCCCTGAAAAACCGGAAGTAAAAGAAGGAGAAGCGCCTCAGCCGGTGGCAAAAGAACCGGAAAAGCCGACAAATAACCAACAACCGGTGGCCACCCCGGCAGCCAGAAAACTTGCTCGGGAAAAAGGAATCGATCTTACCGAAGTGCCCGCAGCCGATCCATTAGGACGAATTCGCAAACAAGATGTGGCAGGTTATGAATTGCTAAAACAAGCTGCACCGCAACCAAAACGCGAGGTACAACCGGTTCCTGCCGTCGCTAGTGAAGATAAACCGGTAGAAATTATCCGCATGACGCGCCGGCGACAAACGATCGCCAAGCGTTTGAAAGAGGTTCAGCAAACCGCTGCAATGCTGACGACATTTAACGAAATCGATATGACAGCGGTTATGGATTTGAGAAAACGCTGGAAAGAGAAGTTTCTACAAGAACATGATGTCAGACTTGGTTATATGTCCTTTTTCACGAAAGCGGTTGTAGCGGCATTGAAGAAATTCCCGCTGTTAAATGCGGAAATTGATGGTGATTATTTGATCGTGAAGAAGTATTACGATATCGGCATCGCCGTTTCCACTGATGAAGGACTCGTCGTCCCGGTGGTTCGGGATTGTGACAAGAAAAATTTTGCCGAAATAGAACGGGATATCGCTGATCTTGCAAAAAAGGCCCGGGAAAATAAATTGACACTACAGGACTTACAAGGCGGTACCTTCACGATCACCAACGGTGGTGTCTTCGGATCCTTGTTCTCGACACCGATCTTGAACGGACCACAAGTCGGTATTTTAGGTATGCATGCCATTCAAAACCGTCCGGTTGCTGTAGATGATGAACGGATCGAGATCCGGCCGATGATGTACGTTGCCTTATCTTATGATCACCGCATCGTCGATGGCAAAGAAGCGGTAAGCTTCCTTGTTACGGTGAAAAATTTACTGGAAAATCCAGAACGTCTACTATTGAATACGTAAAGGAACGTGTGCCCGTGGATGGAATCCACGGGCCGTTTTTATTAGTAAATTTTTTAGGTCGTCTTGATTCAATTGGAAATTTCTATCTATAATAGATATGGAAAGGAGATGGATTGTGATGATTCATTTACGATGGAAAGAATTACCGACGATCAAGAAGATTAAATGTGTCCATACAAAGGCGAAAAAATATCGGGTGGACCGGGTGTTGACACCTGAGAATATTTATGAGGTAAAAAGCGAGACACCGGAATATTATTTTATAGTCGATGATACGGGGCGCATCGGCGGTTATGGCAAGGAATATTTTGTCGAGGTAGATGAATAACGAGGGCGGATCCAGACTTCTTCTCTGAGGTGTGGATGCGTCCGTCTGGAAAAATTCCTGGCTCGTTCAGGGATTTTTTTATTGTATGGAAAGGAAGTGCCGCTCATGTATATTTACAAAGAAGCTGATATCCATGAAGCAGATCAGCGGGCCCATGCTAATGGGTTGAGTACGAATGCCCTTATGGAGACAGCCGGTCGCAGTTTATATCAGGCGATCCGCCCATTGTTGCAGGATGATGATCGCATTTTGATTTTGGCAGGAAAGGGGAATAACGGCGGCGATGGCATTGTTTTGGCACGGTATTTGCACATGAACCATTTTGATGTTGAA
>CALKAK010000139.1 GCA_937983015.1 uncultured Bacillaceae bacterium | reverse complement strand
TGTAACTAAAATGCTCAAAACCGTAACCTCCTATATTCGAGAGTACTATTTATTTTACAGTGGAAAATTCCTCAATCTCCTTAACTCCATCTCCTAATGTGACATTATAAAAACTGGCATCGTATCCTATTTTTTCCTTATAAATTGCACCTACATTTTTTATAAATGAATCAACTTGATCTTCTTCAACAATAGCTATTGCACAACCACCGAAGCCCGCACCTGTCATCCGGGCACCGAGAACCCCTTTTTGCTCCCAGGCAGCGGAAACGATTGTATCTAATTCTTCCCCTGTTACTTCATAATCGTCCCGTAGTGAAATATGTGATTCATTTAAATATTGACCGAATCTTGTTAAATCGCCTTGTTTTAAAGCTTTCGCTGCGGCCAAAGTGCGTTCATTTTCCAAAACAACATGCTTAGCCCGCTTATAAATGGTTTCGTCAGTTAGGTGTTGCTTTAGTTGATCCAATTGTTCTTTTGATAAATCACATAGATGTTTGATATCGATATGTTTCCGTAAAATTCGCAGGGCTTTTTCGCACTCACTTCTGCGCTCATTATATTTGGAATCGGCCAGTTCTCTTCTTTTATTCGTGTTCATGATGATAATACGATACTTGTTTAAATGAAGAGGAATATAATCATAATGCAGGGTGTCACAGTCTAATAAAAGACCGTAATCCTTCTTACCAAGAGCGATTGCAAACTGGTCCATAATTCCACTATTTACACCGATAAATTCATTTTCCACTTTTTGACCAATTTTTGCTAGCTCATCACGATTTATTTTCAAATTAAATAGATGATCAAGCATGATTCCTGTAACCAGTTCAATTGAAGCTGATGAAGATAGTCCCGCTCCATTCGGTATGTTACCGAAAAACAAGACATCAACACCGGAATCAATGGTATATCCGGCTTCTTTTATAAAACGAATCATCCCTTTAGGGTAATTTGCCCAGTCATGATCTTTTTCATAATCTAAGGTGTCGAGATCAAATTCAATAATTCCTTTTTCTGGGAAATTTTCTGAGTACATGCGGAATTTCCGGTCATCTCTCTTTCGTGCTAGACAGTATGTTCCCAAGCTTAATGCGCACGGAAAAACATGCCCACCATTGTAGTCGATATGTTCGCCGATTAAATTAATCCGACCCGGCGCAAAGAATACCCTCATATCACTGGATTCAAAATGCAATTTAAATGAGTCAATCAGGTTTTGAATACGCATACAAATATCTCCCTACCATTTATAATCGTCCATTTAATTATAAAATATTTACTAATATTTTTCAATTATTTTAGTAAAATTTTTGTTTATTCATGACTTTATTTGTCTTTTTCCCGGAACACGTTTGTGTAATCATTTTGATGTAAACGTTTTAACAATTTTTCTACTATAAAAAACACTCCGTATTTTTGGAGTGTTTAAGTAAAATTTTCATTGTTATTTTTCTATTTTTCAACAAATACAGGAATGTGTCTGAACCCCACCACATCAAACAACCCCTGGTCCGTGATTTTCCATTCGGGGATTACCGGTAAACTTAAGAAGGAAAAGGTAATAAACATATGATCCTGTTTATGTTTTGATATGGAAGCCAGAGCTTTACGTAAATCTTTCAATTCAGCGATGATTTCGTCATACGGTTTACTGGACATGAGACCACCGATATCGAGGTGGAGTTTGGCAATCACTTCCCCTTGATGGACGACAACCTGACCACCCTGAATTTCGCGGATTGCCTGTATGGCAACGAGCATATCACGATCATTCGTTCCGGCTACCACTAGATTATGCGAATCGTGAGCTACGGTGGAAGCGATCGCCCCCGAGGTCAAGCCGAGGCCTTTAACAATACCGACTCCAACATTCCCTGTACGTTTATGCCGTTCGATTACCGCAATTTTTAGTAAATCTCTTTCAACATCCGGTATAAAATAGCCATCCATTGTTGCTACTTCTTCAATCCGTGGTTTCGTCACCGCCTGTTCAGGGACGATTTCAATTACCCGCGCCTTGTGACCGCCAATATATAACTGCAGATCCTTCTCGGACACTTCGTGCAAATGCACAGAATTCGTTAGTTTTTCGGGGATTGTTACTGTGCTACCATCGCCATCTCCGATAAAACGGCCATTTTCGACAATCACTTTACCATTTTTCATCACTTTAGCAATTTTTACAGAATGCAAGTCATCGAGAAACAATAAATCAGCGACATACCCGGGAGCCACCGCTCCCTTCGTTTTCAAACCATAACACTCAGCAGCATTCAATGAAGCAAGTTGAATCGCCTGCAAAGGATCCATACCGAGCTGAACCGCTAAACGTACATTATAATCAATGCTTCCTTCTTCCAGTAACTGATCGATTTCCTTATCATCCGTACAGAACATGAATCTTCTGGCGTTGTATGGTGTGACCATCGGGAGCAATTCCGCTAAATTCCTCGTCGTCGTTCCTTCCCTGATCAACACATACATGCCCCGGGATATTTTCATATCGATTTCCTCTTTTGCCACACTTTCGTGATCGGTTCTGATCCCTGCCGCTCGATAAATGTTGATCGCATCGTCATCCAGACCAGCACAGTGGCCATCAATTTGTTTTCCTTGTTCCAGCGCCGTAAAAATTTTAGCGATCATATCTTCATCGCGATCGCGCACCGCAGGGAAATCCATGACTTCCGCCAAACCGAGGACCCGGGGATGGGAATAAAAAGGACGCAAGTCAACATCATTCAATACCGCCCCCGCATTTTCAAAAGACGTTGCCGGAACACTGGACGGAAGCATCACGAATACATCCAAATCCAGTCCTTCCGAATTCTCGAGCATGAACGAAATGCCTTCCGTTCCCGAAACATTTGCGATTTCATGAGGATCGGTAATGACCGTAGTAACTCCATGAGGTAAAACGATTTTCGCAAATTCGCGGGGAGAAGCCATGGAAGATTCAATATGGACATGGGCATCGATAAAAGCAGGAGCGATGTATTGACCGGTCGCATCCATCTCCTCTTTCCCACTATACTCACCGATTCCGACAATCATCCCATCACAGATCGCCACATCCGCCTCAATAATGCGCAAATTAAAGACATCGATAATTCTCCCGCCTTTGATGACAAGATCTGCCGGAATTCGTTTCGCACTTGCGGCAATACGTTTTTTCAACTTTTCTTTGTTCAATGCCATACCCTCCAGATTAAAGTCTTAGATTCATAAATCAACCAATCCTCTACTTACAAGTAAATAAAAAAACTCTAGATCACCCCTAGAGTTCGACGTACAAAAAGGCTAATGAACCCAAGACTTTTCAGGAAACCTCTGCTCACATACGCCCATGCCCATAGAACGAGCAGGAAGATTCCCCAATACCATCTCCCGTTCATCACCTCTTCGTAGTCAAACTATTTACGGTAGTTTGGTAGAGACGTTTGGACCATATTTCCAAACTTATACGAAGACGCTATGAAATTTTAATTATAGTGATTATATCAGAACAGGGAGATACTGCAAGAAAAATCTTCTGTAAAAGAATAAGGTTCTCAAAATATATCTTTTTCGGGAAACAAAAAAAACCGCGCTGCAAAAGCAACAGATTTTTATTAAGGGAAAGTATATCTACCGTAAGAAGGAGGTTTTGCTAAAAAGTATCGGTTAATCCGGACCGGGAAAATATCAACTGCGGTGGCTTGTATAAAGCCATTTATCATGGGAACCTCCGCCTCGTTCTCACCCTTTGACCCATAATCTATAATCTTCTTTAAAAATTATGAACAATTTATTTGATGAACCAATCCCTGGTTTTAAATACTTCACTCATAAAGTCTCATGCCCACAACACCGGTCTTTTTTAACTCCAAAGGGAAATCGATTTTTTTAAAAATGAAATAAAAAAAACCCGGCCGAATAAACCGGGTAACCTCCACTATCTATTTCACCAATTCCTGGATGCGGGACATTACCGCATCTTCGAGATTTCTCAGCAATGTTTCGCTTTCTTCTTGTGAAGCTCCCTTGACAGCAAAATAAAACTTGCACTTTGGTTCCGTACCCGATGGACGTACACAGAACCAGGAACCATCTTCGAGGAAGTATTTTAAAACGTTGGATTTCGGTAATTTAATCGGATCCAGCTTACCAGTGGTTAATTCTTTTTTCACACTGGTGAGGTAGTCTTCTACAGCGATCACCTTCACCCCAGCCAACTCAACCGGAGGATGTTTCCGGAATGAATCCAAGATCTGGGCGATCTTTTCCGCACCCTCCAGACCTTTTAACGTGAGGGATTGTAGTGATTCACGGTAGAACCCATATTTTTCAAAAATCTCCCGCAAACCATCGAGCAAGGTTTTCCCCTGCGCTTTATAATAAGCCGCAACCTCGGCCGCTAAAAGCGTTGCCTGGACAGCATCTTTATCCCTTACAAAATCGCCGATGAGGCAACCATAACTTTCTTCATAACCGAACTGAAATGTATATTGACCGGATCGCTCGAATTCTCTAATTTTTTCACCGATGAACTTAAAGCCGGTTAATGTATCCAAAGTCGCAACCCCGAAATCTTGAGCGATGGCTCGCCCCAATTCCGATGTAACGATCGTTTTGATCATGATTCCGTTTTCCGGTAAAATCCCCTGTTCTTTTTTCTGGGACAAGATGTAATGTAATAAAATGGCGCCGATTTGATTTCCTGTCAGGGGGACATATTCGCCCTGATCATTTTTCACGACGATTCCGAGACGATCCGAATCCGGATCGGTTCCGAGTAGAATATCGGCATCTACTTTTTTGCCATATTGAATCGCCAGTTCAAATGCTTCGGGATCTTCCGGGTTAGGAGACTTGACCGTTGAAAAATCAGGATCGGGTAATTCCTGTTCTTTTACAAATGTCACGTTTTCAAAGCCAAAACGCTCAAGCCCCATCTTTACAAGGCGGCTGGCTGTGCCATGGAGCGGTGTGAAGACAATCCTCAGCTCTTTTGCCATTTTTTCGACAACCGGTTTATTTAATTGGATCGTCGCTAATTGATCGAGATAAGCCTGATCAATTTCTTCACCGACATATTGTAATAGTCCTTTTTCCAGTAATTCCGTTTCTTCTACAACTTCAACCGTTAACTCATCCTCCACATCATTCACAAAGGATGTGAGCTTTGCTGCAGGTTTCGGCGTCAGCTGGGCCCCATCATCGCCATACACTTTATATCCGTTGTACTCGGGTGGATTATGACTGGCGGTAATCATGACACCGGCAGCCGCTTTAAGATAGCGAACCGCAAAGGATAGTTCGGGAGTCGGACGTAATTCTTTAAACAAATAGGATTTAATTCCATGTTTGCCAATAGTTTTCGCGACCTCCAGGGCAAATTCTGGGGACTTATGACGTGAATCGTACGCGATCACCACTCCACGCTGCGCATTTTTTTCATCTTCACTTAATAAATAACGCGCCAGACCCTCGGAAGCTTTGCGAACCGTGTAAATATTCATCCGATTCGTACCTGGACCGATTTCACCGCGCATGCCGGCCGTCCCGAATTCTAAATTTTTGCCAAACAATTCCTCAAGTTGGGTTTCGTCATGTTTTACCCGGTCCAGTTGCTCCTTTAGCTCCTGATCTAACCCTGAAAAATTCAGCCATCTTTCCGCAACCAATTTCCAACTCATCATCCAATCCTCCGTCACTTTTTTCACGTACTCTTCCATTATAGCAAAGAATTATGTTTAGGAACGACTTGTAAATGCCTGTTTTATATCGAGAGCCAGTCATTTGGATAAAATCATGCCAGGAAAATTGCTACTACATATACTGGTTGAGAATAGATCGTTCCTAGAAAAAAAGATGGTGACTGAAAATCACCATCTTCTCGAACAAATTGCTCATACTAGCTTCAATTACTAATAAATAAATATTCGTTCAAACGTTTCGGAGACCCGATGTAAAAACCTTGACCGTAAGTAACTCCTAACGATTTAGCTGTACGCAAATCCTGTTCTGTTTCAAAACCTTCTAAAATAAGTGTCGAACCATCGTGAATAAACTTCACGAAAAATTCAATGAGTAATTGTTTTTTTTCGCAATTAGCAAGATTCGTGCAAAAATAGCGATCGACTTTAATAATATCCGGTTCCAATTCCAACAGGGCGCGTAAAGTTGAACTTCCCGTTCCTAAATCGTCCAGCGAAATTTTGATCCCTTTTTGCCTGAATCGTTCGATTTTATTTTTTAAAAGCGGCAAGTCATGTTCGTTTTCCGTTTCATTGAGTTCAAGCACAATATTTTCAGGTTTAATCGCACTGAAGCTCAGCAGCCGATCCAAGCTATACAGGAAAGAATCGTCCATTAAAGTAGAAGGGAACACGTTAATAAAAAGCAAATAGTCATTTAAATATCGGGAGTATTGGCGAATCTGCTCAAATATGTGGAATATCGAATACATATCTAAATCAAACAATGCCTGTTCTTGTTCTGCGTATTTAAAGAGACTGAGAGGATTTGGGAATTGTGGCGAGCGTAATAAAAATTCAAAACCACATATTTTTTGCTTTTCTAAATCGTAAATAGGCTGCACGACGTGGTAGATATCAAGAGAACTCCAATCACCAAATTCCATTATTTGCACCTCAAGTTTATTTCAAAGTTTTTGCTAGTAAGACGGTTTTGTAATAATTTCCATTTATACAAATTAATGGTCTCTTACTATTTATTTCGGCAAAATTTATAAAAAGTTTATTGTTTTAATTTTACCGCAATTTGCGCACCAAGTTTTGCGTTATTTTTCACAAGCGCGATATTCGCAATTAAACTTTTTCCTTCTGTTAAATCTTTCACCCGGCTGAGCAAGAAAGGTGTCACTTCTTTTCCTTGAATATTTTTCTCTTCAGCTTCTTTAATCGCTTGATCGATGATCTTGTTGATCAATGCTTCATCAAGGGAGTCTTCTTCCGGAATTGGATTGGTGATTAAAACGCCCCCGTGCAGTCCGAGTTCGGATTTAGTTTGAATCAATTCAGCGATTTCGTCCGGTGTATCGAGTCGGAAATTTACTTTAAACGGGCTTGTCCGTGTATAAAAAGCGGGCAGGACATCGGTTTGATAGCCGACAACGGGGACACCGAAGGTTTCTAAATATTCCAGGGTTAGTCCCAGATCGAGAATGGATTTCGCACCGGCACAAACGACCGCTACATCCGTTTGGGCAAGCTCTTGCAGGTCCGCAGAAATATCCATTGTTTTCTCTGCCCCGCGATGGACACCCCCGATACCGCCAGTTGCGAACACGCGAATTCCCGCCAGATCCGCGCAAATCATTGTAGCTGCCACAGTCGTTGCCCCGTGTTTTTTACTCATTATAATATAAGGCAAATCTCTTCGACTAGCTTTTAGAATTTCTGCATCCGATGCGAGGAATTCAATTTGCTCTTTTGTTAAACCGACATGGATTTTTCCATCGATAATCGCGATCGTTGCCGGAACAGCGCCATTTTCCCGGATGATTTCTTCACAAGCCAGTGCTGTTTCCACGTTTTGGGGATAGGGCATACCGTGCGAGATGATCGTTGACTCTAAAGCGACTACTGGTAAATTTTGTTCCAATGCTTTTTTTACTTCATCGGAATACACGATGTATTTTTCAAGATTCATAGTTATCCCTCTTTCATTAAATTTTTTTGGTGACTGCATCAAAGTGTTGTTCAAACCGGTCCGAATCGATTCACTGATTTCGGAAAATTCCTTATTGCTTTCGTGACTTTCAAGTGTTCTTTCGTGGAAAATGTGCATACTTTTGGTAATTGGAGTTCATTAATGGGATATCCCACTTGGGTTTCGGGATTTTCAACTTTTTTTCGCGAATTTTTCTTTTAGTTTTGCCATCACGTCGCAAAATAAATACTGTCATTATTATCTGTTCCAGCTGGAATTGGGTAAATCCTTCCAAAAATCTTTATTGGTTTGTTGCTCTTTGTGAGCGTATCACCGCTTAAGTGTCCGGTACAATTCCTCTACATGTTTCCGATTCATATGCGGTGATACGGTATGTTCCGATTGGATGGTGATCGCAGAGCAAATCTGTCCATAGTGACAGGCTTCTTTTAAAGTCAGTTTTTTCAACAGACCGTAAATCACGCCCGCTGCTAATGAATCTCCGGCTCCGGTGACATCGACGACTTTAACTTTATTCGCCGCAAGATGACCGGATTCTCCATCTTTCGTAAAGTAATGTAGGCCTTTGCCCCCTTCGGTTACGACCAGGTTTTCCACGCCGCGGGCGAATAAACGTTTCACCGCTTCCTCAACTGTCGCTGTTTCTCGAAGACCTGCGGCTTCCATAAGTTCGCCTTTATTAGCGATAAGCAAATAAACCCCA
>CALKAK010000138.1 GCA_937983015.1 uncultured Bacillaceae bacterium | reverse complement strand
CAAAGTTTCGGGCTCGTTCTCGACTTTGATTTAAAGACGAACCTGGCTTTAAAACAATATTACCGGGAACCTTTTAGCGAAAAAGGGATTTTACATAAAGAACGATTCGCACAATTTGGAAACGAATTGATCGAGAAATACGATATTCGCTCCGGTCAAGGAGTCGAAACCCAGGTCCGTTCCATGAGTGGCGGTAACCAGCAAAAAGCGATTATCGTCCGTGAAATTGAGCTAGATGCGGAATTAATGATTTTTGTGCAGCCGAGCCGTGGGGTGGACATCGGAGCGATTGAAATGATTCATAAGATGATTATTGCGGAGCGGGATAAAGGGAAAGCCATTCTGCTTGTTTCCCTTGACCTTGATGAAATTATGAATATCGCCGATACCATCGCTGTCATTTACAATGGACAGCTACAAAAAATTGCTAGCAGGGAAGCTTTAACGAAAAACGAAGTCGGCGAATATATGATGGGGGCAAAATATGGAAATGCAAAGTAAGCGTTGGAGCAAGGTTTTATTGCAACCGATTCAGAATGAAAAATGGCAATCGTTAACGATCCCTCTCGTATCCATCCTTTTCAGTCTCATCGCAGCAGCCATCGTCATCATATTACTGGGAAAAAATCCGTTACAAGTCTTTTTCAATTTATTGCAAGGCGCCGGGCTAATGCCGAAGCCCGTTTATGCCGGATATAAAAACATATTAACGGATTTTCTCCACTTATTAAACGCGATGACTCCGCTTGTTTTTGCCAGTCTTGCGGTTATTGTGGCCTTAAAAGCTGGTTTGTTTAATATCGGGATTTCAGGTCAAATGCTTTTCTCTGGTTTTTTGGCTACAATTCTCGTCGCCTATAGTGATTGGCATCCCTTTATTGCCAAACCACTTGTGCTGATCATCGGGATGATTGCCGGAGGATTGTTAGGTAGTCTTGTAGGCTTTTTAAAATATCGCTTCAACATAAACGAAGTTGTCTCGACGATCATGTTAAACTATATTACTTCCTATGTTATAAGCTTTTTTATCCATATGTACTATATTGATCCGGTCTCTCGACAATCGCGGTATATTACCGATGCGGCCAGGATCACTCTGACCAATGTGGAAATCGCCAATTTGAAAATGGAAATTCCGTTAGGATTTCTTTTAGCGATTGTCGTGGCGTTGATCTTACATTTCTTCCTGGACCAAACCGTGCCCGGACTGGAAATAAAAATGGTCGGTGCCAATCCGAATGCCGCAAAATATGCTGGCGTTCATGTCGGTCGTAATATGATCATGGCGATGATGCTTTCAGGATGTTTGGCAGGGCCGCCGGTGTCACGTATTATCTAGGGTATTTCGCTTCAATTCAACCGCGGGTCTTGGCGGATGTCGGTTTTAATTCGATCGCCGTTGCCTTGCTTGGTAACTCCCATCCGATCGGTGTCATTTTCTCGTCCTTCTTAATTTCGGTTATCGATCAAGGGAGCACATATATGAGCTCCCAGGCGGGAATTCGTCAAGAAATCGCATCAGTGATTATCGGTTTGATTTTGTTGTTTAGCGCTTGCAGTGCCTATTTGAAATATAAGGTGAATCGTCTGAAGGAAATGGAAAAGGTCGGAAGGGAGAGTGATGTGTGATGGAAGCGGTCATTATCGATGGTATGGCTTTTGCTCTGCCACTTTTTATCATGGCGATCGGCGGTATTTACAGTGAAAAAAGCGGGATTACGAACTTAGCTCTGGAAGGTTTCCAGGGAGTTGGTGCTTTCACTGGTGCATTAGCCGTTGTTTTAATCGATCACTTTACGAAATTCGATGCCCAGCAATTGTTTTATGTTGCTCTGATCTTTGCGATGCTCGGAGGTATGGCTTTTTCCATCATCCATGCCGTGCTTTGCATTCGTTTTAAAGCGGACCAGGTAATTAGTGGTGTCGTGATCAATATATTGGCCATTGCTTTGACAACATTTTTCACGGCGCAGATCAATGCTTTAGTTTTCGGGACACCTTCGGATCGATTTTTATTAGGCGTCTCCGAACGATTTACCGTTGAGGGACTCGCCGATCTTCCGTTTCTTGGGGCATTTTTTACGAACGTTTATCCTTTTGAAGTAATCATTCTCGTCGTGGCCCTGTTTGCATCGTATCTTTTATATAAAACAAAATTCGGGATGCGTTTGCGTGCCAGCGGAGAAAATCCACATGCGGTGGATGCGGCCGGGGTAGATGTGCAAAAAATTCGTTATACAGCTGTTTTACTTTCGGGATTATTTTCCGGATTAGGCGGGATCTGCTTCGCCTATTCCATTTCGGCAGCCTTTTCTTCCAGCATTTATTTGGGTTACGGATTTTTGGCGATTGCCGCATTAATTTTTGGGAATTGGAGAATCGGTCCGACCTTTATAGCCTGTCTATTGTTTTGTTTTGCAAGATCTGGCGGAATGTACCTTGCCTTACAAATGCAACTTTCGAGTAGTTATATGGATTTATTCATGACACTACCGTATATTTTGACGTTATTACTACTCGTCTTTTTCTCCAAATCAAACCGGGCTCCCCGGGCATTGGGTGAGATTTATGACAAAGGTAAGAGATAAAAGAATCTATATGAAGCTGCATGTAGATTTAAGATTGTGGGGAATCTCTCAAAGTGGGATTCCTCTTATTTTTTAAATGCGGGGGAACAACTTAAGATACAAATTTGTTCTTTAAACTTTTCTAAAAAAATGAATCTTTTCCCGGTCTATTGTAGTATATAATTAAGAGATATCGGGTAGGAGGTGCAACCGGAAAAATAAGACCGGTAAAATCCTTCATAATCCGGTCAGCGCAATCCGGTTTGGGTATGAAGGAGTATATTCAGAAGATCGAAGATGAATTCGGAAAGTTTAAGGCGCAAGCAGCATCCATCGAAGCGGAAAGAAAGCGTTTGGAGCGGGAGATCACAGAGTGTATTCAGAATATTAAAAAAATGGAACGGTATGCGAAAAAAATGGAGGAAGCCGGTCGTCTAGAGGAAGCAGAAAAATTTCAAAAAGAGATTGCGGAGCAGCAAGTCAAACGAGAACGATTAGAAAAAGAGTATCAACATGTGGCCACACAAGCTGAAAAAATGCGGGAAACCCATGAGAAGCTGGCTAAAGATCTGCAGGAAATTGATGCGATGCGACGCGAGGATGGCTGGTAAAAAGCAGGGAGCTGGTGCATTTTGGTTTGGATCGCTGACGATAAGGAAAACACTATTGTAAAATAACAATTGCTATTGAATGATTTGGGCGTCCAGGATATGGCGGATTAGATGAAACGAGGTGGGGAAACGATGGTTATCCATTACAAATG
The DNA here is from genome assembly GCA_937983015.1 of uncultured Bacillaceae bacterium. GTDB lineage: Bacteria > Bacillota > Bacilli > Bacillales > Caldibacillaceae > CALGAD01. The sequence continues at coordinate 2,946 of CALKAK010000138.1, read as the reverse complement.
TCCAAACTGTGGCGATGATATGCATTTTGATGCAAAAACCGGGGCCCTGACCTGTCCTGCCTGTGGTCGAGAGGATCATATCGATGACTTCCCGCAAGATCATATTCAAGAAATGTTTACTGATGAGGAAGTGAATGAGTACCATTGTGAAAACTGTGGAGCGGTCTTGCTTACCGATAAAAATACGGCGGCCACAAAATGTAGTTATTGTGGTGCTGGTGTAGTATTAGCGGATCGACTCACGGGAGCGATCGCCCCGCAACTCGTGATACCTTTTGCGATCAGCAAAGAGGAAGCGATTGCCGGTTTTAAGAAATGGGCTCGTAAACGGTTGTTGGCACCAGCGGGATTTATGAACGCTGACCGGATTAAAGACATAACAGGTGTCTATGTTCCCTTCTGGTTGTATGATCTCGACAGTGATGTGGAAGTTCATGCGATTGGGACACGGGTAAGGACATATGTGAAAGGTGATTATATTTATACGGAGACGAAATATTATCAACTGTACCGTGATATTTATTTGAAGTACAACAAGGTTCCTATCGATGCCTCGGTGAAAATGGATGACGAGCTGATGGATAAACTGGAGCCATTTCCTTACAATCAGTTGAAAGATTTTCAATTCCCCTATTTAGCCGGTTATTACGCTGAAAAATACCAGTATGATGATGATGAATTATTCCCCAGGGCCAAAAGTAAAGTGCGCAAGTTTATTGACTCTTTTATTTATTCAACGATGACAGGTTATACGAATGTACAGATTCAGGATAAAATGATTCATACGAAAAAGTTGAACGCTTATTATGCTTTATTACCTGTCTGGGTGTTCACTTATGATCACAACCGTGAGGAATATCTTTTTGTCATGAATGGGCAAACCGGAAAAATTGTTGGAAAACCGCCTATTAGTTTAGGGAAAGTAGCTGCCTGGTATTCAGGAATCACGGCGGGGGTGTTCCTCTTATTCCGCCTGATTACGTTGGCGATTGCGGGTGGGTGGTTCTCGTGAAACGAATTTATAAAAGAGGAGCACTTATCGTTTTCGTTACAGCACTATTCATGTTAACCGCATTTTCGGTTTTTGGGGTGACGGGTGAGCGCCATATTTACGATGAGGCCAATTTGCTAACCGATGAAGAAGAAATGGAACTGGAAAATCTCGCTCGGAAGATCCGTTCTCAATTGCATGTTTTTATCGCGATTATAACGAAGGAAGACGGTACCGATGTGGCTGATTACGCCGCTGAATTTTATCAGCGAATTGCCGCAAATGGTATTACTGATACGTTAATTTTAACTGTTGATATGGAAGCACGGGAATTTCATTTTGTTGCCCATAATCGGGCCGATGAACTTCTCTATGATGATGAACTCGATGAATTATATGATACATTAGGATCTTATCTTTCCGCCGAAGATTTTTTTACAGCCTTTCATGCGTTTATAAGGGATGCCCATGATTATATGCTCGCCCCAGATATGGATGAACCCCGGACTGGTGATGGGTATTCAGCGGATCCCATTACTACAAGTGACGGAACGAGAGAAGACAATATTTTCTATCTATGGTGGGTGCAATTAATCATAGCTGGCCTCATCGCCGCCGGGATTGTCGGGTACATGGCATATATGGCAGGCGGGAAGGTCACGGTAACACAAGGAACCTATCTCGATCATGCAACGTCAAAAATTCGCTCCCGTCGCGATATTTATTTGCGGACTGTCGTCACGAAAACCAAACGAACGAAGTCGAATAATCATAGCGGTGGGGGATTTGGTGGCTTCAGTGGCGGCTCATCGAGCAGCCGGCGCGGAAGTTTTTAAAATAAATGTTGTGGATAGTTTCGTCCATTAATGCATGAAGAGCATTTGCCACCTGTAAAACTTGATATTATTCATGGAATTTCCGACATTTATGATGTTTCGTTGATTCTAAAAAGAAAGGATTGAGGGTCATGTCGTTTTTTCGCAATCAATTTGCCAATGTCGTCGAATGGGAAGAATTCCGCGATGATATGATTTTCTGGAAATGGAAAAATAAAGAAATCAAAAAAGGAAGTCGTTTAATCATCCGGCCCGGTCAGGATGCGATTTTCTTGTATAACGGGAAAATCGAAGGGATTTTTACTGACGAGGGTAATTATCATATCGAGTCGGAAATTATCCCTTTCCTATCAACGCTAAAAGGGTTTAAATTTGGTTTCAATTCAGGATTGCGTTGTGAAGTATTATTCGTAAACACGAAAGAATTTGTCGTTAAATGGGGTACAAAAAATGCGATTCTTATTCCGGCCCAGGGTCTTCCGGGGGGCCTCCCGATTCGGGCGAACGGTACTTTTTCTTTTAAAGTCCATGATTACGTGACGTTAATCGATAAAATTGCCGGGGTGCGGGATAAGTATTTTGTAGAGGATGTGAAAATCAGAATTACTTCCGAACTGGATCAGTTATTGATGAAATGGATCCCGTTAAAAGGGAAAGATATGTTCAATCTGCAAGCGAATGCTGCCGATATTGCCCGTGGCATTCAGGAAGATTTGGATATGGAGATTCTCGATATCGGTTTAACGATTACCGATTTTAATATTCGCAGTTTTAACTATCCTAAAGAAGTGCAAGAGATGATCAATAAAACCGCATCACATAGCATGGTTGGTGATCTCGGTCGTTTCCAACAAATATCCCTAACTGAAGGCATGGCCTCAGGGAAAATGCAAGGAGGGGGAGCGGCTAGTGATATGGCCGGGATGATGATGGGAATGAAGATCGCCAAAGAAATGTTCAAGACTATGGAAGAAAGTGAAAAGAAGGAGACTCAGTCCGCACACAAAGCAGCTCCGGCAGACGAGAAAAAACAAGGGCCGAATTTCTGCCCGAACTGTGGACGGAAAAATGAAGGTACGAACTTTTGCCCGAATTGCGGGTATAAACTGGTTTAATGAA
>CALKAK010000137.1 GCA_937983015.1 uncultured Bacillaceae bacterium | reverse complement strand
TTTGGTTGCTTCTATTATACAATAATGAATGAACATTCAGTCAACCAATTTGTCAGATTTATATCTAAATTGTTTCTTTACGAATTAATAAAAAAAAAACGGGCCGGTCAGGGTATGATCTCAGCCTGTTTACGAAGATTCAGAGCTTACGAGCGTCAATTTTTATCTTCGACTTTTGCAAACTGAAAATCCATCCGGTAAAAGCCGACATGTTCTTTTTCCATAAAAAAATGATAGGCGAGACGGAGGTGTCCTTGATTTTGCTTTGAGCTCCAGTTAAAGTCGAGCTCATCCGTATTCGTATGCAAAAGAAATGTCCCCACATCGGTCCGGTACTGACCGCTTTTCTGTTCATCTTTGGCGAAGTCCAAATGCATATTAACCGTGCCCTTGCGAGAAATGGTCACTCCCTCATTTTCTCTATATTTCACCACGGTACGGACCTGCCCTTTTTCCAGAAATTCTTCATAGATCAAGTAAACCGTATCATCTTTATGCACGTAACTACCGAAAACCGTTAACTCGAATTCTTCTTTATCGGACAAGTCCCGTTCGATCGCGGTTTTTAACGTGATCTTTACCGGGATGCCAATTTTTTCCACAGTAACACTCCCCGATCTTGCGTAATGATTCCCTGTTAATCATTATACCCTTTTTCACCCTAGCGCCCTAGCGGGGAGATTTGTGTGAGACAGCAAAATTTTCGGCTCTGAAATTGTCATAGATTTGTTATACTTTTCACCTCTAAATCCTCTTGCCAGTGGAAAAAACCGCACCGATTGGCGTCCAGCAAGTATCAAACTGGACAGGCTCCCGCAGGGAATCTTGCCCGTTTGCCGAGTTTAAACTTTTGGTTTTTATCCCATACTGGGAATAGTAGTTTTGCTAATGATGGAAGAGGGGAAGAACGGATGAATCAGCATTCCCTGAAGAAGATCGGTGTGATCTTGAAATGGTTCACCTTTTTCAGTGCGGCAAGTTTCTTAATCTTTTTTATATTTATTGTCCTCCTTTATATGGGAAGCAAATTGGCGGGTCCCCCGGAAATTGAGGTGCCGCAAACGACGGTTTATTACGCTAGCGATGGAACCGTGATCGGTGAATCCAGTACGGTGGGGCAACGTTACTGGGTAGAGCTTGACGAAATTTCCCGTTATTTGATCGATGCGACGATCGCCATTGAGGACCGGCGTTTTTACGAACATCACGGCTTTGATTGGATTCGTATTGCCGGTGCGATTCTCGCCGATCTTAAGGCGTTGGATAAGGTACAGGGAGCGAGTACGATCTCCCAACAATACGCGCGGAATTTATTCTTAACCCATGAAAAAACATGGTTGCGGAAGTTAAAAGAAGCTTATTACACGATCCGCCTGGAAGCCAATTTACCGAAAGAGGAGATTTTGGAGGGATATTTGAATACGATTTATTACGGCCATGGGGTTTACGGCATCGAGGCGGCGAGCCGCTATTATTTTCACAAAAGCGCCGCGGAACTATCCCTCGAAGAGGCGGCGATGCTGGCCGGCATCCCCAAAGGACCGCGTTATTTTTCACCCTTTCATAATTTTGACAACGCGAAAAAACGGCAGGAATTGATTCTTTCGGTCATGGCGAAAGAAGGGGTGATTTCCGAAAAGGAAGCAGAGCGCGCGAAACAAAGCCCCCTGGAATTCGTCGGCGGGGCGACCCTCGAGGAGACCTTCGCGCCTTATTTTCTCGATACAGTCCGTGTGGAGTTGAAAAAAATCGGCCTGGACGAACGAGCGATCTCCCTCGGTGGCTTAAAGGTCTATACGACTCTGGATACCGCCATGCAAACTTTGGCAGAGGAGACGATCAAAAAGACGATCGATCCCCATTCCACGATTCAGGTCGCTTTCATCGCCATGGATCCGGAAACTGGTTTTATCAAAGCATTGGTCGGCGGTAGGGATTACAATATGAGCTATTTCAACCGGGCGACGCAAGCGGTGCGGCAACCGGGATCGACGGTGAAACCGCTCCTTTATTATGCCGCCCTGGAAAAAGGATTTACTCCGGCGACGACCTTCCGGAGGGAAGAAACAACCTGTCTTTATGACGTAGGCCGGGC
>CALKAK010000136.1 GCA_937983015.1 uncultured Bacillaceae bacterium | reverse complement strand
GGCGACCACCGAGATCTACACTCTTTCCCTACACGACGCTCTTCCGATCTCGGGGCGAATCGCGATGGAGGGTCCCCCGGAACTCGTAAGCACCTTGTACCAGGCGAGATTGGAATCGAGATTATCATGGACACGAATATGGGCATCTTCGCCGAGAACGAATAACGGTGCAACGAAAAGGAGGATAACGAGTAAACATAAAAATACGGTGGCTTTTTCACTTTTTTGTAAACCCATTAGCATGACATCCGCTCCCAGAAAAGAAAAACGAAAAACCGGTATCCTCTGAAACATACTTTTCCACATTTTGGATAAAGATATGCATGGTTTTTCAGGCCTCAATCGCCGGCTCATAAAAATGGTCCATACGCTAAAACTATCTATAAAGAGGACAGGCCCTTTTTTCGGAGAGAAACATGAGAAAAAGTGATGAATTTAACGAAAAAAATAGGAAATTGCCAAGAATAACGTTTTTTATTGTGAAAATCCAGGAAAAGGACGTGATATCCTTTTATTCCGCTAAATATCGCAGGTGAAGTGTAATGGTGACGGGTAGCGGTTATGTTATAATGATTAGTAATAATTCGCGAATATTGAAATTATATTTTTTGAAAAGGAATGGTGATCGTTCTTTTGGACAGTTTTCTGATGTCAATACTAGTCGTCTTAATTTTGATCATTTTAAACGGGATTTTTGCCATGACGGAGCTGGCACTCGTTACGGCGAAAAAATCCCGGTTGGAAAAAATGGCTGAAGACGGCGACTCACGTGCCAAGTACGCATTACAACTGGCGAACAACCCGAATCAACTATTGTCGACGATTCAGATCGGTATCACCCTTATCGGAGTTGTCACAGGGGCTATTGGCGGTGCGACGATCGCCGAACAATTGTCCGTTTATGTGGCCAGGGTAGAATTTCTCCAACCCTTTGCCTTGCAACTTAGCATGGTCATTGTAACCTTACTGACCACTTACCTATCGTTGGTCATCGGTGAATTGGTTCCGAAACGGTTGGCGATGGCGAATGCGGAGAAGATTTCCAAGGCCGTTGCCAAACCCATGGCTTTATTTTCGCAACTCGGTAAACCCCTCATCTGGATCCTCGGCAAATCGACGGATTTTGTCCTGAAAATTTTACGGGTCAAACCGAGTAATGAACCGGAAGTGACCGAAGAGGAAATCACCCAGATGATCGAACGGGGGGTTTATAGTGGGGTATTCGAGGAAATTGAACACGAAATGGTGGAACAAATTTTCTGGATGGGCGACCAGCGTCTCGGTGATATTTTAACACCGCGTACGCAAGTGGTCTGGCTTGATATTGAAAAACCGTTTCATGAAAATTTGACGAAAATGAATGAAAGTCTCCATTCCAAATTCCCGGTTGGGAGAGGAAGTCTTGACGAATTTTTAGGAATTATCGATACGAAAGACGTGTTTCGCAAATTGGTGAACAAAGAAGAATTCGACCTGAAAGATTGTATCCGCGATACGCTTGTATTGCCGGAATCGATGAAGGTTTTTCAGGCCTTGGAGGCTTTGAAAACCTCCGGGAATCACGAGGCGATCGTGATTGATGAATACGGCGGTATCGAAGGATTTGTTACTTTACATGACTTCATAGAAAATATTGTCGGTGACATGCCGGAAAAGGACGAATTGGGCGATGAACCACAGATCATCCAGCGGGATGAACGGACGTGGTTGGCCGACGGTCTCGTTCCCATCGATGATTTTATCCGGCAGTTCGATTTAGAGGATGTGGAAATTTTACGGGGCGGAAACCGCTTTCATACCCTTGGCGGTTTCATCACGAATTATCTCGGGGACATCCCACGGATCAAAGATACCGTACGCGTGGAAGACTATATCCTGGAAGTGATCGACATGGATCACGTCCGGGTGGATAAAGTCATGATCCATTACGTCGGTGATGAAGAAAACGAAGAGATAATGGAGGAATAAACAAAGGCCACCAGAAAGCACTATGCTTTCTGGTGGCCTTTTTCATCGATGGATGAACGAAGGTAAATAATACGAAGGTAAATAATACGGTAAAAAAACTAAAACTTCCTCTTTCCTATAGAATCGGCTGAACTCTCCATCGTTCTTAAGAGCTGGCGCAATTGACGTAATTCCGTCTCTATCGCCGTTAAGACTTCTTCGCCGCGACTAGTATTGCTGCCCACATAGGTCGCTTTTTCCAGATCGGCCTGGATTCGTACGTAATCGCTTTTTAATTCGGCGATCTTCTTTTCAATCTCTTCCCGTGTCATTTCCCGTCCCCCTTTGTCGCCTACGGGAAATCGTTCCCTTTTTAGCGAATTGGTTATAATTCTGTTTTTACTATACCATGTTCTTGCCCGCTTTTCAGTTAGAAAACGATATGCCAG
>CALKAK010000135.1 GCA_937983015.1 uncultured Bacillaceae bacterium | reverse complement strand
GTCACCGGTCCCGCCAATGAAATGTAAAAATTCATCTCCAAACACGGCTGCATAACGCGTTTTTTTCTTTCTTCCACTGACGGATATTCATTCATGTCAATTGTGAAATCCGCGCCGAATTTTTTTGCCTGTTCGAGACGGGATGTTACGGAGTCGATGATTATGACCGTGGCGCCTTTTTCCTTTGCAATTGCAGAAGCGTTCAAACCGAGACCGCCTGCTCCCTGAATCACGATCGTTTGCCCATACGTTAATCCCGCTTGGTCAATACCGAAGTAAACTTGAGAAAGGGCACAGTTGGCACTGGCTGCGGCGACATCGGGTACATTATCCGGCACTTTATAAAAATATTGATCCGGGTGAATGTAATAATGTGTGGTGAAAGTACCATGAAAGTGGGGAGCTTCATCGGGATGTTTCGTCCAGAATTTGTACGCATTTTCACACAAATGGAACTGACCTTCCTGGCAGTACTTGCATTTTTTACAAGTTAAATAGTAAGGAGCAACAACCCGATCACCGACCTTTACATGATTTCCTGCATAATCCGTTTTTACCCCTTCACCTAAAGCATAGATTTCACCGATCATTTCATGCCCCAAAACACCCCTGCGGATTGCGGGATGGTGTCCCATCCAGATGTGAAGTTCCGAACCGCAAACATTTGTCCTCCTGACTTTGACTAGGACAGCCCCCGGTTCCGGTTCGGGTAGAGGATAGCTTTTAAACTCGAGCTGTCCCGGTGCTTTCATGAACGCTACTTTTCCTTCCAAAATCGATTCCCTCCTCAATAGGTTTTTCGCGGCTAATAGATTTAAAGAATAGAAAAATAGTTTGAAAGGGATTTCTTATATCATTATATTATAAATAATAATAAAAATTAAAAATATTAGTATATATTGAAAATTTAATGAATATCCTTCATAATATTAAATAAGATAAAAATGTGTATCCAATATCCATGACCAGTTTCATAGATGATGTGGAAGGCTTTTTATAAAATGGAAGCGGTTTCTAAAGAGATTGCCTTTCGGGAATAATCTTGCCGTAATTGGCAGGATTCCAATAACGATTATGAGTGGAGGGAGAAGGATGAGTAAACCAAAACTGTATGTTCTGGATACGGGAACTATGAAAATGGATAAAAACTATATGGTCGCTATGCACAACCCTGCAAGTATCGATAACCCGAATCCACCGGCAGAGTTTATCGAGTTTCCAGTTTATGCAGTCTTGATTGATCATCCGGACGGGAAAATCTTATTTGACACAGGATGTAATCCGGAAGGAATGGGTGAAAACGGGCGCTGGCCCAAGGAAACTCAAAAACTATTCCCGAGTTTCATGGATGAATCGTGCTATCTGATCAATCGCCTCGAGCAATTGAAAGTTCGACCGGAAGATATCAAGTATGTCGTTGCATCCCATCTCCATCTGGACCATGCTGGATGTCTCGAGTATTTTACAAATGCGACAATTATCGTCCATGATTTCGAACTTTCGAATGTCATGAAACAATTCGCCATGTCAAAAGAGCTTGGGGCTTATATCTGGGCAGATATCAATGCCTGGATCAAGAACGATCTAAAATGGAGAACCATCAAAGATGATGAGGACGAAATTGAACTAGTTTCCGGTATAAAAATCTTGAACTTCGGACCGGGACATGCATACGGTATGCTGGGATTGCACGTAAATTTGCCGGGAGAAGGCGGTATCATTCTGGCATCGGATGCCATTTATTCGGCAGAAAACTTCGGACCACCGGTGAAACTACCGGGAATCATTTACGATTCCATCGGTTATATGAAAACGGTGGAGAAAATCAGGAAATATGCGGAGCGGACCAATTCCAAAATTTGGTACGGGCATGATGCCGAGCAATTTAAAACTTTGATTAAATCTACCGAGGGTTATTACGAGTAAAAAAGGACAGCCCCAGTTTAATATTTCCGTAAACTGGGCTCTTTGTCAGTAAAGGGGTGAAGGAAGTGCCAGATACGGTGGTCGAGTATTACGGTTCGTTCATTGGAGGAAAAGAACGAAAGGACGAAGGACGGACGATTCTTGATGTACACAACCCTTATAACCAGGAAATAATCGGGAGAATTTCTTGCAGTACTGAAAGAGATGTCCAGGATGCGGTGGAAAATGCCAATCAAGTGTTTGAGAACGAGATGAAAAAAATGCCCGCGCATGCCCGGGCAGATATTTTAAGAAAAAGTGCAGATTTACTCGAAGAAAAAGTGGAAGAATTCGCGCGGAGTATCACGTTGGAAGCGGGAAAACCGATTAAAGACAGCCGCATTGAAGTGATGCGGGCGGTCCAGGTTTTGCGCTTTGCGGCAGATGGGGCAAGATCGTTATACGGAGAATATATCCCGATTGATAGCGCCATTGGTGGAGAAAATCAGCTCGGATTTGCTAAACGGATTCCTCTTGGTGTCGTTGCCGCAATCACTCCTTTCAATTTTCCGCTCAATCTCGTCCTGCACAAGGTGGCACCGGCAATTGCGGCGGGGAACAGTGTCGTTTTAAAACCGGCGGAGAAAACTCCGTTAACAGCAGTCAAGCTTTATTATTTGTTACAGGAAGCTGGATTGCCTACCGGTGCTTTGAACATTTTGATGGGTCCGGGCGAGGATGTCGTCCCACCACTCGTACAGCATCCGAAAGTAAAGAAAGTTTCGTTTACCGGAAGCAGTAGAGTCGGCTGGATGATCAAAGAGCTTGTCCCGAGAAAAAAGGTGACCCTTGAACTCGGCTCGAATGCGCCGAATCTTGTATTTAATGATGGAAATCTGGACCTTGCGGTTAATCTAATCGTAATGGGCGGTTATGTGTATGCCGGTCAAACATGTGTTTCAGCCCAGCGAATCTATGTGGAAGAGAATGTTTATGATGCTTTTTTAGAAAAACTCGTTGCGAAAGTAAAAGGTTTGAAAATAGGGGATCCTCTGGATGAAAAAACTGAACTCGGTCCGATGATTACAGAAGAAGCCGCCATCCGAGCAGAAAACTGGATCAAAGAAGCCCTTGAACTTGGCGCAACACTTGTCACCGGTGGAAAAAGAGAGGGGACTTTCCTGGAACCGACGGTTTTAGTCGATGTGAAGAATGAGATGAAAGTCGTTTGTGCAGAAGTATTTGCACCAGTTGTTTCAGTTATAAAGTTCAGGTCGGAAGAAGAAGTTATTCAACGGGCGAATGACTCCGAATTCGGTTTACAGGCAGGGATCTATACGAATGATCTAAACCGGGCCTTTCGGGTGGCCGATGCCCTCGAGATGGGCGGTGTCTGGATCAATGATGTTTCCGTGCGTCGCTACGATCATATGCCTTATGGGGGTGTCAAAGAAAGCGGGATCGGCAAAGAAGGAATTCGATACGCCATTGAACAAATGACGGATATAAAGTTTATCGGCATTCGCTTGCAAAATTAAACGAATGGAGGGTTCGGGATGAAAACGAGAGCGGCTGTTTTGCGAGAAATGGGCC
>CALKAK010000134.1 GCA_937983015.1 uncultured Bacillaceae bacterium | reverse complement strand
CGACGGGACGCCGGTTGATATCATGTTAAACCCACTCGGTGTTCCTTCGCGGATGAATATCGGTCAGGTTCTAGAGCTTCATTTAGGAATCGCCGCGAAAAAACTGGGCATCTACGTAGAGTCACCGGTATTCGATGGTGCGACGGATGAGGATATCTGGGAGACATTGCGTGAAGCCGGTTTGCCTGAAGATGGGAAAGTGGTGCTCTACGATGGTAGAACGGGTGAACCGTTCGACAACCGTGTTTCTGTGGGTATCATATATATGCTCAAACTTGTTCACATGGTTGATGATAAATTACATGCCCGTTCAACCGGTCCATACTCTCTCGTCACCCAACAGCCTCTTGGCGGTAAAGCGCAATTCGGCGGACAAAGATTCGGTGAAATGGAAGTTTGGGCCCTTGAAGCTTACGGTGCGGCCTACACCTTGCAAGAGCTCTTAACGGTAAAATCTGACGATGTGGTCGGCCGGGTCAAAACGTATGAGGCCATCGTGAAAGGTGAAAATGTGCCCGAGCCGGGTGTTCCTGAATCATTCAAGGTTTTGATGAAAGAACTGCAAAGCTTGGGCCTTGATGTCAAAATCCTTGATGCAAACCACGAAGAAATCGAGATGCGGGAATTGGAAGATGATGATTTTGTCCAAAGTGGGCCGAAACAACCTGAAAGTGAAACAAAAGTATCTGAAAAGGTTGGCGCAACCGAGTCGTAATACTAAATATTACGGGCTATCTCTTTTCACCTTGAACAGGTAAAACGGGTATAGGAGGTCTTGACCCTTGCTGGATGTCAATAATTTCGAATATATGAAAATAGGGCTTGCTTCACCGGATAAAATACGTTCATGGTCCTACGGTGAAGTGAAAAAGCCGGAAACGATCAACTACCGCACATTGAAACCGGAAAAAGATGGTCTATTTTGTGAACGGATTTTCGGCCCGACCAAAGACTGGGAATGCCATTGCGGTAAATACAAACGAATCCGGTACAAAGGGGTCGTCTGTGATCGTTGCGGGGTTGAAGTAACCCGTTCAAAAGTTCGCCGTGAGCGAATGGGACATATTGAACTCGCAACACCTGTTTCCCACATCTGGTACTTAAAAGGAATTCCTAGCCGGATGGGCTTGATTTTAGATATGTCTCCCCGGGCTCTGGAAGAAGTCATCTATTTTGCATCATATGTTGTAACCGAGCCCGGGAACACCCCTTTAGAGAAGAAGCAATTGCTATCGGAAAAAGAATACCGTCATTATCGTGAAAAGTACGGAAATAAATTCCAGGCGGGAATGGGAGCAGAAGCGATCAAGAAACTTTTACAGGATATCGATTTAGATAAAGAAAGTGAAATGTTACGTGAAGAATTAAAAACCTCTTCCGGACAACGTCGTTCCCGGGCCATCAAAAGACTGGAAGTCATCGAGGCTTTCCGCAATTCAGGGAATAAGCCGGAATGGATGATCCTGGATGTACTCCCGGTTATCCCACCCGAGTTGCGTCCGATGGTCCAGTTAGATGGTGGCCGTTTTGCAACCTCGGATTTGAACGATTTATATCGCCGGGTTATCAACCGGAATAACCGTTTAAAACGACTTCTTGACCTTGGTGCGCCAAGCATTATCGTTCAAAACGAAAAAAGGATGTTACAGGAAGCGGTCGATGCTTTGATCGATAACGGCAGAAGAGGTCGTCCGGTAACCGGTCCCGGTAACAGACCACTCAAATCTTTATCCCATATGTTAAAAGGGAAACAAGGCCGTTTCCGGCAAAACCTGCTCGGAAAACGGGTTGACTATTCTGGGCGTTCTGTCATCGTTGTTGGCCCGAACTTGAAGATGTATCAATGCGGACTGCCTAAGGAAATGGCAGTAGAACTATTTAAACCATTTGTTATGAATGAATTAGTAGAACGTGGTCTGGCCCATAATATTAAATCTGCAAAACGGATGATCGAACGTTTGCACCCGGAAATTTGGGACGTATTAGAGGATGTAATTAAAGAGCATCCTGTTCTGCTGAACAGGGCGCCAACTTTGCATAGACTCGGTATTCAAGCTTTCGAACCGGTTCTTGTTGAAGGAAAGGCTATACGCTTGCACCCGCTCGTATGTACGGCTTATAACGCGGACTTCGATGGTGACCAGATGGCGGTACACGTGCCGCTTTCCGCTGAAGCGCAAGCAGAGGCCCGGATATTAATGCTTGCAGCGCAAAATATTTTGAACCCTAAAGATGGTAAACCGGTCGTCACCCCTTCACAAGACATGGTTTTAGGTAACTATTATTTAACGATGGAACGAAAAGGTGCCATTGGCGAAGGGATGATCTTTAAAGATCCCAACGAGGCGTTAATCGCCTATCAAAATGGTTATGTCCATCTGCATACGAGAGTGGCTGTGCATGCGCGTTCCTTGAATAATCCTACGTTTACAGAGGAACAAAACAATAAGTTATTAATAACAACGGTCGGTAAATTGATCTTTAACTCAATACTTCCTGAATCTTTCCCTTATTTGAATGAGCCAACAAGGGAGAATCTGGAAAATCGGACACCGGATCGGTACTTCATTTCAACATCAGTAAATGTGAAAGAGTTTCTGGAAAAACAAGAGTTGGTACCTCCGTTCAAAAAGGGATTCCTCGGTGATATCATCGCCCAGGTATTTAAGCGATATAAGATTACCGAAACATCGAAAATGCTTGATAAATTGAAAGATCTAGGCTTCCATATCTCCACCAAGGCTGGAATTACGATTGGTATGTCCGATATCATCGTCTTGCCGCAAAAAGGTGAAATTTTAGAGGAAGCCCAAAAGAAAGTAGACAATGTTCAAAAGCAGTTTAGAAGAGGGTTAATTACCGAAGACGAACGCTACGATCGGGTCATATCCATTTGGAGTGCGGCCAAGGATCGAATTCAAGAAGAACTCATGCAATCCCTGGACCGAATGAACCCGATTTACATGATGAGTGATTCCGGTGCTCGTGGTAACCCTTCAAACTTCACCCAATTGGCAGGTATGCGCGGTCTCATGGCTAACCCGGCAGGTAGAATCATCGAACTGCCGATTAAATCCAGCTTCCGTGAAGGGTTGACCGTTCAGGAGTACTTTATCTCCACTCACGGTGCCCGGAAAGGACTTGCCGATACTGCGCTAAAGACCGCGGACTCCGGTTACTTGACACGCCGACTGGTTGACGTAGCGCAAGATGTTATCGTCCGGGAAGAAGATTGTGGTACCGATCGTGGCATTGAAATCGGTCCAATCATGGATGGTCCAGAAGTCATTGAAACGCTTGAAGAACGCCTTGTAGGTCGTTATGCTCGCAAGACCGTTCGTCACCCTGAAACGGGAGAAGTCATCGTCCGGGCAAACGAATTGATCACGGAAGATAAGGCAAGGGCGATTTCCAAAGCGGGTATCGAAAAAGTCTGGATCCGATCCGCATTCACCTGCAATACCCGTCACGGAGTATGTAAGAAATGTTACGGTATTAACCTGGCAACTGGTGAAGAAGTCGAAGTCGGTGAAGCGGTTGGTATCATCGCGGCACAATCCATCGGTGAGCCGGGTACGCAGTTAACGATGCGTACATTCCACACCGGTGGTGTTGCTGGTGACGATATCACTCAGGGTCTCCCGCGGGTTCAGGAATTATTTGAAGCGAGGAATCCAAAAGGGTATGCACCAATCGCGGAAATTGACGGTGAAGTCACTGCCATCAGCGAAGGTAAAGACCGTCAGATCGAAATCACGATCACGGGAGATGTCGAAACCCGTTCGTACCTCGTTCCTTATTCATCACGTCTAAAAGTCGAAGTTGGCGATCGCGTCACGAGAGGGGATGCTTTGATTGAAGGTTCAATCGACCCGAAAGAATTACTCCAAGCAAGAGATGTGACTTCCGCACAAGAATATCTCCTGAATGAAGTACAGAAAGTGTACCGTATGCAGGGGGTAGAAATCGGTGATAAACATATCGAAGTAATGGTCCGGCAGATGCTTCGTAAGGTAAGAATTATCGATTCCGGAGATACCGACCTATTGCCCGGTACATTGCTCGATATTCACCATTTCACGGATACGAATGAAAAATATTTATTGGAAGGGAAAACTCCTGCAACTGGCAGACCGGTATTGCTAGGAATTACCAAAGCATCGCTTGAGACCGAATCGTTCTTATCAGCAGCGTCCTTCCAGGAAACAACACGAGTCCTTACAGATGCTGCTATCAAGGGCAAAGAAGATCCCCTCATCGGTCTGAAAGAAAATGTGATTATCGGTAAACTGATTCCTGCTGGAACGGGAATGTTAAGATATCGCAAAGCAAAACCGGAAAAAGTTACGAAAACCGAGGAAGCTGTTACAACAGAATAACTGTTTTCCTGAAAGTGAAAACTGCCGCCTGAACAGAACGATGATTCCTTCAGGCGGCGGTTCCTTATATTTTTCATACCAAAATTTGTTGACATTGGAATTTCTAGATGCTAATATTACTTAGGTGTGAAACCTGTTACTTTGGAGGATATGGAAACATGTCTTATGAAAAAGTAAAACAGGCGAAAAAAATCAAGATCGGCACAAAGCAGACGATGAAAGCATTAAAGTCCGGAACCTGTAAAGAAGTCGTTATCGCCCGGGATGCTGATGAAAGAATCGTCGCGGAACTGGAGATGCTGGCCAAAGAAAAGAACATCCCGATTTATTATGTGGACTCAATGAAGAAGTTAGGTCAGGTAGCCCGGATACAGGTTGGTGCTGCTGTTGTTGCCATCATTGAGTGATCATGTAGTTTAACTACAAGTTTAATTTTTGCAAAAAAATGAGCCACCTGGATGTGTGGGCTTACTTAAGAAGGAAGGAGGACGGAAAATGCCGACAATTAACCAACTCGTTCGTAAACCACGTAAAAAAGTCGTTTATAAGTCGAAATCACCGGCTTTAAACTACGGTTACAATAGCTTTAAGAAGGTTCAAACCATCGTTCCATCTCCGCAAAAACGAGGTGTGTGTACCCGTGTTGGTACGATGACACCGAAAAAACCGAACTCCGCGTTGCGGAAATATGCACGTGTGCGCTTGTCAAACGGCATTGAAGTGACCGCTTATATTCCTGGTATTGGTCACAACTTGCAAGAACACAGTGTTGTTTTAATCCGCGGCGGACGTGTTAAGGACTTGCCGGGGGTTCGCTATCACGTTGTGCGTGGTGCGCTCGATACCGCTGGTGTTGAGGGGCGTAAACAAGGACGTTCTAAGTATGGAACGAAGAAACCAAAAGAAAAGAAATAATGACTTAAAACAGTATTATTGTTTGCGAGAAAGGAGGAATAATCATGCCTCGTAAAGGTCCAGTACCGAAAAGAGAGGTTTTACCTGATCCGATTTACAATTCAAAATTGGTTACGAAGTTAATCAATAAATTGATGATCGATGGAAAAAAAGCAAAAGCTGAGCGTATCTTATATGAAGCTTTTGACATCATTCGTGAACGTACAGGTAAAGATCCGATGGAAGTGTTTGAGCAAGCCTTAAAGAACGTCATGCCTTTATTAGAAGTTCGTGCCCGTCGAGTAGGTGGTGCTAACTACCAGGTACCGATGGAAGTCCGTCCGGAACGTCGCGTATCTTTAGGATTACGCTGGATCGTCAATTATGCACGTCTTCGCGGTGAAAAAACGATGCAAGAACGCCTCGCTAATGAAATCATCGATGCTGCGAATAACACAGGTGCAGCTGTGAAAAAACGCGAAGATACTCATAAGATGGCTGAAGCTAACAAGGCCTTTGCTCACTATCGCTGGTAAACCATCGGCTATCATGTAACAATCTTATTAATATACAGGAAGGAGAAGGTGGAATGCCGAGGGAATTCTCCTTAGAAAAGACGAGAAATATTGGGATTATGGCCCACATTGATGCCGGTAAAACAACGACTACGGAACGAATCTTGTTTTACACTGGTAAAATTTATAAGATTGGCGAAACCCACGAAGGGTCTTCCCAGATGGACTGGATGGAGCAAGAACAAGAACGCGGCATCACGATCACTTCTGCAGCGACAACCGCACAATGGAAGGGTCATCGAATCAACATCATCGACACCCCTGGGCACGTAGACTTTACCGTTGAAGTAGAGCGTTCATTACGCGTGTTAGACGGTGCGATTACCGTGTTGGATGCTCAGTCAGGTGTTGAACCACAAACCGAAACGGTATGGCGTCAGGCAGACACATACGGTGTTCCACGTATCGTGTTTGTCAACAAAATGGACAAAATCGGTGCGGATTTCCTTTATGCGGTTAGCACATTACATGATCGCCTTGGTGCTAATGCTCAACCTGTTCAGCTTCCGATTGGTTCGGAAGATGAATTCCAGGGCTGCATTGATTTGATTAGGATGGAAGCCCATTATTATCTGGATGACTTGGGCACAAAAGAAGAAGCTCGACCGGTTCCTGACGAATATAAGGAACAAGCGGAAGAGTATCGCAGCAAATTGATTGAAGCGATCGCTGATTTCGATGAAGAAATCATGCTCAAATATCTTGAAGGTGAAGAAATAACCGTTGAAGAATTGAAAAGAGCGATCCGCAAAGCAACCGTTACCGGTGAGTTTTATCCTGTATTTTGCGGTTCTGCTTTCAAAAACAAAGGTATTCAATTATTGCTAGACGGAGTTGTTGACTACTTACCTTCTCCTCTGGATATCCCGCCTATTAAAGGGATCGATCCAGAAACAGAAGAAGAAGTCTCACGTCCCGCTGATGACAATGCACCGTTTGCCGCATTAGCATTTAAAGTAATGACAGATCCGTATGTTGGTAAATTAACATACTTCCGTGTTTATTCCGGAACACTCCAATCCGGTTCATACGTATTGAATTCAACGAAGAACAAAAGAGAGCGGATCGGTCGTATCCTGCAAATGCACGCAAATCACCGCGAAGAAATTCAAGAAGTTTATGCCGGTGATATTGCTGCAGCAGTAGGTTTAAAGGATACAGGTACTGGCGATACTTTATGTGATGATAAAGCAAAAGTTGTCTTAGAATCCATGGTATTCCCTGAACCTGTTATCTCAGTTGCGATCGAGCCGAAATCAAAAGCGGATCAAGATAAACTTTCCACCGCTTTACAAAAACTTCAAGAAGAAGATCCGACCTTCCGGGCTCATATCGATCCTGAAACCGGTCAAACCATTATTGAGGGTATGGGTGAGCTTCACCTGGACGTTATCGTTGATCGTATGAAACGTGAATTCAAAGTTGAAGCGAATGTTGGTGCACCTCAGGTTGCTTATCGTGAAACCTTCACAAAAACTGCGCAAGTTGAAGGTAAATTCATCAGACAATCAGGTGGTCGCGGTCAATACGGTCACGTCTGGATTGAATTCTCACCTAATGAGCAAGGTAAAGGTTTCGAATTTGAAAATGCGATCGTCGGTGGGGTTGTTCCGAAAGAATATATCCCTGCTGTTCAAGCTGGTCTTGAAGATGCCATGCAAAATGGTGTACTCGCTGGATATCCGTTAGTTGATATAAAAGCGAAGTTGTTCGATGGTTCTTACCATGAAGTTGACTCTAGTGAAATGGCGTTTAAAATTGCAGCTTCGATTGCCTTGCGTGAAGCTGCTAAGAAGTGTGCACCAGTATTGCTTGAGCCGATCATGAAAGTCGAAGTTACCATTCCTGAAGAATATCTTGGCGACATCATGGGGAACCTTACATCCCGTCGCGGTCGCATCGAAGGAATGGAAACACGCGGAAATGGTCGCGTAGTCACAGCGATGGTTCCGTTGGCAGAAATGTTTGGTTACGCAACAGCATTGCGTTCACAAACACAAGGACGTGGAACCTTTACGATGGTATTCGACCACTATGAAGAAGTTCCTAAATCGATCGCAGAAGAAATCATCAAAAAAAGTAGTGGTGAATGATTGATTTTAAACACTTATTTTAGTATAACTTAATTGTAGGTTTACCGGTTGCTATGGAAGTCTATGATTCTGTAGCCACCTATCCAATAAAAGCAAATGATTAAAATAATTATTATAAAGGAGGATCATTCCTAATGGCTAAACAAGTATTTGAACGTACAAAGCCACACGTAAATATCGGTACGATTGGCCACGTAGACCATGGTAAAACAACATTAACAGCTGCTATAACAACCGTTCTTGCAAAACAAGGTAAAGCTCAAGCTCAAGCATATGATCAAATCGACAAAGCTCCAGAAGAGAAGGAACGTGGAATCACAATCGCTACAACTCACGTAGAATATGAAACAGAAAATCGTCACTATGCTCACGTTGACTGCCCGGGACACGCTGACTACGTGAAAAACATGATCACCGGTGCAGCTCAAATGGACGGTGCGATTCTTGTTGTATCCGCTGCTGACGGTCCGATGCCGCAAACCCGTGAACACATCTTGCTTTCTCGCCAAGTAGGTGTTCCTTACATCGTTGTCTTCTTGAACAAAGTTGACATGGTTGATGACGAAGAATTGCTTGAATTAGTAGAAATGGAAGTTCGTGATCTACTAAGCGAATACGATTTCCCTGGTGATGAAGTACCGGTCATCAAAGGTTCCGCTTTGAAAGCCTTAGAAGGTGATCCGGAATATGAAAAAGCAATCCTCGAATTAATGGAAGCTGTTGATACTTACATTCCTACACCTGAGCGTGAAGTTGACAAACCGTTCATGATGCCTGTTGAAGACGTATTCTCAATCACCGGTCGCGGTACAGTTGCAACTGGTCGTGTAGAACGCGGACGTGTAAAAGTTGGTGACGTTGTTGAAATCGTTGGATTAAGAGATGAATCCACACAAACGACCGTTACTGGTGTAGAAATGTTCCGCAAAGCTATGGAATATGCTGAAGCTGGTGACAACATTGGTGCTTTGCTCCGTGGTGTTGCCCGTGAGGACGTAGAACGTGGTCAAGTTCTCGCACAACCGGAATCCATTAAACCTCATACGAAATTTAAAGCACAAGTTTACGTATTAACAAAAGAAGAAGGTGGTCGTCATACACCATTCTTCTCTAACTATCGTCCTCAGTTCTACTTCCGTACAACAGACGTAACCGGTATTATCACCTTACCAGAAGGTGTAGAAATGGTTATGCCTGGGGACAACGTAGAAATGACAGTAGAATTGATCGCTCCAGTTGCGATTGAAGAAGGTACAAAATTCTCCATTCGTGAAGGTGGACGTACCGTAGGAGCAGGTTCCGTATCCGAAATCCTCGAATAATCGTAAATCGATCAAGGTACAAAGCAAAATGAAAAAAGCAGATAGGTACCTCTATCTGCTTTTTTCTTTTTATATTTACACAAATTTTTTAGTTCTAAAATTTGGTTTTTATAATGATGATTGCATTATTTTTAACAACTATGTATAATAAAAAAGCATGTGTAAATTGCGTGAAATATACCGTTTTATATTGCCATACCTATAATATTTAGGTATAATAGTCGATGTTGGTTAAAAAGCGATGAAGTGAAAGGTTGCTGATACGCCCGGCCGCTTTGCCATGGCAGGGGTGATCAGGAAATTTTCGCGGAGTATGTCTATCAAAAGTAGGCGAAAAGGAGGGAAAATAATGGCAAACCAAAAAATCAGGATTCGATTAAAAGCTTATGATCACAGAATTCTTGATCAGTCAGCTGAAAAAATTGTGGAAACGGCAAAACGTTCGGGCGCAAAAGTAAGCGGACCGGTACCACTACCGACTGAACGTACAGTTTACACAATTCTCCGGGCGGTTCACAAGTACAAAGATTCCCGTGAGCAATTTGAAATGCGTACGCACAAACGTCTAATCGATATCATCAATCCGACACCGCAAACCGTCGATTCACTTATGCGGTTGGATTTGCCAAGTGGCGTTGACATTGAAATCAAATTATAATAATGAAGGTTTTTACAGGAGGTGTGACTAAATGCGTAAAGGGATCTTAGGTAGAAAGATCGGCATGACCCAATTATTCCTTGATAATGGCGATGTTGTACCGGTTACTGTTGTTCATGCAGAGCCCAACGTTGTATTGCAAAAGAAAACCGTAGAAACAGATGGCTATACAGCAATACAACTTGGTGTCGAAGATAAGCCGGAAAACCGCGCCACAAAACCGGAAATCGGTCATGCTAAAAAAGCAAACACTGCGCCTAAGCGCTTCATCAGTGAAATTCGCGATGTGAATATCGATGAATATGAAGTAGGTCAAGAAGTTAAGGTAGATATTTTCGAAGAAGGTAGTTTAGTGGATGTTACAGGTATTTCTAAAGGTAAAGGATTCCAGGGCGCCATCAAACGTCATGGGCAAAGCCGTGGACCGATGGCTCACGGTTCTGGTTATCACCGCAGACCTGGTTCAATGGGTGCGGTTGGTCCTGCCCGGGTATTCAAGTCGAAAAAATTACCGGGACGTATGGGCGGTAAACGGGTTACCATACAAAATCTCGAGATTGTTAAAGTGGATCCAGAACGCAATCTCTTATTAATTAAAGGAAATATTCCTGGACCGAATAAGGCATTTGTAAAAATTCAATCTGCGATTAAAGCAAGTAAGTAAATTCCAAAAGAAGGGAGGA
This sequence comes from uncultured Bacillaceae bacterium, assembly GCA_937983015.1. Taxonomy (GTDB): domain Bacteria; phylum Bacillota; class Bacilli; order Bacillales; family Caldibacillaceae; genus CALGAD01. Next base: position 12,501 of record CALKAK010000134.1, on the reverse strand, counting down.
TAAATAAATGCCGAAAGTATCGTTATATAACCAAGCAGGCGAACAGATCGGAGAAGTAGAATTAAGTGATGCTGTTTTTGGAATCGAACCGAATAAACACGTAATGACTGAAATGGTATTAGCACAACGCGCATCGATGCGTCAAGGAACTCATAAAGTAAAGAACCGTGCTGAAGTACGTGGTGGCGGAAGAAAACCATGGCGCCAAAAAGGGACTGGCCGTGCACGTCAAGGCTCGATTAGAGCACCTCAATGGGTTGGCGGTGGAGTTGTATTCGGGCCAACACCACGGAGCTATGCTTACAAATTACCGAAAAAAGTTCGTCGTTTAGCGTTAAAATCAGCATTATCGGCAAAAGTGCTCGATAATGAAATCTATGTGTTAGAAAAGCTCACATTCGAAAAACCAAAAACAAAAGATTTTGTTGCGTTTTTAAATAATCTATCATTAGATACGGATACGAAAGCTTTAGTAGTAACGGGAGAATTGGATGAAAACATCTATCTATCTGCCCGCAATCTACCAAAAGTTAAAGTAGTCGATGCTAACGGAATCAACGTGCTGGACCTTGTCGGTTATGATAAGTTAATCATAACGAAGGACGCCGTTGAGAAAGTAGAGGAGGTGCTGGCATAATGGATGCACGTGATATTATCAAGCGCCCCATTATCACTGAACGGTCTATGGACCTACAAGAAGATCGTAAATATACTTTCGAAGTAGATATAAGGGCTAATAAAACACAAGTAAAACATGCGATTGAAGAGATTTTTGGTGTAAAGGTCAAAAAAGTTAACATCATGAACTACAAAGGCAAGTTCAAAAGAATGGGCAGATACACCGGTTATACAAACAAACGCAAAAAAGCAATTGTCACATTAACCGAAGATAGTAAACCGATCGAATTGTTCTGATTTTATAATTTGTAGAGGAGGGAATAAAAGATGGCGATTAAAACTTATAAGCCTGTAACAAACGGTCGCCGCGGAATGACGGTTTCTGATTTTTCGGAGATCACCACGGATAAGCCGGAAAAATCATTACTGCAACCCTTACCGAAAAAAGCCGGCCGTAACAATCAAGGTAGAATAACGGTTCGTCATCGTGGTGGTGGACATAAACGTCTATACCGTGTTATCGATTTTAAACGTGACAAAGATGGAATACCAGGGCGCGTTGCCACGATCGAGTACGATCCAAACCGTTCGGCTAACATTGCATTGATTCATTATCATGATGGTGAAAAAAGATATATCATCGCTCCAAAAGGATTAAAGGTAGGCATGGATATCATGTCCGGACCGGACGCCGATATCAAAGTAGGAAATGCGCTACCTTTAGAAAATATTCCGGTTGGTACGGTCATTCATAACATCGAGTTGAAACCTGGTAAAGGTGGGCAACTTGTCAGAGCCGCAGGAACAAGTGCACAGGTTCTTGGAAAAGAAGGCAAATATGTACTTGTCCGCTTAGCATCTGGTGAAGTTCGCATGATTCTTGGTAAATGCCGTGCTACTATAGGTGAAGTAGGCAACGAACAACACGAACTCATCAATATCGGTAAAGCCGGTCGCGCTCGCTGGTTAGGCAGACGTCCAACAGTACGCGGATCTGCGATGAACCCGAACGATCACCCGCATGGTGGTGGGGAAGGTAAAGCACCGATCGGACGTAAATCACCTGTTACTCCTTGGGGTAAACCGACACTTGGATATAAAACACGTAAGAAAAATAAGGAATCTGATAAATTCATCGTTCGTCCTCGGAAACGATAATCGGATCACGCAAGTTGTACAATCTCGAAAGGAGGTTTCCTTATGGGTCGCAGTTTGAAAAAAGGACCATTTGTAGATGAACATTTAATGAAAAAAGTTGAAGCTTTAAACAAAGCGAACAAGAAGCAAGTCATTAAAACCTGGTCCCGTCGTTCAACGATCTTCCCGCAGTTTGTCGGACATACATTCGCAGTATATGATGGGCGCAAACATGTACCGGTCTACGTGACGGAAGACATGGTTGGTCACAAACTTGGTGAGTTCGCACCTACCCGCACGTTTAAGGGTCACGCTGGTGATGATAAGAAAACAAAACGTTAATGAGAGGAGGTCACAAGAGTGGAAGCAAAAGCAGTTGCTCGCAGAGTTCGGATCGCACCTCGAAAAGCTCGTTTAGTCATCGATTTGATTAGAGGAAAGCACGTAAATGAAGCACTGTCCATTTTACAATTAACCCCGAAAGCTGCTGCTCCGATTATCGAAAAGGTTTTAAAATCAGCGATCGCCAACGCAGAACATAATTATGATATGGATGCAGAAAATTTATATGTTAGCAAAGCTTATGTGGATGAAGGTCCAACTTTGAAACGGTACCGTCCACGTGCACAAGGTCGTGCCACACAAATCAACAAACGTACAAGTCATATTACGATCGTAGTTTCAGAAAAGAAGGAGGGATAATGAGTGGGTCAAAAAGTTAACCCTATTGGGTTGCGAGTAGGAATCATTCGCGACTGGGATTCTAGATGGTATGCTGAAAAAGATTATGCAGAACTGTTGCATGAAGACATTAAAATTCGTGAGTATATTGAGAATCGATTAAAAGACGCTGCAGTTTCTCGAATTGAGATCGAACGGGCGGCAAATCGGGTGAATATTACCATCCATACGGCTAAACCAGGAATGGTGATCGGTAAAGGTGGTTCTGAAGTAGAAGCTTTACGGAAAGCTTTAAACGAATTAACGGGTAGAAAAGTTCACATCAATATCGTTGAAATCAAAAAGCCCGATCTCGATGCCAAATTAGTTGCGGAAAATATCGCTCGTCAATTAGAAAACCGGGTATCATTCCGTCGCGTACAAAAACAAGCTATTCAAAGAGCCATGCGTGCCGGTGCTAAAGGAATTAAAACCCAAGTTTCCGGTCGTCTTGGAGGGGCTGATATCGCTCGTGCTGAACATTACAGCGAAGGTACAGTACCGCTTCACACACTACGTGCGGATATTGACTATGCCCATGCAGAGGCTGACACAACGTACGGTAAGTTAGGTGTGAAGGTTTGGATTTATCGGGGCGAAGTCCTTCCTACTAAGAAAAAATCCGGGGAAGGAGGAAAATAATCATGTTAATGCCGAAACGTGTAAAATATCGTCGTGAGCACCGTGGAAGAATGAAAGGTCGTGCAAAAGCCGGCACGGAAGTTCACTTCGGTGATTTTGGATTGCAAGCTCTTGAAGCTTCCTGGATCACAAACCGTCAAATTGAAGCGGCACGTATTGCCATGACCCGTTACATGAAACGTGGTGGAAAAGTATGGATTCGCATTTTCCCTCATAAGAGTTATACCGCCAAACCTCTTGAAGTCCGGATGGGTTCCGGTAAAGGTTCGCCGGAAGGCTGGGTGGCCGTTGTAAAACCGGGTCGAATCATGTTCGAAGTTGCTGGTGTTTCAGAAGAAGTTGCCCGTGAAGCCTTACGTCTTGCATCTCATAAACTGCCGATTAAATGTAAAATCGTAAAAAGAGAAGAAATTGGTGGTGAGACAAATGAAGGCTAAAGAAATCCGCGAATTAACCACTGCCGAAATCGAAGAACAAATCAAAGCGCTGAAAGAAGAATTGTTTAACTTGCGTTTCCAGCTGGCAACGGGTCAATTGGAAAACACAGCACGTATTCGTGAAGTAAGAAAAACGATCGCCCGGATGAAAACCGTAATTCGGGAAAGAGAGCTCGGTATAAATAAATAAGCCCAAAGGAGGTAGAAGAATGAGCGAACGAAACAGACGCAAAGTTTATACAGGGCGTGTAGTTTCTGACAGAATGGATAAAACGATCGTCGTTTTAGTCGAAACGAAGAAAAAACACCCACTGTATGGAAAACGGGTCAACTATTCCAAAAAATATAAAGCTCACGATGAACACAACGAAGCTAAAGTAGGCGATATCGTGCGGATTATGGAGACCCGTCCGCTATCCAAAACGAAACGTTTCCGCCTTGTTGAAATTGTTGAAAGAGCTGTTATTGTATAGAGTGATAACTTCTTGATCTTGAAAGGAGGTTTTTTGAATGATTCAACAAGAATCGCGTTTGAAAGTAGCCGACAACTCTGGTGCGCGCGAAATTTTGACGATCAAAGTTCTCGGTGGTACAGGTCGTAAATATGCGAATATCGGTGATGTGATTATAGGCACGGTAAAACAGGCAACACCAGGAGGCGTTGTCAAAAAAGGTGATGTTGTCAAGGCTGTAATCGTCCGCACAAAACGCGGTGTTCGTCGTAGTGATGGAACATATATCCGTTTCGACGAGAATGCCTGTGTGATTATTCGCGATGATAAAAGCCCCCGTGGAACCCGTATTTTCGGTCCGGTAGCACGGGAATTACGTGATAAAAACTTCATGAAAATCATTTCCCTTGCTCCAGAAGTACTCTAGTTTCTCATCGTTATGTTTAAGGAGGTGCGGATAGATGCATGTGAAAAAAGGCGATAAAGTCAAAGTCATTACCGGTAAAGATAAGGGTAAAGAAGGAGTTATCTTGCGTGTATTTCCTAAAAAAAACCGGGTGATTGTTGAGGGGGTTAACCTGGTTAAAAAACATACCAGACCTTCCCAAGACAATCCACAAGGTGGGATCATTACCCAAGAGGCTCCGATTCACGCATCCAATGTGATGCCAATCGATCCAAAAACAGGCGAACCGACACGTGTCGGTTATAAATTCGTGGACGGTAAAAAAGTCCGTTATGCCAAAAAATCTGGTGCAATATTAGATTAAAGATTGCATGTGAAAGGAGGTCCATGAGATGAACCGTTTAAAAGAGAAATATCTTAACGAAGTAGTTCCAGCTATGATGAAAAAATTTAATTATAAATCTGTAATGCAAGTTCCTAAAATAGAAAAAATCGTCGTAAACATGGGTGTCGGTGATGCCGTGCAAAACCCTAAAGCTCTTGATGATGCAGTAAACGAGTTAACATTGATAACCGGGCAAAAACCAGTTGTTACGAGGGCGAAAAAATCCATTGCCGGTTTCCGTTTACGGGCGGGTATGCCGATCGGTTGCAAAGTAACACTTCGCGGCAACCGTATGTACGATTTCCTTGACAAACTAGTATCGGTTTCATTACCCCGGGTACGTGATTTCCGCGGTGTTTCCAAAAACTCATTTGACGGAAGAGGGAATTACACATTAGGAATCAGAGAACAACTTATCTTCCCGGAAATCGATTATGATCAAGTTAACAAAGTACGGGGAATGGATATCGTGATCGTTACAACCGCTAAAACCGATGAAGAATCCCGTGAATTACTCAGTCTCTTAGGAATGCCGTTTCAAAAATAATTGAAAAGGAGGCGTGATTGTGGCTAAAAAATCACTTATTGCGAAGGCAAAACGCCCGCAAAAATTCAAAGTTCGGGAATATACTCGTTGTGAACGTTGCGGTCGTCCCCATTCCGTCTATCGTAAGTTTAAATTGTGTCGGATTTGTTTCCGTGAGTTAGCTTACAAAGGTCAAATCCCAGGTGTCAAAAAAGCCAGCTGGTAAGAGCCAAGTCTGAAAGGAGGTAAAAAATATGGTGATGACTGATCCTATTGCAGATTTACTAACCCGGATCCGCAATGCCAATATGGTATATCATGAAAGTTTGGAAGTCCCTTCCTCGAAATTAAAGAAAGAGATTGTCGAGATTTTAAAACGCGAAGGTTTTATTCGGGATTATGAATATATCGAAGATAATAAACAAGGGATTTTACGTATTTACTTGAAATACGGCCCGAACAAGGAACGTGTAATTACTGGACTAAAAAGAATCTCCAAACCGGGATTACGCATTTATGTTAAAGCTGACGAAGTACCAAAAGTATTGAATGGTTTGGGTATTGCAATTCTCTCCACATCGAAGGGTGTCTTAACGGATAAAGAAGCCCGCGCACAGCATGTTGGTGGAGAAGTAATTGCCTACGTTTGGTAAGAATCTGACTTGAATGGAGGTGCAATACATGTCACGTATAGGAAAAAAGCCCATTGAAATTCCATCCGGAATTACTGTGACCATCAACGGTAATACCGTTACAGTTAAAGGACCTAAAGGTGAATTAACAAAAACATTCCATCCGGATTTAACGATCACGCAGGAAGAGAATGTTATTACGGTTACCCGTCCTACGGATTCAAAAGAACATCGCATGATCCACGGCACAACTCGCTCTTTACTGGCCAACATGATTGAAGGTGTAGCGAAGGGTTATTCAAAATCCCTTGAACTCGTTGGGGTTGGATATCGTGCGCAAAAGCAAGGAAATAAGCTTGTTTTAAGTGTTGGATACTCACACCCGGTTGAATTCGTTCAAGACCCTGATATCGAATTTGAAGTGCCTTCGAACACGAAAATTATCGTCAAAGGTATTGATAAAGAAAAAGTTGGCGAAGTTGCAGCGAAGATTCGTGCTGTTCGACCGCCAGAACCTTACAAAGGTAAAGGGATTCGTTATGAAGGCGAACATGTACGCCGCAAAGAAGGTAAGACTGGTAAGTAATATCATTGCTGTTTAAGAAAGGAGTGACAAGAATGATTAAAAAGCCATCTCGGAATGAGCTTCGTAAAAAGAGACATGCCCGGATTCGTGCGAAAATTTCCGGTACTCCTGAACGTCCTAGATTAAGTGTTTACCGTTCAAACAAACATATTTACGCACAATTAATTGATGACACAAAGGGAGTTACTCTAGTCAGTGCATCCACATTAGATAAGGATTTCGATCTGGAAAACACGAATAATTTGGAAGCCGCACAAAAAGTTGGCGAATTGATCGCCAAAAAAGCGGTGGAAAAAGGTTATAAATCAGTAGTTTTTGACCGCAGCGGATATCTTTATCACGGTCGTATAAAAGCACTTGCGGAAAGTGCAAGGGAAAACGGACTGGAATTTTAATACAAAGGAGGGAAAGGAAACATGAAACAAATCGATCCTAACAAACTAGAATTAGAAGAGCGTGTAGTTACTGTTAATCGTGTTGCGAAAGTAGTTAAAGGTGGCCGTCGCTTTCGTTTCACTGCCCTTGTGGTTGTTGGGGATAAAAATGGTCATGTAGGCTTTGGAACCGGAAAGGCCCAGGAAGTACCTGACGCCATTCGGAAAGCGATCGAAAACGCCAAGAAAAATCTGATCAACGTTCCGCGGGTTGGAACCACGATCCCGCATGAAATTATCGGACATTTTGGCGCCGGCAAAGTGTTATTAAAACCCGCCCGTGAAGGTACTGGAGTGATTGCAGGTGGACCGGTACGTGCGGTACTGGAGTTGGCTGGTGTTCAAGATATTCTAACGAAATCACTTGGATCAAACACTCCTATTAACGTTGTACGTGCAACCATCGACGGTTTAACCAATTTAAAACGGGCGGAAGAAGTGGCGAGATTGCGAAATAAATCCGTAGAAGAACTGTTAGGTTAAGGAGGGATGCTAGATGGCTAAAAAGTTAGAAATAACCCTCAAACGGAGTGTAATCGGACGTCCCCAGGACCAAAGGGCAACTGTTAAAGCATTGGGTCTACGGAAAACGAATCAAACCGTTGTTAAAGAAGATAATGAAGCGATTCGCGGTATGATCAGAAAAGTATCCCATCTAGTTTCTGTAAAAGAACTTTAATTCGGATGAAAAGATAAGGGAGGTGCGAACATGAAGCTGCATGAACTACAATTGGCTGAAGGTTCTCGAAAAGAAAGAAAACGTGTAGGACGCGGTATGGCCAGCGGACACGGAAAAACCAGTGGTCGTGGTCATAAAGGTCAAAAGGCTCGTTCTGGTGGCGGTGTACGCCTTGGATTTGAAGGTGGGCAAATGCCTCTATTCCAACGCTTGCCAAAACGTGGTTTTACCAATATCAATCGCAAAGAATATGCGATCGTCAATCTCGAAACATTAAATCGTTTTGAAGATGGAACTGAAGTCACCCCAGAATTACTCATCGAAACAGGGATCGTGCGGAATGAAAAATCCGGCATTAAGATTTTAGGTAACGGTGAATTGAAGAAGAAACTAACCGTGCGAGCTCACAAGTTCTCCGCTTCCGCTAAAAAAGCCATTGAAGATGCCGGCGGCCAAACCGAGGTGATCTGATGTTTCAAACTATCGCAAGTTTTTTTCGTGTACCTGATATAAGGAAACGAATCGTTTTTACACTTTTGATGTTAATAGTTTTTCGGATCGGTACATTTATTCCGGTACCTGGTGTTGACTCGCAAATGCTGGCGATTGCCAGTCAAATGAATGCGTTTGGTGTACTGAACATTTTCGGGGGCGGTGCATTACAAAATTTTTCCATTTTCGCAATGGGGATCATGCCCTATATCACCGCTTCCATTGTCATGCAATTACTGCAAATGGATATCGTTCCCAAGTTTACAGAATGGTCGAAACAAGGTGAAGTAGGACGGAAGAAGCTTGCGCAAGTAACACGCTACGGAGCGATCATCTTTGGGTTTATCCAGGCGCTTGGTATGTCATATGGCTTCAATGTGCAAAGCGGAGGTCTTTTGATTAAGAACCCTTCTTTTACAAGCTATTTGCTCATCGCGCTAGTTTTGACTGCCGGTACGGCGTTTTTGCTATGGTTAGGTGAATTGATCACTGAAAGAGGGGTTGGAAATGGGGTTTCCATCATCATTTTTGCTGGTATTATTTCGGAAATACCCACGATGATCAACCAGATATATGCTGTGAAGTTTCAGAATGCCGCTGATGACCTGTTCATCAACATCGTCGTCGTAACAGTACTGGTTCTTATCGTCTTAGCGATCATCGTTGGTGTGATTTTCATTCAAGAAGCTGTTAGAAAAATTCCTGTGCAGTATGCGAAGAGAATTATAGCGAGAGGAGCCTTTGGTGGGAACTCCACCCACATTCCGCTCAAGGTTAATTCTGCCGGGGTTATCCCGATCATCTTTGCGGTATCGTTTTTAATAACGCCGCCTACGATCGCTTCTTTCTTTGGTGAAAATAAGGTAACCACATGGATTGTCGAACACTTTAATTATAGTAATCCGTTTGGAATGACTCTTTATATCATACTCATCATTGCCTTTACTTACTTTTACGCCTTTGTCCAGGTAAACCCTGAGAAAATGGCTGAAAACCTGAAGAAACAAGGCGGTTATATACCGGGTATACGTCCTGGAAAACAAACCCAGGATTACTTTACCGGTGTGCTCTATCGTCTGACTTTCGTGGGTTCCTTGTTTTTAGCGGTCGTTGCGATCTTACCTGTATTCTTTACCGCTATCGCAAAACTCCCTGCATCTGTGCAAATTGGTGGAACATCTCTGTTGATCGTTGTAGGCGTGGCGCTGGATACATGGAAACAACTAGAATCTCAATTGGTAAAGCGACATTATAAAGGATTTATTAAGTAGCTCTGGATTTTGGGAAACTTTGTATTTCCTGTGATCCATCCATTTAAGGGGGTAAAACCGTGAATATCATTTTAATGGGGTTACCGGGTGCAGGAAAAGGAACACAGGCAGAAAAAATTGTTGAGAAGTACGGCATCCCCCATATATCCACAGGGGACATGTTTCGGCAGGCGATTCAAGAACAAACGCCCCTGGGAATGCAAGCAAAGGCCTATATGGATAAAGGGGAACTCGTTCCGGATGAAATAACGATCGGTATCGTCCGTGAACGGCTTGCGCAAAATGATTGCCAAGAAGGATTTTTACTGGACGGATTCCCGCGAACGGTGGCTCAGGCCGAAAGCCTGGAAAATATTTTAGATGAGCTCGGAAAACCGTTGCATTATTGTTTATATATCAAAGTTGATCCTGAAATTTTGAAAGAGCGCTTAACAGGACGCCGTATTTGTAAGTCTTGCGGGAGCACGTACCATTTACAATTTAATCCGCCTAAACATGAAGGAATTTGTGATCATTGTGGCGGCGAGTTATATCAACGGAATGATGATGCGCCGGAAACGGTACAAAATCGTCTTCTTGTGAATATAAAACAAATGGACCCGTTAATTAACTTTTATGCAGAAAAAGGTTATTTAAAGACCATTGACGGTGAACAAGATATTGACAAAGTTTTTCATGACATCGATCATCTTTTACAAAAACTTAAAGAAAATAAGTAGCAGTTTGTTACCCTAACCTTTCATTGTGAAAACTTCTGGCTAGTAGTAATAAATGCTGTGTAAGGCAACATCCGGACCCCATGCTATCATTGAACGGGAAGTTTCTTTACACGGTATACGGAATGTAGTATATTAGCTTTTGTTATTCGGTTTTGGTGATGATTCTGTTAACAATCAGGTGTTCCATGTAAATCCTTTATGATTTTTTGAGAAGGTTCGGTTGTGTGAATTGTGTTTTTGTCCTGCGCCTGTTTGATGCAGAGAATTTGCCAAGAGGAGGGAGTCATTCTGAATGTCGAAAAGTGATGTTATTGAAGTAGAAGGTACCGTTGTGGAAACATTGCCAAATGCGATGTTTAAAGTGGAATTGGAAAATGGACATACCGTATTAGCTCACGTATCGGGCAAAATTCGTATGCATTATATTCGCATTCTGCCAGGAGATCGGGTAACTCTTGAATTATCTCCTTATGATTTGACAAGAGGCCGAATCACGTATCGTTATAAATAAACTCCGCCTTAGAAGGAGGTTGAAGTCGTGAAAGTTAGACCTTCTGTTAAACCGATTTGTGAAAAATGTAAAGTTATTCGCAGAAAAGGTAAAGTAATGGTTATTTGTGAAAACCCTAGACATAAGCAAAAACAAGGATAATTTTAAGGAGGTGTTTGAATTTGGCACGTATCGCAGGTGTCGATATTCCTCGTGATAAGCGAGTTGTAATATCTTTAACATATATTTTTGGAATCGGTAAATCGACCGCACAAAAAATTTGCGCCGAAGCTGGTGTTTCTGAAGATACAAGAGTTCGTGACTTAACTGAAGAAGAAGTTAATAGAATTCGGGATATTGTAGACCGTTTGAAAGTAGAAGGTGACCTACGCCGTGAAGTGAACATGAACATCAAACGGTTGATCGATATCGGTTGTTACCGCGGAATCCGCCACCGCAAAGGTTTGCCAGTACGTGGACAAAGAACGAAGACGAATGCTCGTACGCGTAAAGGTCCTAGAAGACAAATTGGCGGTAAAAAATAATATCAGTAAAGGAGGTAGAAACGCATGGCACGGAGAACGAATACTCGTAATCGTCGTGTAAAAAAGAATGTGGAAACGGGAATTGCCCACATTCGTTCAACTTTCAATAATACGATCGTAACGATCACGGATGTACACGGTAATGCAATATCCTGGGCATCTGCTGGCTCATTAGGTTTCAAAGGTTCCCGTAAGTCAACTCCCTTTGCCGCACAGATGGCCGCTGAAGCAGCAGCTAAAGCATCAATGGAACATGGAATGAAGAGCCTTGAAGTACACGTAAAGGGACCCGGAGCCGGACGTGAAGCCGCAATTCGTGCATTGCAGGCAGCAGGTCTGGAAGTTACGGCTATTAAGGATGTAACTCCGGTACCTCACAATGGATGCCGTCCGCCAAAACGTCGTCGTGTTTAATTTTCTCGTTTAGAATTTGTATCATTGTCTATAATGGGTATATGATGCGTACAAGAAGGAATGTGAGCACTTAAGGTGATCGCCTTAGGGGGGAATTTCGGTTAGGTGCACTAACTGGGGTTTCGACGTTTTGAAGGAGGGTATAAGTATAATATGATCGAAATTGAAAAGCCCAAAATTGAAACTGTTGAGATCAGTAACGATGATACTTACGGCAAGTTCATCGTAGAACCACTTGAACGCGGATATGGAACAACATTAGGAAACTCCTTACGTCGTATCCTGTTGTCATCCCTGCCAGGTGCCGCTGTTACATCCATTCAGATCGACGGAATTTTACATGAATTTTCCGCAATCGATGGTGTCGTTGAAGATGTAACAGAGATCATTTTGAACTTAAAAAAACTCGCAATGAAAATCTATTCTGACGAAGAAAAAACACTGGAGATCGATGCCCAGGGCGAGGGAGTTGTCACTGCTGCTGATATCGCGCATGATAGTGATGTTGAGATTTTAAATCCTGATCTTGTTATCTGCCATTTAGCAAAAAATGGTAGATTGCATATGCGTATGACTGCGAAAAGAGGTCGCGGTTACGCAATCGCTGATGAAAATAAAAGGGACGACCAACCGATTGGAACCATTCCAATTGATTCGATTTACACACCCGTATCTCGTGTCGCCTATAATGTTGAAAACACACGGGTTGGTCAATCGACAGACTATGATAAATTGACTTTGGAAGTATGGACAAACGGAACGATCGGTCCTAAAGAAGCGATTAGCTTGGCGGCAAAAATTCTGACCGAGCATTTGAATATATTCGTCAACTTGACAGAAGAAGCACAAAACGTCGAAATAATGGTCGAAAAAGAAGAGGACCAGAAAGAAAAAGTTCTCGAAATGACGATCGAAG
>CALKAK010000133.1 GCA_937983015.1 uncultured Bacillaceae bacterium | reverse complement strand
CCAGGCGTTGCACTTCGCCCGTGATTTCATTCATAGTTTTTTGCAAATTTTTCACGCGAAGATGAATTTCTGCTGTATAAATGATTTTTTGATCTGCGGTAGGGGTTTCCGAAACGGCGTTTTCTTCCATTACGTCTCTTTCCACTGAATCAGCCCGATCCTCTTTGACCGCATCAGCACTGCCTCCGATCCCGCTATGATCGGGCTCGACAACTTGCCAATCTTCCACTTCCAACTCCGTTTGTTGTTCTCTCCCACTCCCGCCACAAGCCACGAGAAAAAAACTGAAAAGAAGTATGATTGTTAACATGAAAACCCGCTTCATACCCAGTCCTCCAATCTTAAGCAAGCGTTATTTTCCATTTAGACGTTCCAGTAAAAAAAAACGTTGCAAATCTCTTTTTATTAAAGTCAATTATCGCAAAATCGATAATAACCGTTTACACTATTTTTCTATAATATTCGAATCATTTCTTCAAAGAAATACATAATTATGATCCACCAACTGGTAAAAATAAGGGAAACCTTATTACCCTTCACTGTTACAATTAAAAAATACTCCTGGTACGAATTACGTACCAGGAGGCAGAAGAAAATCCCGTCAATTTTGTGAACATATAAACTTTTTATACACCTAAATTTTCATCCCTATGCTACAAAAACCTCCGTTATTAAACCTTGAAATTATCTAAAAGCTTCTGCAGGTTTTCTGACAATTGTTTCAACTCATTAGCTCTGGAAACAAGGGAATCGCTCATGCCGGTTTGTTCTTCAGTTTGGGCGGTCAGTTCTTCACTAATCGCTGAAGATTCCTGAGCGGTCGCGCTAACGTCATTAATCGTCTCCGCAAGATGTTCTTGTGAAGCGACTAGTTGCTCGATCGAACGAGAAACATGAGCGATATTTTCCATATACTCATCCATATGGGCTTCAACCTGATTCAAAATCTCATGGGTTTCAGTCGCTTTACCCACCTGTTCGATAAAGATCGGGGTCGCTTCTTCTAATAGCTGCAATGTCTCATTAATATTTTGAATGATCCCCGATGTAATCTGACCAACCGATTCGATCGATTCGCGGGACTGGGACGATAATTTACGAATTTCATCAGCAACGACCGCAAAACCCCGACCCGCATCACCTGCCCGGGCCGCTTCAATGGCCGCATTTAAAGCCAGTAAATTCGTTTGCGTGGCAATATTGTTTAAAATGGTGACGATTTCATTTATTTGATTTGTACTGGAACTCAATACGTCCGTTTTCTCACGCAAAGTTTCGGTCATTTGTTCGATGAGCTTGGTCTGTTCCACTAATTCATCCATTTTTTGGACACCAATCTGGCTATCTTTTTGGATCTTGCGGGCGTAATTTTCCATCTCTTTATTAATTCTGAACACATTTTCCACTTCGTTATGGATATTTCCCGCAAGTTGACTGCCATTTTCCGCCTTTTCTGTCAAGTTCATGGCACCGCTAGAAATTTCCTCAGAAGCCGCCGCCACTTCTTTAGCCGTTTCCAGTTGAAAGCGGGAAATTTCCGTTAATTCTGTGGAAACTTCTAACACTTTCAAAGAAGCCCTTCTTGTTTCTTTCATCATCTCTGCGATTTTTGCCAACATTTGGTTAAAGCTTGCCGCTAGAATGCCGATCTCATCTTGACGGTTGGCGAGCTCTGAACGTACATTTAAATCGCCTTTTTCCGCGGCTGCCATCAAGGACGATATTTCTCCTAAAGGAACTCCAACCATTTTAGCAACTCTCCGTCCAGTAAGAAGAGATACGAGTATAGCCAGTAACATGATACCCGCGGTAATATACATGATGACTTGTGTATCTTTTGTTAACTCTTTTGCATTAACCGCACCGACCAAATACCATTCTGTTGAATCCGGTTGATATTGGAAGATCAATTCCCCATTATTTTCGAAGGAATGGACTTCACGATCCAGTTGAATAGGATAATTGTTTTCTTTACCGATTTCTCTTTCGTCAAAAGAAAAGACGACTTGATTATTGGCATCAACAATTTTCACAAGACCATTTTCCCCAAAGGATATGTCCGCAAAATTTTCTTCAAATAATTTAGTGCTCAATTCATAAAGCAATATGTATTTTTGCTTACCATTGATAAATATTTTGGCGAATTTAACCGTGTAACTTGGCGTTTCTTTTTCCTCTTCCCCTAACTTCGGTCCACCGCCAATCCAGATTGTCGAAATTTGCGAATCGGCAGCCTCTTGATACCATGTTGAATTCAATATTGCTTCTTCTCCTGAATCACCCAAATATTCAGGAGAGACAATAACATCGTGCTCAAGGTTGATCAAATGCAATTGCAAATGTTCATCCGCTAACGCCGTACGGGATAATATTTGCCGCAATTGATTGATTTTTAGCATTTGATCTACCTTACCGTCTGCACTGCCATAATCGTTAAAAGCACTGAGATTATTAATAAAATCATTATTTAGAACAAGTTCATTTACCCGATAATGATATCGTTCTAAAATATAATCTAATTTTCTCCCCGCTTGGACAATCGTCTGTTCTGAGGCCTCACGAACCTTGTTTTCGATCAATCGATTGGATAAATAATACGATGAAATCCCGACAATGAGTACGGCAAAAATAACCATAAACAAAAAATTAACTAAAACACGTGTACCTATTGAATTCCGCATCGAGGTCCGAAGACGCGTGATTCTATGTGGCTTTATTTCTTGTATTTTCTTTATGTGGTTTTTTAGCTTATTCATCGTCTGTTTAATGGTGAATCGTTTTTGTTGCATGGCTACCACTTCCTCCTGCTACATTCTACCTTGTTGTGAGCCATTCCCCCAGGGAAAAGATGAAAGGTAAATCTTCTAATATCCTCCCCTCCCTTTCTTTTTGATCGTTCTATTCGTGAGCTAGCCAGTTCCTGTTTTTTCAAATTTCTTTGTCCTTTACTCATCAATTTTTATATCGGCAAATTTTGGGAATCCATAAGTGAAAACGGTTGAATAAATAAAAAATTCATCCTGTATTTGGGAAAACGTTCTATGTTTTTTTCTGTTGCCATAATTCACTCATTAAAGTGGAACCGAGAATGAAAATCCCCCCTACAATCTGCAATGGGGTGATTGTTTCCCCGAGAAAAAGGGCTGAAAAAAATACGGCAGATATCGGATCAATATAACTCATCACCGATACGGTCTGGGCACTCAAGCGGGGGAGGAGGGAAAAATAAAAAAAGTTCGTAATCCCCGTATGAAAGACACCTAAAATTACCAAGAAAATAACCGAACGTATATCGAAACTTGGTAAAGAAAAACCTTGTGTTAGGATTACATAAGGAAGAAGAACAATAGATGCAACCACCAACTGAACAGTGGTCCGTTGGTAACTATTCATATTTTTAATAAACTGATTGATTAGAATGACACTTGCATATAGAACTGCTGCCAAAAGTCCATAACTTACACCGACGAGGTGGTGATGAGGACCGGTCCCGTCGATTTCAGGATTGACAACGAGAAAAAGTCCTAAAACAGCGATGATAAACGCTATTCCTTTAGAAAGCGTCCACTTTTCCTTCAATACAACGGGAGCAAGTAACATGACAAGAACCGGAGCGAAATAATAACTCAATGTGGCATTGGCTATAGTGGTATGACGATATGCTTCGAATAAAAACATCCAGTTAAAGCCGAAGGCCGCTCCCGACAATAAAATGAGAATGAGGTCTCTTTTTTCTATCCGAAATGACGTTGTCTGTTTCAAAAAGACCGTGATTAGGATGATAACCAGACTACCGATTACCGCTCG
>CALKAK010000132.1 GCA_937983015.1 uncultured Bacillaceae bacterium | reverse complement strand
GAGAGCGCTACACTGGCAGTGTAGAGGTCAGCGGTTCGAGCCCGCTATGCTCCATAACTCAATAATCGTTGATAAAACGCGGTGCTGGAAATTTTCCAGAACCGCGTTTTTATTTTTTTACCGCCTCTTTTTTGCCGATCATTTGCCAGTGGAAGTTCAGTAAAAATATGATTTCCTACGTTTTTGTTAATAAAGATTTTTACAGTAGCCAATACTTATTACCCTTTCAAATAACATTTTGAATTCCCTCAAATCTCCACAAAAAAATAGCTTTCTATTTGCGATTATCCATGTGAAAATTTAATATTAGGGTTGAACTAGCATTGTTTTCTTACACCTTAACGAATAGCGTAAAAACTGTTTTCACTAAATCCGAATAAAGCGGGATGGGGGATTTTTGTGCGGAAAAAAACTGGAATCGCTTCGTTCTTGGTAGTGTTGGTTCTTTTCATTTCGGGCTTCGTCATTCCGAGAAAAACGATACCTTCCCCTGAAACGCGGGTGATCCTGGAGCATAATTACCAAACTTATATTGCACCGGTTTGTTTTGAACGATCGAACCCAACAAATTTTATCGAAGACTCAACTTTAAAAAGGGCACAAGAATTAAACTATCCACCGCATGATGCTTGTACGGATGAAGCATTGCAACCGGAAACAGATCCTTTTATAATCAGCCTTCTTAAAGACTTTCATTTACTCGATAAAAAATGGGATAATTGGTAAAGGGGAAATTTCCTAAAGGATAGTTTAGTAATCAGAAAATCTGAAGAGATATACTGGAAAAATAGATGCGAAAAATTCATATAAGAAACGAATAACGCCTAAAATTACCTGCACCTCCTATAAAGATCGGACCGGCCAATCAAAAGGAGGTGCTTTTCTTATGCCACAACAAAATTATGTTAATTCCATACCAATTAACTAAGATTGAATCAAAAATCACTTTTAAAAAATCCTGCGCCACTCAAGGACTCTCCAACATGCAGGATAAAAACTCTATTTGAAATCCCTTATCATTCATTGCATAAAATTTTACAATTTTCCTTAGCACCATGTAAGATTGAATTAAAGGATCTCATTTGTATTTATGACAGTAGGAGGTGTTTTCCTTACTTTTCGATAAGTAAGGATCATCAGTTTGCTAGCGATCAATTTATTTTTGATCATCCTTTTAATCGCTCTGACCGCCTTTTTTGTAGCCACAGAATTTGCCATTGTCAAAGTTCGTCCCTCTCGTATCGACCAACTGATCGCGGAAGGAAAAGCGGGTGCTAAAACAGCTAGGGAAGTCGTGACACATTTAGATGAGTATTTATCCGCTTGTCAGTTAGGGATCACTATCACTGCATTAGGAATTGGTTGGTTAGGAGAACCAACGATCGTTCGTTTACTTGAACCATTGTTCACGAAATTAGGAATAAGCGCATCCATTGCTAGCGTTTTATCATTTATCATCGCTTTTTCACTCGTTACCTATTTACATGTTGTCGTTGGCGAACTTGCCCCAAAGACAGCAGCCATTCAAATGGCAGAAAAGATTACTTTGCTCTTTTCACGACCCATCATCCTTTTTTATAAGCTGACCTACCCATTTATCTGGGTCCTTAATGGTTCGGGAAGATTGCTCGTGCGACTATTGGGGCTCAATCCGGACTCAGAACATGAAAAAGCCCATACCGAAGAAGAGATCAGACTCCTATTGAGCAAAAGTTATGAAAGTGGTGAAATCAACCAAAGCGAGTTTAAGTATGTCACGAATGTTTTCGATTTTGATGAGATGATCGCGAAAGAAATAATGGTTCCCCGTACGAACATTCAAACCATCTCGATTAACGATTCCATCGATGATGTCATCGAGATCATTGAAGAAAAGGGATTCACTCGTTATCCAGTAATAAAAAAAGATAAGGACCAGATCGTTGGCTATATTAATGCAAGAGAATTATTAATTGGTAAGATTAAAAACAAAAATCTGCAATTAAAAGATTACATCCACCCGATCATCCATGTAATCGAGACGATTCCGATTCGTGAACTATTAATCAAAATGCAAGAGGAACGAACGCAAATGGCAATTTTAACTGATGAATATGGTGGAACGCGCGGGCTCGTCACCGTTGAGGATATTATCGAAGAAATCGTTGGGGAAATTCGTGATGAATTCGATACGAATGAAATTCCGGATATACAAAAAGTCGGTGAGAATCATTATATCGTTAAAGGAACCATGTTAATCGATGATATCAATGATCTATTGGGAACAAATCTATCCAATGAAAATGTAGATACGATTGGTGGATGGTTATTAACCGAAAACCTGAATGACAATAAAAATAGCTATATGGAATTTGGTGGCTACCAATTTAAAGTCTTGCATAAACATGGTCATCAAATTCAATTAATAGAAATAAAAAAATTAATGGAATTGGATAGAACGGTATCACAATGAATGCCCACCATGAAACATGCTGGCGGGCATTTTCTATTGATACCTTTTCATGAATCGCAAAACCTTTCTATCAAGCACCGGATCCAAAACCACAGTTCATTGCAAATAATTATCCAGGATCATGTTCAACTCTTCATTCAATTGGCTGGTATTCACGTAATTTATCGGTTCATCGGATACTTTATATTTCTCTTTAAGCTCGAGAATCCGTTTAACGCTCCGGTCAATTCTTTCCTCGGAAATTTCACCATCTTTCACAGCCGATTGAACGGCTTGGAAGACTTCTCTAACATTTTCAAATTGATGGGCGACCATGATCATGTCACAACCCGCCTAAATTGAGCGCACCGCCGCCTCACCGATATTATAATTGTCCGTGATCGCTTCCATAGTTAAATCATCGGTAATTACGACACCATTAAAACTTAATTCCCCTCTTAAAATTTCTAAGACAACTATTTTCGACATGGAGGATGGATATTGACGTTCAATTTCCGGAAGTAAAATATGCGCGACCATGACCATGTCGGCACCTACAACAATTGCATTTTGGAAAGGAACGAGTTCTAAATTACGTAATTCGTCTATTGATTTATTCACAACAGGGAGCCCAAAGTGGGAATCAACCGCTGTATCCCCATGTCCGGGAAAATGTTTAATCACAGATACGATCTGTTCAGATCCTATTCCTTTCATCATCTCGATCCCCAAACGACTTACCTTAACAGGATCAGCACCGAATGAACGATCACCGGATGATCCGGATTACTATTTACATCTAATACGTGATTAAAATTCATGTTAAAGCCGTACGCTTTTACCATTTTCCCTAGCACTTGCCCGATTACAAATGCAAACTCGGGATTATTTTTTACACCGATTTCTAATTGTGACGGTATGCGCTGTACATCTCCGGGCAATTTGACGATCCTGCCCCCTTCTTGATCAACCCCAAAAAATAAAGGAACCGGATTGACCTTATTTGCATATTTTAAGGAATTGACGAATTGGATCGCCTGATCTGGAGAAACCATATTATGTTTATTCAAAATCATACCGCCTGGTTTAATTTGGTGGAGCATCGTTTCCGCTTCACGATGCAGATTCGTTCCGGATAATCCGGAAAATATCATTTGACCGATTTTTTCAACAACGGTCATCTTTTCAATCCTTTCAGATATCGGTACGGAATCGGCCACCTGCTCTTGTTTTTTTATTTTCCTCGCAACGACAGAAATATGATGTACAGGAGCAATTTGTTTGTTACGAGTATCCAATCCCCATTTCAAAAGATAGTTTTCATTCAAGTAATAGTTCAAAATCGTATGATCGTTTTCTTCATCACGATAATAAGTAACCCCATCCGGTTCACCTAAATAATCCCGGATGTCTGTATAAGTAATTTCATGCAGATAATTTTCATAAGATCGTAAATCATAGTCAATGTCTTCTGTGAATCCTATAGCTACATCAGGTCATTGATAGACCACGTACTCGCCAACAGATGTTTGATCGATTCGATCCGGTTCCCCATATATTTTTTAACTTCATAAAGATCAGTTTCGCCGGCTGTTATCGCCAGCTCTTTAATATTCCCCTCTTTTGCCAAAGATATGATCTCCTCAACGATCCGCATGTTTTCTTTTTCGATACCGCTATTTTCTTCGGTTTGATCATCTGGTTTTTAATCACCATTCATTGATGGTGCGTTTTCGTTTATATCGTTTAAAAAGAAAACAAAAATAGAAACCAATAACAGCACCGCAAGGCCGATGAACAAGGCAATTTTTTTAAACATCTGTTTACACCTCTTGATCCAAAAAAAAAATCCTCATAATATTAGCTAGTTATGAATACCAATTAGTTACATATAATCAGCTCATAATGATTATTATGGGAAAGTTTCCACAAGAATATCATCTGACACTATTTTTTTAAAATACATTTCCCTATAACATGCGAGAAATCAATGAAAAAACCCTTATCTATAGTAAACCTGGTTCTACTTATAGATAAGGGCTTTTTTGAACAGATGTAAAATGAAAATCTTTTTATAATGGTGAATGAACCCGACGATTTTTCAAAGCTCATTTCCTTACTTTTTCCCTCTATCCTGAGATCTTTGAACGAACGAGTTATTCATTTTCCTTTTCCCAACGAGATACTTCCTCGCGAACGATTGGCGCCACTTCTTTTCCGAGTAATTCAATCGCCCGCATCACATCTTCATGAGGCATTGAACCTACCGGAACATGGAGGAAAAACCTAGTGATTCCCACGTTCTTACGTAAAAAAATGATCTTTTCTGCGACGGTTTGTGGATCACCAACATATAAGGCTCCTTCCAATTTCCTCATTTCATCATAAGTTTTACGGGTATACGGGGGCCAGCCTCTTTCTTTTGCCAGGACGTTCATCGCATACTGGGTCGATGGGAAAAATTTTTCACTGGCGATCTCCGTTGTTTCGGCAACAAAACCATGCGAATGAGAAGCTACCACCAATTTTTCTGGATCGTGTCCGTGTTTGGCCGCCGTTCGTTTATACAGATCTACCAATGGTTTAAAATGCAAGGGACTTCCACCGATGATCGCTAAAACCAATGGCAAACCTAAGGCTCCGGCCCGAGCCACTGATTCTGGTGTTCCCCCGCTCGCAATCCAGATGGGTAAAGGATTTTGCACAGGACGGGGGTATACACCTTGATTTCGAATTGCCGGACGGAACTTTCCACTCCAGGTGATTACTTCTTCATCTCTTATTTTTAATAACAAATCTAACTTTTCTATGAATAATTCATCATAATCTTTTAAATCGTAACCAAATAAAGGGAAAGACTCGATGAACGATCCTCTTCCTACCATGATTTCCGCCCGACCGTTAGATATCGCATCCAGTGTGGCGAATTGTTGGAAGACACGAACCGGGTCATCTGATGATAAAACAGTGACCGCACTTGTTAAGCGAATATTTTTTGTCAAAGCGGCACCGGCGGCTAAAATCGTCGCCGGATTAGATGCTGCGTAATCTTTCCTATGATGTTCACCTACACCAAATACATCCAGGCCCACTTGATCGGCAAGCTCAATTTCTTCAACCACTTCGCGGATGCGCTCTGCATGAGTGAGTGTTTTGCCAGTAAGCATATCCGGCGTTGTTTCGACAAAAGTTGTAACACCAATTTCCAACGCGATCCCACCTTTACCTATTTTGTACCATAATAATCATTCGTATTAGGAAATTTCAACTTAAACGTATTTAGCACGGATTCTTTTACCATTCCTAACAAATAAAAAAATGTGCTGCTCAACTAGACCGGATAAAGGATTTGAACAGCACGATTCATTCCATCAAAATAACTTGAAATATTAAATTATTAAATTATTTTTCTAAAGTTTAATGAAAAATTCGCTACGATCTTCCCTACTTTTTCCTTTCTAGCATTGAACACCGGTGCTTCATGATATTCATGTAGAAGATCCCGTATACCGGGGACGTCTATTTTCAGTTGCTGGATCACTTCCATGCTCGCAACACTTGTTGCTCGAGCATTTCCATCCTCGACTTTAATCGCAACCCCGATTCCCCGTTCTGTGTCGCCAAAACAGTGAACGCCTTCTGCACCACCTTTGGCAACTATTTTTCCCGCAAAATGCTTCATCAAATCTGTATCAAACCGCTTCGTACCTGCAACCATTTCTGGATGCGAGGTCATCGCATGACGAATCTTTTTCAACGCGTTTTTCCGCATCGGTTTTCCTGTTTCCCATCGATCCGGAAGGGCAAGTCGACCATAGGCTAAAGCAAGATTATATAAAGGCAATGCGTGAACCGGAACACCGCAGCCATCTACAGAAACTTGAATTTTTTCTTTTGGATAATCACTAACGTCCGCTATAGCTTCAAGAATTTGTTGCTGATAGGGATGATCTAGATCACGATAATTTTCCAGCGCAAATTTTTGCATCACGCATCCAGCAAGCATTCCTGCATGTTTTCCCGAGCAATTGCTATAAAGAGGGGATAGTTCCTTCCCCTGGCGAATTAGCTCATGATAACTTTCTAAATCTCTAGGAATATGCGTTCCACATTGCAAGTCCTTCTCTTCCAAGCCTATTTTTTGTAAAACATTGGCGACAGTTACTCGATGAACGGGTTCGCCGCTATGGCTGGCGCAAAATATCGCAAGTTCTTCATCAGAAATATTAAAATGTTCTACCGCACCGGATTCTATAGCGGGTATAGCCTGGAAAGGCTTCATAGCTGATCGAGCAAATGTTTGTCTTTCTGGATTTCCGTAAAAAGCTAGTAAATCGCCCGATACTGAAACGACGGCAACATGAATATCGTGAGTACTTTCCACTATATCCCCGCGATAAACAAGGATGGGTTTTCTTAACAATGATTACACCCCCGACAGATTCAGTCTATTAATCTCGCTAGCAGGTAATTAAGTAATATTATATACCGCTTATGTTCACCGAGACAAAAAATGCATTCCAATGACAATTTATACAATTTGCACATATTTTGCCAACGATTTCGCAAAATTATCGTCAAAGGATGGAAAAAGAAAAATAGAGTGACACAAATAATTTAATATTCGTCTCGTCCTGTTCCACGTTTCATTTATATAAAACAAAAAAACTGTACGGAATGAACAACCTTCATCCCGTACAGTTTGCAGAAAAGTATTTAACGAACATACTATACTACATCTCTTTCGCCGCTTGTTGTTCCGCTTCTTTTTCTTCTTTAATTTTCTGCTGAATTCGTTTCGTCTCCATGACAATTACACCGGATAAACCAAGAAGACCGATCAAGTTCGGTATGGCCATCAATCCATTTAAAATATCAGCTAAAGTCCAGACAAGATCAAGGGAGGATGTTGCACCGATAAAGATAAATGTGACAAAAACTATCCGATATGCTCGTACGGCGAGCGGATGCTTGAATAAATATTGGAAACATTTTTCGCCGTAATATCCCCATCCCAATATGGTGGACGAAGCAAAAAAGATAATCCCAAATGTCACGAGATAAGGACCTAAATCACCGATTAACTTCTGAAATGCCAAGGATGTCAAGACCCCTGCTTCGATACTATCATCTTGCCAGAGACCAGACATAACGATCGTAATACCGGTTATTAAACAAATAATCAATGTGTCAAAAAGTACTTGAACCATGGAGACAAGGGCCTGACGGCCGGGTAAATCCGATTTTGCGGCAGCTGCAGCGATTGGTGCAGAACCCATTCCAGCTTCATTCGAGAATAATCCTCTTGCTACCCCATAGCGAATTACCGCTCCAACTGTTCCACCGAGTGCCGCTTCACCAGAAAAGGCATATTTGAAAATCGTTGCAAATGCATCGGGGATTAGATGGAAGTTCGCGATCATGACATATAAACCAGCTAAAATATAGAACAAAGCCATAAACGGTACAAAATATGCCGTCACACGACCGATCCATTTGATTCCCCCTAAAATAACAAGACCGGCAAAAATGACGAGGGCAATCCCGGTTACCCAAGGAGGGACGGAAAAAGTACTTTTCATCAAATCGGCTACCGCTTTCGCCTGAGTCCCATTACCGATACCAAAGGCGGCAAAGGCCCCGAAGATAGCAAATAAAACACCGAGCCATTTTTGTTTCAAGCCGTGCTCCAGATAATACATGGGACCGCCGGCCATATTCCCCTCAGGGTCTGTTACCCGGTATTTAACAGCTAGGATAGCTTCAGCATATTTTGTCGCCATACCGAAAAACCCGGCTAACCACATCCAGAAAACCGCTCCAGGTCCTCCAAGGACGATCGCTGTGGCAACACCGACGATATTACCAACACCGATCGTTGCCGCAGATGCAGTCGTTAAAGCCTGGAAGTGCGAAATATCCCCTTGTGACTTATAATCTTGATTGCGGGAAAAGGTCAGTTTCAGGGCATAAGGTAACGAACGAACTTGTAAAAAACCGAGACGAAATGTTAAAAAGATACCCGTTCCTACGAGCAAAATAATAAGCGGTAATCCCCATACAAAACTACTAATCTCACCTAAAATATTTTCTAGCTGTTCCATCCCTAACCCCTTTCTTCCTTAATGAAATAAAATAAGAAAAGAATAATTTATTAATAAAAAACCCCTTACCCTTGGTCACCTACCCCCTTTTCCCTGATTTTGTCTAAATATTTTCATTGTTTCGATAATATTATTAATAATATAAAACATAATTCTATAATGACTGTCAAGATTTTTATGTTTTTTCTAACTGATTTTAACTACTATTTTTATAAAACATACTGACATTCATTGAACGGGGAGATTATAATTCAAACACAGAAGTTTTAAACACTTTCTTCCAGTTGATTTCTTAATTGATTCACATAAATAATGAGATTTCCCGACTCATTCGTTAAAACGGTTCCCTTTTTTTAATTCGGTTAAAATCCGGCTGACCGTCTCCCTGCTAGCACCGGTCATATTCGCAAGCTCTTGATTTGTAAAATGGGTTCTTATCAGGTGGGCTGCCATGTTTTTTAGCTAGTCGTAATAATAGGAGAATTATTTGTTCCTATGTATTTCGTAGTTTTTTTTCTTCTAGCCAGTTTTGTAATTCGACAATAATATCTCCTAATATGCGAAAAATTTTCATACTTATAAGCGGATTTCTTAATAAAACTGGCTCAAATGTTTTGATAGGGATAAAAAAAGGATCGAGTCCTCCAAAGTAACCGCGTTAGCTGGATATTCATCACGACGGAAGAATCGCTGATGCGATAACATTTCTCCTGCTTCAAGAATATTGATGATATGTTCCCTTCCTTTCGGATTGGCCCGATAAATCGTGATCGCTCCCTTCACGATAAAATAAACATTTTTGACCGGTTCACCCAGACAAAAAATATGACTTCCTTTCGGATAAAGCCGCTCTATGGCTAGAGTAGCAATCGTTTCTATTCCATTCGACGATAGATTTTGAAAAAGCGGAATCTTTTCTAACAACTTGTTCGCGTTATTAGCCATATCCAGCTCCTTCCCATCATCAAGGGATGATCGTATTAACACGTAATAAAAGTTGAAATCGCAACTTTTGGTTTTGAAGTCAGAAATAGCCTTTCATAAAATTTTATCCTTTAACTTTAAATCCAATTAAATAGATTTTTATATCGGTGGCAAAGTAACGAGATAATCAAACGTGGAGCCAATTTTGTACCGGCTAGATAACCAAAAATGAGACATAAATATATATTGCTAACATTCGTTCTGATCCATTCTGGGGAGTATACGGAAATAACGGCTGTTTAGATTCCATTCCGATTTAACATCAATTTTCGTTTGAAAAAGAGTGCGAATTCGACTGCGAGTATTGTTAAACAAGTCTAAGTTTTCCGAGGGACAATATATCCCATGGCACGGGTGTCCGTGTCTTCCATAATAGACCTTTATATAAGAAAAAAAACACATACCTGAACAGGCAAGCAGGCATGTGTTCATTTCCAAATATTTTTATCCAAAGCAGTTTTACCAAACCGCGACAGTTCCATCGGTTCGCGAATCTGTGCCACCAACAAGTACGCCCGTTTCTGGGTCCCGAAAGATAATCTGGCCCCGCCCAAAATGATTCGGTTCTAATTGGAGGCGAATCTCATGACCTTTTGCTTTCAATTCCTGGGCAATATGGTGAGGAAAACGATGTTCTACGTCGACAATTTTATCTTTTACCCATTGCCATCGCGGAGCGTCTAGAGCAGTTTGTGGATCCATACCGAAATCAATCGTATTGACGATCACTTGCACATGACCTTGTGGTTGCATGAACCCGCCCATAACACCGAAAGGACCGATAGGTTGATGATCTTTTGTTAAAAAACCCGGAATAATCGTGTGATAAGACCTTTTTCCCCCTTCTAAAGCATTCACATGGTTGGGATTCATCGAGAAATTATGGCCGCGATTTTGCAGGGCAATACCCGTTCCAGGTACAACAATTCCTGATCCAAAACCCATATAATTACTCTGGATGAATGAAACCATGTTTCCTTCTCCGTCCGCAGTAGCCAGATAGACGGTGCCGCTTCCCTTAGGTTCACCCGCCCGGGGGACCATGGCCTCGTTTCCTATCAATGAACGTCTTTTTTCAGCATATTCATCACTCAGCAAATCCCCTAGCCGAATATTCATATACCCCGGATCAGCAACATACTCTTTTGCATCGCTAAAAGCAAGTTTTATCGCTTCTATTTGATAATGATATGTATCCACATGAGACAATGATTGGAGTTTAAATCCTTGCAAAATATTTAATGCTTCTAAGGCAACGATCCCCTGACCATTCGGCGGAATTTCCCAAACATCGTAGCCCCGGTAATTAATATGGATTGGCTCCACCCATTCCGGTTTGTAATCGGCAAAATCTTCTAATGTAAAAAAACCACCGGTTTTTCGGGAAAATTGGACGATTTTTTCTGCTAATCCGCCCCGATAAAAAGATTCAGCATTTGTTTTTCCAATTTCTTCTAAAGTCTGCGCATGGTCTTTCGATCCCCAAACCTCACCAACCCTAGGAGCCCGGTCTTTTGGAGCAAATACTTTGAACCATTCCGCAAAAAGTGGATCCTGTAAATTTCTTTTATAATTCAGATAAGCTCTTTTCCAGTATTTGGCCAGAGTCGGTGATAATGGAAAGCCATCCCGGGCATATTGAATCGCGGGTTGCAAAACTTCAAGTAACGATAATTTTCCAAAACGTCTATTCAATTCGGCCCAGACACCCGGGGCTCCCGGCACCGTTACGGGGATCCAGCCAAATTTAGGGATCGCATCGTATCCTAATTCTTTAACTTTATCAATTGATAGCGCGCGTGGCGACCTGCCGCTCCCATTGATCCCATGAAGTTTTCCTTTTGTCCAGACGAGGGCAAAGGCATCTCCACCGATTCCATTTGATGTTGGCTCCACAACGGTCAAACAAGCAGCCGTTGCGATCGCAGCATCGATCGCATTTCCGCCCCGTTTCAATATTTCCAAACCGGCCTGGGCTGCTAATGGTTGTGAAGTAGCTACCATCCCCTTTAATCCATATACCGCCTTTTTTGTTGTAGGATATGGGTTTTCTCTTGGTTCATTAAGAAATTTCAACATGTTTACTCAACCTCTTTCTTACTGAAACCTATAGTCTGTATTGTAAACAATTGTACCAAAATTCTTTACTGTTTCGGTAAAAATTAGGAATTAACAATATTTTTTACGTTTATCGATTTAATGAAAAAATAACATTGCCGTCGGTTTTCGATTCCATTTGCGTGATACTAAATGTTTTGTTACGATGTATTCAAAAAATGATGGTTTGAGGAATGATCATGAAATTTCTAATAAGAAAAATTAGACAATATAAGGGAAATATCGGGGAAAGTCATGCTCGTAAAGCGTACGGAGTTCTTTCAGGAACTATAGGTATCATCGCCAATATCCTCTTGTTTATAATAAAACTTCTCTGTGGCCTCATCATCAATAGTATTGCGGTAATTTCAGATGCATTTAATAACCTGAGCGATTCGGTCTCTTCAGTGATAACCCTCGTTGGAGCCCGTTTAAGCGAAAAACCACCCGATAAAGAACATCCTTATGGACACGGTCGTTATGAGTATATAAGCTCACTTGCCGTCGCATTTATCGTCTTTACTATGGGATATCAACTGCTTTTAGAGTCGTTTGAAAAAATAATGAACCCGGAACCGGTAAAATGGAATACGTTCATCTTGCTTATTCTGATCCTGTCCGTTTTGATTAAAATCTGGTTATTCTTTTTCAACTACCGGATTGCCAAAAAATTAAACTCCACACTGATCATGGCCAATGCCCGGGATAGCTTGTCCGATGTCATCGCTACTACAGGAGTGATCGTCGGAACAGTCGTAGGAAAATTCGTCCCCTTACCCCTCGATGGAATACTCGGTCTATTTATCTCTCTTTTCATTTTATATTCTGGTTTTTCCATCGCTAGAGATTCCATTCATTTCTTACTCGGTCCTTCTCCTGACCCGCAAGATTTAAAGCAAATTGAAAATGTAATAGCCCGCTATGGAAAAATTACCAATGCCCATAACTTACAAATCCATGACTACGGTCCGGGGAAAAAACTGGCTTCTCTTCATGTTGAATTACCTGCAAATATGAGTGTCGAACAAGCTCATGAAATCATTCATGAATTGGAAGAAAAAATAAAAAACGAACTGACGATAGACGTTGTTATTCACGTTGATCCGAAGGGTGCCTCGATAAATGAAACAAAAAGGGAGGATTAGTGTCCTCCCTTACATTATAAAATTCTACTTAAAAATGACTTCGTTCGTTCTTGTTGCGGATTTTCGAATAATTCTTTCGGTGTATTTTCTTCTATGATGAAACCTTGATCCATAAAGAGTACACGATCACCTACTTCGCGAGCAAATCCCATCTCGTGAGTGACCACAACCATCGTCATACCTTCCTTTGCTAATCGTTTCATGACTTCCAATACTTCACCGACCATCTCGGGATCCAAAGCCGAAGTCGGTTCATCAAATAGCATCACCTTTGGTTCCATAGCAAGGGCTCTGGCGATCGCCACTCTTTGTTGCTGTCCCCCCGATAGTGAAGCCGGATAATCATCAGCTTTTTCTTTCAAACCGACTTTTTGCAATAAATCATAAGCTTTTTCGATAGCGATTTTTCTCGGCACCTTTTTAACAATAATCGGCGAAAGAATGATATTTTCCAGGACCGTCTTGTGCGGGAATAAATTGAAATGCTGGAAAACCATCCCCACTTCGGCTCGAATTTTATTGATATTCACCTTAGGGTCGGTGATATCTACATTATCAATGTAGATGTGTCCGGAAGTAACTTCCTCTAATCGATTGAGACAGCGTAAAAATGTAGATTTTCCTGATCCGGAAGGACCGATAACAACGACTACTTCCCGCCGATCGATCGTGACGGATATATCCTTTAAAACTTCATTGTTTCCAAAACTCTTCTTTAAATGTTCTACGCGGATCATTCTTGTTTAAGCCTCTTTTCCAATCGGTCTAGTAAAAATGTTAGTACTACCGTTAAAAACAAGTAGATTAATGCGGCTGTTAAATAAGGCTCCCAAACTTTGTAAAATCGCCCTTGGAAAACACGGGCCCAATACGTTAATTCCGGTACAGCGATAATCGATATTTGCGCCGAATCCTTCAGCAAGATGATAAATTCATTGCCCAAAGGCGGGATCATGCGTTTAAACGCTTGAGGCAAGATGACATGACGCATGGCTTGATAATAATTCATTCCTAAAGACCTTGCCGCCTCCATTTGTCCCTTATCAAGGGATTGGATCCCTGCGCGAAAAATTTCCGCAACATAAGCAGCGGAATTTAAGGAAAGAGCCATGATTCCCGCGAAGACACCATTCGTTTCACCCAACAAAGCCCGAACTACACCAAAATGGATAATTAATATTTGCAGCATAAGTGGTGTGCCACGGAAAAACGTAATATAGGCTGTAAATGGAAAGGATAGAAAGCGATTTTTGATCATCTTTCCCAGACCGATAAAGAGCCCCAATATCAGTCCGAATAAAATTCCCAGCAATGAAATACCGATCGTATAGGCTGTCCCACGTAAAAAATAGGGCATATATTCGATGATTAAATCAATGCGAAAGTTCATGATCGTTCCACACTTTCTCCGTGATTAAAATATGTAAATTTACCTTTAGTCTTGTAATGATTTTAAGTGTTCAATATCCGGCTCAACTCCGAACCATTTCATATAGATTTCTGTATAGACTCCATTATCAAAGATCGTTTGAATCGCCTTATTAAAGTCGGCAACTAAAGGACTGCCCTTCTGGAATAAAATGCCATAATACTCGGCTTCAAAAGCATCCGGGTCCTCGATGATCACCAGATTTTGATCGGGATTATTTTTCACATACTCCTCAACAACCGCATTATCGGCAACCACCGCATCGGCACCACCGCTAATGAGCTCCTGAATTGCGAAATTGTTATTGTCAAATTTTTTCAAGTTAGGGTTGTCCACTCCCAGGATTTGTTCTGCGGCAAGATGCCCTGTTGTTCCATTTTGAACGGCGACAACTTTATCTTTCAAATCTACGGCGCTTTTGATATCGCTTCCTTCACGAACCAAAATTTTGTTGGTTGACAGAAAATACGGATAGGAAAAATCATAGTTTTCTTGCCGATCTGGACGAATGGATATAGAAGAGACAGCTAAATCAGCCGTTCCCCCTTCGATTTCAACAAAAATAGGTTCCCAACCTACATGTTCGATTTCTAGTTCATATCCCGCCTCTTCGGCTACGGCTTTAATAAAATCGATATCAAAACCTACAATTTCGTCCCCTTCCATATATTCCAAAGGAGCATAAGCCGCATCAGTTACTAACCGTAATTCCTTCTTCTCTTCCGTTTGTTCTTCACCTGCTACATTCTCTGCCTCCTTCTCACCACACCCGACGAAAAGCCCTGATAAAACCAGCCCAAAAATTACTACCAGCCATTTTTTCATGTCTTCCTCTCCTTCAATGATTTTTTAATTATTTTATAATTCTGTATTTAAATATATTCGTATTCTTCTAAAATTCCAATAGTTTCTGTATATTTTATTTAAAAAATAAAAAAATCGGGAAATTTCCCAATTGATTTCGAATGAATCGATGCTTTTTACCCCTCTATTTTTGCCGCAAGTTTGTTCAACAAAGAAAAGCCAGAGCGAATTTCTTCCTCGGTGCATCCTTGAAAACTATCAGCGAGTTTCTCTTCGAACATAGGTAAAATCTGTTCTATCAATTCTTTTCCTCTTTCTGTTATACAAGCATAAATGACCCGGCGATCTTGAACACATGGTTTTCTTGTTACTAATCCTTTTTTTTCTAATTTATCGACGATATATGTGATATTACTGGATGTCACTAACCCGCGCTTACCTAGCTTCTGTATCGGTTGTCTACCTTCACTATAGATCATTTCCAAAACTGTAAACTCTTTAAAATTTAGGTCGAAGGGAGATAATTCTTTTTTAAAATAGTCCTGTATCAATTGATGCGTATAAACGAGTTCCTGGATAAAATGAATTTCTTGTTTGATGCGAATCCCTCCTTCCTTTAATATAATCGTACCGCCTTAATTAATCATTTTTTGAACCTTTCGCAATTCATTCATCCGCACAGATCGCGGCAAGAATTTACGAATTTCATCATCATTAAAGCCAACCTGTAATCGTTTGTTATCAACTATAATCGGCCTTCTTAATAATGTAGGGTTATCCTGTATAATTTGATAGAGATCTTTTAAAGTCAATTGGTTAACATCCACATTCATTTCTTGGAACACTTTTGAGCGTGTGGAAATAATTTCTTCCGTTCCATTATCAGTTAAACGCAAAATGTGCATGATCTCATCCATGGTTAAAGGATCTTTTACGATATTTCGTTCGGTATAAGGAATGCCATGCTCCTGCAGCCATTTTTTCGCCTTTCTGCACGACAGACAACTCGGTATTGAATAAAGTGTAACCATTCTCCCGCCACTCCTTTTCTCCAATGGTTATTTAAAATTTATTCATTTTCTTTTTGTATATCTCGGATTCGAATTTATTATGTAAAAAATTGATCGTTTGGAGTTTAATATGTCAAATCCAATCATTCCAAATTTATTTATCTCAAATTCATGTTAATTATATTAAAGGATTTCTGTCGCGTCAAGCCTTTTGTTTAAAATGAATGACCAGGCGATTAAAAAATTTATTTTTTATAATTTTAATTCTTGGATTCATAACGGGCGGAAACAATTAAGGACAGGCAAAAACCTATTCTAACACCTGTCCTGGATTCCTCTTTTCAATTTTTTCTTGTTTCATTGAATGTTTTTAATATAATTTAGAAAATTTTCGTAGGCAAAACCGCGAACGATTTCTTCCTTAAAATATTTGAGCAAATGCTCGATAAGATTTTGCGTCATCGATGCGTCGGAAAGTCCCTGCACTTTTTCAGTGATCCCATCAAAATCCGAACCCAGCCCGATCTGTCTTGCCCCGCCTAAAGAACAGAAATGATCGATATGCTTAACTAAATCATCAATGGTCGCCTGCCCCTTTTCCTTGAGGAAAGGGGGATTATATACGAGATGGATCATACCGCCTTTTTGAAAGATCGCCTCTGCTTGGGCATCGGTCAAGTTGCGGGGATGTTCACATAAACTCCTTGCGTTACTGTGTGTTGCGATCGGGTAATCAGCAAGTTCCATCACATCCCAGAATCCTTTTTCGGACAAATGCGATACATCGGTTAAAACACGATACTCATTATTCATTTTCACGATTTGTTTTCCTAATGAAGTCAAACCGCCACCCCTTTCTTCACCGACACCGTCAGCAGCCAGGTTTGCTTGATTCCATGTTAAACCGACGGAACGAACACCTAATTGATATAAGATGCGCAACTTCTTCAAATCATTACCGATCGCATCAACCCCTTCTAGCGTTAAGAAGGCACCGATTTCATTTTCTTTTAATTGTTGAAAGTCTGACCAGGAACGAAGGTGTTTGATTTCTGGATGTTTCCCCAGTACTTCTTCAAAAAAATAATCGATCTGGGTGAGGGCTTCATCAAATTTTTGCTGTGACGGGACTTCAGGTTCAATAAAAATGGCAAAAGCCTGGATCTTAACCTTTCCTTTTTTCATCCGTTGCAAATTTACATCGAGCTCTGGTGAATCTTGAAATCGTAACTTTCCTTTTGCGTTAGCTAATTTCCATAAAACATCACAGTGTAAATCGATCACATGCATAATGATCCCTCCAAACGACTTTCCTATTAAACCACCAGCGAATGAAAACGCACAAAAAATCCACTTCACCGTGGATACATTTCTAATTATCGTAAAACGTTTTTCCATTCAGAGCAATATTTATATGATCTTTGCTGACGAACTAAATTTTAAGATCATGAAAAACCAATGGAAATCCAGGCCAAAGCTAAAAAAACTTTTATAAAAAGGAATCCCATCTCCATTCAGATAACGGAGATGGGGATTGGGCTGAAAAACAATTATTTTTTTAACCGTTTTTCTAATTCCGACTTCATATCTTCAAATCCTGGCTTGCCGAGAAGGGCAAACATATTTTTCTTATACGCCTCAACACCAGGTTGATCAAATGGGTTCACGCCCAGTAAATATCCGCTCATACCACATGCTTTTTCAAAGAAATATACTAAATAACCGAAAGTATAAGCATCCATTTTCGGGATTCGAACAACAAGGTTCGGTACTCCACCGTCCGTATGGGCGAGCAGTGTTCCTTCAAAAGCTTTATTGTTGACAAAATCAACCGTTTTCCCCGCGAGATAATTTAAGTTGTCTAAATTATTTTCTTCCTCTTCGATCTCGATATCATAACGGGGAGTCTCTACTTTTATCACGGTCTCAAATAAATCCCGCCGTCCCTCCTGGACATATTGTCCCAAGGAATGGAGATCCGTTGAATAATTGGCGCTCGATGGATAAATTCCTTTTAGATCTTTACCTTCACTTTCGCCAAATAGCTGTTTCCACCATTCATTGAAGTATTGCAAGCCGGGTTCATAGTTGATCAGCATTTCAATAGTCTTGCCTTTATTGTATAAGATGTTGCGGATCGCAGCATATTGATAAGCAGCATTTTCTGCTAATTTCGGGTTGCTATATTCTTCACGGGCATCGGCAGCCCCTTTCATAACCGCATCAATATCGATTCCGGTAACCGCCATTGGTAACAGGCCCACCGCTGTTAATACAGAATATCGTCCGCCAACATCATCTGGAATTACAAAAGTTTCATATCCTTTTGCATCGGCTTCCGTTTTCAAAGCACCTTTGGCTTTATCGGTTGTGGCGTATATCCTTTTAGTCGCTTCTTCCTCACCATATTTTTCAATGAGTAGCTTACGGAAAATACGAAAGGCGATTGCCGGTTCGGTTGTCGTTCCTGATTTCGATACAATATTAATCGACCAATCCTTATCTTTCAGTAGATCGATAACGTCATGTATATATGTAGAACTGATATTGTTTCCGACAAAAATGACTTGTGGTGTTTTTCGCTCTTCTTTCGGCAGTGCATTGTAAAAACTATGGTTGAGCATTTCAATGGCAGCTCTAGCACCTAAATAAGAACCGCCGATTCCAATGACTAAAAGAACATCAGAATCGTTTTTTATTTTTTCCGCTGCTTTTTTAATCCGGGCAAATTCCTCTTTATCGTAGTTGACCGGTAGATCGATCCAGCCAAGAAAATCACTACCCGCTCCTGTACCTTCATGAAGGGCACGATGGCATACTTCAACTAAAGGGCTCATTTGTTCCAGCTCATGTTCCCCGAAAAAAGAAAGGGCATTGGTGTAATCAAAGCGAATATGAGACATGTAGTTACCTCCCAACTCTCTTAAGTACCACTGTAAAATTCAGGAACTTACTAAATTACCAACATCTATTGTAACTGATTCGTTTGTTAAATAAAACACTTTCATAAAAATCTATAATGACGCACGATAAATCGCCTCGGCATCCTCCCGTTCTAATTTCTTAAAGACACCGATCGGTCCATTTCTTAATGCATGATTGACTAGATCGTCGATCCGGCTATCATCAATACCATAGTCCGACAACTTGCTTGGGGCACCTAAACTGTTCCAAAATTTCCGTAATCTATTAATCCCTTCCATGCCGATTTCTTCGACCGATTTTCCATCTGGATCCACTCCGAAAACCCTTACAGCCAGTTGTTTAAATCTCTCAGGATTTTCCGGTAAAACATGTTTCATCCAGTTCGGGAACAAAATCGCTAATCCGCCACCATGAGGGATATCATAAATGGCAGAGACCGCATGTTCCAATTCGTGAGTCGCCCAGTCACCTTGAAGTCCCATGGAAACGACGCCATTTAAAGCCATCGTCCCGCAATACAAAATGGTCTCCCGATACTCATAATTTTCCAGATCGTTCAGCAATTTTGGTGCGGTTTCCATCACAGTTAGTAGGATCGATTCACAAAAACGATCCTGTAACGGTGTATTTTCTTCACGGTGAAAGTAATGTTCAAATACGTGCGACATGATATCGACGATCCCATAAATCGTTTGGTCTTTTGGAACGGTATACGTATGTACAGGATCTAAAATTGAAAATCGCGGATAGACCTTAGCTGAACCCCAACCAATTTTTTCCTTCGTCTCCCAGTTGGTGATTACTGACGAAGGGTTCATTTCTGAACCTGTTGCCGCCAGGGTCAAAATGGTTCCGATAGGTAAAGCATCTTCTACTTTCGCTTTGTTAATCACAAGATCCCAGGGATCCCCATCATATTTTGCCCCTGCCGCGATAGCTTTGGCACAATCGATAACACTACCGCCACCGACAGCAAGGATTAAGTCTATATTCTCCCCTTTACAAATATCCACACCACGTCTGACCGTCTCAATCCGTGGATTTGGTTCAACACCCGGAAGCTCACACCATTTTACAGCCAGTTCCTGAAAAATGTTTACTACGCGATCATAAATACCGTTTCGTTTTATGCTACCTCCACCGTAAACAAGCAGAACTTTTTTTCCATATTTCGGGATTTCGTTTTTTAAGTGTTCTATCTGATCCTTACCAAAAATTAGCTTAGTTGGATTTTTAAACACAAAATTTTTCATTCTTAATCCCTCCATACTTGTTATTCAATATTAATGATACAACATTTTACTGGGAAATACAGTCTATTATTTCCTACATATTTTAAATATAAAGATTGGAATTTGATGCATAAGGTCTTATTTTATTTCCCAGACTAAAACTAACGATATTGAGAAAGCGAGGTATGAATGTGAGTACTTTACAACGAATCGCTCTAGTATTAACGATTATCGGTGCTATTAACTGGGGATTGATTGGATTCTTCAATTTTAACTTAGTGGAAACACTGTTTGGTAATGACTTTTTAGCACGTCTAATTTACGGTCTAGTAGGGATTGCCGGTCTTATAAACATCGGTTTATTATTTGTTCCTGATGAAGAAAGAAGTCGTTCTCCACAAACGGGTACGACTCGTTAAGTTTCCTTATTTTTTTCAAAATATAACATTCATCGCTTTTCTATTGTTTCATGTTTTTTATATCCTTCATATAAGAACCTTAGCATACGGGCTAAGGTTTTTTTATTTCAGAAAATCAAATAGCATTTTTTGTTTTTAGAATATAAATTTGATTTTTTAAATTTTTTAAGTTAAAATAGCAATAACATATTTAATTTTAGACTAAGGAGATGAGGGGATGGGTATTTTGCGCAAATTTTCGTTTGTATTGCTTTTTATTGTAAGCGTACTCATGCTTGCTGCTTGTGGAACATCAAAAAAATATAACATCGCTATTGGACCGCCAGCAAGTGAGACCAATAATGTGTCACGACTGATACTAGAAGCCTATGGATTAAAAGAAGGTGATTACACAGCCTTTCAGGAAGCTTTTGGTGACGCTGCAGACGGGGTAAAGGATGGAAATATCGATATTTCGATTGGCGTATTAGGACTGCCTACAGGCAGTATTGAAAGTTTACACGCATCCACTGGTGATGTCCGTATTCTAGGACTTTCAGAAGAAGCTATCCAATATATTGAAGAAAACAGTGGATATCGGAAGTATATTATCCCTACAGGTAGTTATGAGTTTGTCACAGAAGATATACCGACTGTAACCGCCTATGCGATTTTGATGGCGAACACGGATACGATTAGCGAAGAACTCGGTTATCAGTTAGCAAAAATAATGGTCGAAAATTCAAGTGAAATCACTCACGCAATGGGTGCACATATGACATTAGAAAATGCGCTACTCGGTTCCGAAGGACTGCCGATTCACCCAGGTGCCGCCCGTTATTACCAAGAAATGGGGTTAGAATTTGATAATCCGATCGCCGAAGTGAACGTGACAGAACAAAAATCCGAATTAATCCTCGGTACCGGAAGCACTGGTGGAACATATTATCCCCTCGGGGGAGAAATGGCTACCGTCTGGAATCGTCACATACCAGAAATCAATGTGACCAACACAGAAACTGGAGCATCCATTGAAAATTTAGCAACGATAGGCTCTGGAAATATGGACCTCGGTATGGCCGTTCATGTACCTGCCCTGCAAGCAGTAAATGGAACAGGAGAATTTGAAGGTGCACAAGTTACTAACGCAGCGTTTATCGGTCATATTTATCCCGAAGTTGTGCAAATCGTTACTAGAGAAGCAACGGGAATTAAAAGTTTGGATGATTTGAAAAAATAACGAGCAAATGTATTCTGTTTGATGAGGAATGGGGCAGATCGGTTATTTTTTAATACTCTGCCCTTTCCTTATTTACAAACATTCAATATGTAAGAAAATTAACAATTAAGCACCAATCTTATTAATCAATCAAAATTGCATCTTTGCACATAAAGGGAGTGGAGGAATGAAAAATCAACAACCCGCGGATGTGGAAACACAAGAGAATATTGATGAACTTCTTGAAAAATATTATGTAGAAAGCACATACCGATTGAATCTAGGACGTTGGCAATGGGTCGTACTGTTCTTAGGTGCATCTTTAACAGTTTTTCATTTATATACCGCATTTACTAGAACGTTACCATCACAACTTCAGGGAGCCATCCATCTCGGAACAGCATTAGGGCTCATCTTCCTTCTGTTCCCTGCGAAGAGAAGCTGGCGGAGAACTCAAAAGACCGTTCCCTGGT
Source organism: uncultured Bacillaceae bacterium (assembly GCA_937983015.1). Taxonomy (GTDB): domain Bacteria; phylum Bacillota; class Bacilli; order Bacillales; family Caldibacillaceae; genus CALGAD01. The sequence continues at coordinate 19,602 of CALKAK010000132.1, read as the reverse complement.
ACGATGTTGTCCTCGCCTTTACCGCATTGTATGTTACCTATCATAAAATTTTTTTCTATGAAGAAGTGTTACTCAGTCGTATTCATGGATATAGTGTTTTAGAAATCATTATCTCAATTGTTGGAATCCTGCTTCTCCTGGAAGCAACAAGAAGGACCGTAGGAATTCCTATCGTTGTTGTTGCAAGTATCATGATGCTGTATGCCATTTTCGGGAATTTCATACCTACGCAAATATTATCACATCCTGGCTTTTCCGTTGACCGGCTGACAACAAACCTTTGGTTCCAGGAAAGTGGCGTCTTTGGCACCCCCATCCAGATTTCTTCTAAAATCATTTACTTGTTTTTATTCTTCGGAGTAATGCTCGTTCATTCGAAAATCGGCCAGTTTTTTAATGATCTAGCCTTTTCCCTGACCGGACGATTTACTGGTGGAACAGCGAAAACCGCCGTAATTGCTAGCGCCCTGCAAGGAACAGTTTCGGGAAGCTCTGTTGCCAATACCGTAGGTTCTGGCGCATTCACGATCCCGATGATGAAACGATCAGGTTTTAAGCCTGAATTTGCCGCAGCAACTGAAGCCTCCGCATCTACAGGTGGACAAATTATGCCGCCACTAATGGGAGCAGCTGCCTTTATCATGATGGATTATTTGGGCGTGGAATTTAGTGTGATTATGATCGCGGCGGTCATTCCGGCTATTTTATATTTTTCCGGTATATTTATCGGTATCCATTTTGAAGCAAAAAAATTAGGGATTCTCGGTTTACCTAAATCCCAACTACCGGATCTAAAAAAGTTATTATTAAAGTATGGATATATGTTGTTACCGATCATCATCATTATCGTTATTATTTTACAAGGGTTCACTCCACAACGTGCTGCTTTAATGGGCACCATCACCGCTTTTATAATCACCATGATCCGTAAAGAAACTAGAATGGGCCTCATGAAATTTTTAAAAGTATTAGAAGAAGGGGCTCGTGTCGCGCTTCCGGTCATCGCAGCTTGTGCCACAGCAGGGATTATCGCTGGTGTTGTAAGTATCACCGGTCTCGGTTCAAAATTCGCTGCCGCAGTACTCACCTTATCAGCTGGATTTTTACCGATCGCTTTATTTTTGACAATGATCGCATGTTTAATCTTAGGTATGGGTATGCCGACTACGGCAAACTATGTTGTAACTGCGACAATTGCAGCTCCGGTTTTAATTAGTGAATTTGGTGTCTTGCCAATCGCTGCACATATGTTTGTCTTTTATTTCGGTATTGTTGCTGATATTACACCACCAGTTTCCCTAGCCGCTTATGCCGGTGCAGGTCTTGCCAAAGCGAACCCTTTTAAAACCGGTGTAAACGCGGTTAAATTAGCGATCGCCGCTTTTATCATCCCGTATATTTTCGTATACGATCCCATTCTATTGTTGCAAATGCAAGAAGGAAATGTTCTTGATTTACTCATCTCCCTGACAACGGCGGTCATTGGCATGACAGCGGTCAGCGCAGCAGCGATCGGACATTTCGTAGGTAAAACTTACGCATTCGAACGTATCATTTTATTTATCGCTGGACTACTTTTGATCATTCCTGAAATTTTGCAAAGTACAATCGGTATCCTCATCTTAATCACCATCTATTATTTACAAAAAAGACGGGAAAAGAAAGATCTCGACAGCAAACCGGGATTACAGGCATAAATTCCAACCCATGGCTTGATCACCACTGGAAAATATTAAAGGCAGCGAACATGCTGCCTTCCTTTTTTACGGATTAATTTTCAACCGTTTCCGTTGAACCTAATACTTGTTTAATCCTTTCCAAAGCCCAATCCAGTTCTTCCTTTTCAATGATTAGTGGTGGGGCAAAACGGATTACGTATTCATGAGTTTCTTTACATAGGAGTCCGACTTCTTTTAATCGCTCACAATAAGGACGGGCAGGAACATGTAATTCGACGCCAACAAAGAGCCCTTTCCCGCGGACTTCTTTAATATCCGGATTTTCAATTTTTTTGAGCTCCTGTAGGAAATACTCCCCTAATTCCAGGGAGCGCTTCGGCAAATCTTCCTCAATAATGACATCCAATGCCGCAATAGACACCGCACAGGCTAATGGGTTTCCCCCGAAAGTTGAGCCATGGGATCCCGGATTAAAAACTCCCAAAATATCATCGTTTGCTGCGACACAAGAAATCGGGAAAACGCCACCACCCAATGCTTTTCCTAAAATATACACATCGGGTTCCACATCTTCCCAGTCACAGGCAAACAATTTTCCACTTCTGCCAAGCCCTGACTGAATTTCATCAGCCATGAACAGCACATTATTTTCCCTACAGATCTCAAACGCTTCCCTTAAAAAGCCATCCGGTGGAATGATGATTCCCGCTTCACCTTGAATCGGTTCTAATAAAAATGCCGCCGTATTTGGAGTGATCGCTTTTTTCAGGGCTTCCACATCACCATAGGGAATAAGTTTAATCCCGGGTAGCATCGGGCCAAAACCTCTTTTATACTCGGGCTCGGATGATAAGGAAACCGCTGTCATCGTGCGTCCGTGGAAATTCCCCTCACAAGCGATGATCTCGGCATGATCTTCGGGAACACCTTTTACATCATATGCCCAGCGTCTTGCCGCTTTGACGGCCGTTTCCACCGCTTCCGCCCCCGTATTCATGGGGAGTACCATATTTTTACCGGTTATTTTACAGACTTTTTCGTACCAGGGACCGAGTTGATCGTTGTGAAAAGCCCTTGAAGTAAGGGTCACCCGATCTGCCTGATCTTTTAATGCTTGAATGATTTTCGGATGACGATGCCCTTGATTCACGGCCGAATAAGCGCTTAACATGTCCATATAGCGATTGCCCTCGGGGTCTTCCACCCAAACTCCCTCCGCCCTGGAAATCACAACGGGTAAGGGATGATAATTTCGTGCACCGTACTTTTCGGTAATAGTAATGATTTCTTCTGAACTCCGCATCCGAATTCCCTCCTTCAATTCCATCACACTCCATTGTACCGCAATTTTCTAAATAAAAAAACATTTACTGACAAATTCATCACGAAATAAGCAAAGGGATTGAGCTTGATTACTATCCGGAGAAATGTTTGCATTTCGGGAATCGTGAAAAGAAAGTAAGTAATTAATCCTCTGACTCACCTTCTTCTCAACTTGAACGAGCTTAGCGTCTTAAAACCGATATCAATAAAGAAGAAACTATATTTTGTTTTTAAATTCCAATACATCACAGAAAAGATCATATTCTGTAATAGCATTACACTAGAAGATTTGAATGTTCCATGAATAATTATTGCAATTTAGCACAAACTTTACATCAGAGAATTTGTCGTATTCCCCCCTATTTTGAACAGGACAAACATGTTTTCTGTTTGTCCTGTTTATTATTAGTGGCGATCTTGTACAGTCTAATTCCTCTTTTCCAAACCAAGCAAGAATTCTAACAAAGTTTATGGAGGATTTTCCATAATGGTCAAGAACAAATTTTCTACAGCGCTAGAATCTTGTAGGTATCAGACTGTAAATGGTATTTCCCTTTATTATCAGTTTTATCCACACCCCGCAGCACCAACAACGCTCATCTGTTTACATGGTTTTCTAGCATCTAGTTTTTGCTTTCGGCATCTCATCCGCAGACTAAAACAGGACTATCAGATCGTGACAATTGATATTCCGCCATTTGGCAAAAGCGGGAAGTCTTTAACATTCGAATATTCTTACCGTAATATCGCACGAACACTCCTGCAATTGCTCGATCATCTCGGCATTAAAAATGGAACGCTTATCGGTCATTCGATGGGTGGACAGATCGCTCTGTATATGATTCATGAACAATTAAACCGTTTTGAAAGGGCCTTTCTTCTCGCCAGCTCTGGTTACTTACAAAGAGCGCGCCTGTCGGCGATACTGTTCAGTTATTTACCCATCGCCCCTATTCTCATTAAACGGCATTTAATTCGTACCGGTGGCATTCAAGGAAATCTGGAACAGGTTGTTCATGATAAAGCATTAATTTGCGAAGAAATGAAAGAAGGCTATCTTGAACCATTTCTAAGGGATGAGGCGATATTCAGGGCCCTAGCAAAACTGCTCAGAAATCGGGAAGGTGATTTGCCGGAAGATGTTCTCCGTACCATCACCATTCCTTGTTATTTGCTTTGGGGTGAGAACGACCGCATCGTCCCCCTCGCAATCGGCCAACGGTTGGCGAACGATTTACCAAGTGCCCGATTATTCGTTTATGAAAAAACCGGACATTTACTCCCGGAAGAAAGGCCGGACGATATTTGCGAACTCATTCAAACGATCATCTGTTAAAATATTCCGAAAGCTATGGTAAGATGAGGGAGAGGAAAAGGGAGGTATTGATAGTGACGATTTTTGATCGTGTAATCGAACGCAAAAATACGGATTCCGTCAAATGGAATGGAATGAAAAATATATACGGAACGAATGATCTTCTACCGATGTGGGTGGCGGATACGGACTTTCAAGCACCTAAAGAAGTCATCGCCACTCTGAACGAACGCATACAGCACGGAATTTTCGGCTACGCGATGATACCGGACCGATTATACGAAGCCATCATTAACTGGGCAAAAAAACGCTATCGTTGGGATATAAAAAAAGAGTGGATCGTCTTTTGTTCAGGAGTCGTCAAATCGATCGCTTTTTCAATCCAAGCTTTAACAAATGAAGGGGATAAAATTCTTATTCAAACGCCGATTTACCCGCCCTTCGTTCGGATGATTGAAAAAAATAATCGTAAAGTGATCCGCAATCCACTAATTTTAAAGAATGATCGCTACGAGATTGACTTTGATCACTTCGAAGGGCAACTAAAATCAGGGATCAAACTCGTATTACTTTGCAGTCCCCATAATCCTACGGGCAGAGTCTGGACGTACGACGAATTAAAGAGAATGGCCGACCTTTGCGAAACTTACGATGTACCGATCGTTTCCGATGAAATTCACGGAGACATTATTTTCCAGCCTCACGTGCAAATCCCTATTAGTTCTTTAGATAAAAAAACAGAAAACCGCACAGTTACTTTATTCGCGCCTAGTAAAACCTTTAATATTCCAGGGTTACAATTCTCGGTTATGGTGATCCCGAATGCCGAATATCGTAGAAAAGTTAAGAATCAGATGGAAAAAGTAGCCTTCCATGGGCCGAATATATTGAGTATCGTCGCCGCAGAGGCCGCTTATACATACGGTGAACCGTGGCTTGATGAATTGAATCAATATTTACAAGAAAACGCGATGTTGACCAGGAATTTTATCAAAGAGGAAATCCCCGAATTAACGGTTATTCCATCAGAAGGAACCTTTCTAGTCTGGATCGATTATCGAAGGCTCGGGTTAACGGAAAAGGAATTTATGGACCTTTTAATTTCAAAAGGTAAACTCGCACTCGAGCCAGGAACCAAATATGGACCTGAAGGAGAAGGATTTGTCCGCATGAATATCGGCTGCCCGAGGCAAACATTATTAGACGGTTTAAATCGTTTGAAACGAGCGTTAACTTAAAATACATGTGGCAACTTCATCCATAAAAAAACATTCAGTATTTTTTCAAGTACTGAATGTTTTTTTATTTGAACTTGATTTGTTCTTTTTATTGTTGTTTTGTGCATCCATCATTAATCGTTTTTCCATTTCCTTTGCCCGCTCTTCCTGTTTCCGGGAAATTTTTTTCACCCAAAGAAAAGTCAGGATGCAAAAGGCGAGGAAAATGGAAAAGGAAATCACGGCAGGAATGTACTCCGTTTTATCTTCCGGAAAATAGAGAAAAAACATGGCTAAAGTAAAGCGATTCATCGAAAACCGTCCTTTCTATTCGCCCTCCTTCAAAGAGTATAACAATAATTTCCGAATAAATAAAACAAACAGAAAAGACGGCCTGTTTCATCTCTATTCCATAATATGGATCTTTTCGATCACCACATCTGCAAGCGGTTTATCTTGCGCATCGGTCGGTACTTTCGCAATTTTGTCTACCACGTCCATTCCATCGATTACTTGTCCGAACACGGTATGCCGAAAATCAAGCCATGGAGTCCCGCCATATTTAACATAATAATCGATCGCCTCTTGGGGATAGCCCGCTTTTTCCATCTGTTCTTTAAATACCGGGTTAAGCTCATTATTCTGCACAATAAAAAATTGGCTGCCGTTTGTATTCGGTCCTGCGTTCGCCATGCTTACAGCACCACGAAAATTAAATAAATATGGTGAAAATTCGTCCTCAAACGGCTTTCCGTAAACGCTTTCACCACCTGCACCCGTTCCGGTGGGATCACCACCTTGAATCATAAATCCGTCAATCACCCGATGAAAAGTAACCCCATTATAGTAACCCGTTTTGGCGTGGGTGATGAAATTGCCTACAGCCTTCGGCGCAAGTTTAGGAAAAAGTTTTAGACGAATCGTACCGTGATTCGTGACCATTTCCACAGCTATTTCATCTTTTGCTACCGTTTGATCGAATTGAGGAAAAATATATTTTCTTGTCATGATTTCAACTCCTATTCCATCTCCAATTCTTTCTGTATCGTATCGAATCCATCGTTCATTTGCAAGAAAGGTGTAAACGCACCGGGAAAATGAGTTTGCGCCATTATTAAGGTGTTTGCAAAGGAAATAGATGATTAAACTTTTTTCAAATTACTGGAAAATAACTTCCTCCCACGTCTTTTTTTTAGATTCGAAGTAAGCTATACTATTTAGAGAGGCTAAATAATTAGGAAGGTGATCTTCAATTACCGTTCAAAAACGCAACTTATTCATCATATGGTTAACCAACTTCCTGGTCGCATCAAGTACCACAATGGTCATGCCCTTTCTCTCCTTATACATTTCTACAATGGGTAATTATAGCGAAACCTTTATCTCAAAATGGGCAGGATTCACATTTAGTATTACCTTTGTGACCGCATTTTTGCTTTCACCTATTTGGGGCAGAATTGGCGATCGCCACGGTTATAAAAAAATATTAATCTTCACCAGTACGGGAATCTCGATATGTTTATTTTTAATGGGACTCGTTAATTCGGTTACCCAGCTATTTTTACTCCGGCTCATTATGGGAAGTGTGACAGGTTTTATCCCCCTATCGGTGGCGTTTATCTCTTCGCAAACACCTAAGAAAATGGCCGGACAGGTTTTAGGAACGTTACAAACCGGACCGGTTACGGGGATGTTAATCGGTCCCTTGCTTGGTGGAATGCTTGCCGATTCCGTCGGTTTTCGTTTCACGTTCATTTATACATCTTCCGCCATTTTCTTCGCCATGTTACTCGTACTATTTGGCGTAAAGGAAGAGAGAATAAAACGGTCCGTCGAAAAAGTACAAGAGTATTCCCAAAAAGATGTATTGTATTTTATGGTTACCAAAAGAGTGCTCTTCGCGGTGATGATCGTCTCACTCTTAGTGCAGATTGCCAATTTAACGATCCAACCGCTGTTAGCGTTGTATGTGAATCAGCTAACCGATTCGGCTAATGTCGCTTCCCTTGCCGGCCTTGCTTTTTCCGCCGTTGGTTTCGGAAATCTCATCGCCACCCGGCAATGGGGCAAACTCGGTGACCGGATCGGACACATAAAAGTGATTATGGGGTTGTTGGTCATATCGGGATTGATTCTTATCCCACAAGCGCTCGTTACATCACTATGGCAACTTATCGTTTTGCGTTTCCTCTTCGGTGTTGCCAGCGGGGGAATTGTCCCTTGTATGACAGCTTATATAAGACAGGTTGCCCCCTATGAAATCCAGGGAGAATTACAAGGTTATAACACCAGTTTCCGTTTTCTCGGAAACGTCATCGGTCCTTCGATCGGTGGAATCATCGCGGGATTCATCGGGATCTCTTCCGTATTCTATGTAACTAGTGCTCTCATAATACTTTCGTTTATCTTGTTATCCTATCAAGTCCGGAAGGAAGAAAAAGAACATAAGAAGATCAAAGCTAGCGATCCGCATGTTATAAACTAGAAAACTGCTGGTTACCCCAGCAGTTTTTCGATTTGAATATTTTTTTGATTTTTAATACAATTTGCTCAAAGTATGAAATTGTGGAAAGGGGATCGCCTTGAAAACGTTAATGGACAGTCTTGGCATTGAAATCGTCGATTTGCAACAGGGCTATGTGAAAGCGACGATGCCCGTCGATGAGAGAACCCGCCAGCCTTTAGGTTATCTACATGGGGGCGCATCAGTCGCTCTGGCGGAAACTGTAGCCAGTGTAGGTGCGTTTCAATTGATCGATCCGGATAATGAGATTTGTTTTGGACTAGAAATTAATGCCAACCATATTCGTTCGAAGAAAGAGGGAATGGTGGTGGCGGAAGGTAAGGTTTTACATAAAGGTCGACGCACACAAGTTTGGGAGATCAAAATCAGTGATGAAGCCGGTCAATTAATTTGCGTTTCCCGTTGTACAATCGCGGTGATTCAAAAATAATCATGAGCAACTTCCCCTATAATTTGTCATTGGAAAATTTGAGCTCCATGGATAATTCCTAAAGGAGCCTTTGGGTCTAGACTCTAATAATAAAACGGGTAATTATACGGCGGATACTCAAAATATCCGTAGTAAGGAGGCGGATAAACCGGAATGGGGTATGGTCTCGGTCCAAACAAGGCACTACCGAGAAAGCCACCTAATAATCCGCCGAGAAATGGACCAGGACCGAAAAATGGACGCCTAATCGGATTTCGCATGTCGTGGATCATGTCGTACATCGGGATACCTCCTTTTACAGTGCATAAGTCTATATTATATGTATGCATGACTGAAAAAAAGGACTGGGCATCCACTATTGGTCCACTGGAAACTGAAGTTTATTAATCGAGGCAAATGGATGATCCAAACGTTAATATTCGCCAAAGATGGTCTCTTCTTTTTCTCTTTCCGGAGTAAATTCCTTTACTTCACATCTTTCAATATATCTATTAATATATGGATGTGCTTTTGGTTTTTCTGAAACTATAATGCCTCTTTCCCTTCTTGTTTGGCGTTTTGAACGTTTGCACGTACTTCTCTTTCCTATTAACGAAAAATCTCCAGTACGGAACCGGTAAATGCTTTTCTCTTGGTTTTCTGGAAAGAGAGTTCATCCCCGTCAGTAACTTTTTCTATTTTCATTTGCGACAAAATGATTTATTCCGTAAAATTAATCCAAACTAATAAAATAAACATTTAGACAGTAAGGAGTAAGATCATGGAAAGAAAAATCAATCTCGGTATCGTCGGTTATGGAAATCTCGGAAAAGGAGCAGTAGAGGCTATTAAAAATGCACCAGATATGAATTTAGTTGGTATATTTTCTCGCAGAGATCCAGAAACCCTGGGTATAAACGAACCCGGAATCATAATCGATCACGTATCCAACGCAAGAAAATATGCAGGTCAAATCGATGTGATGCTTCTTTGTGGTGGATCGGCGACCGATCTCCCGGTACAAACCCCGGAATTCACCGAGTATTTTAATACAATCGATAGTTTTGATACTCATGCGAAGATCCCAGAGCATTATGAAAAAGTTCATGAAGTAGCATTAAAAAATAAAAAGGTCGCCATTATTTCCGTTGGCTGGGATCCCGGATTATTCTCCATTAATAGGGTGATGGCCGATGCGATCATGCCAAAGGGAAAAACTTATACATTTTGGGGAGAAGGTTTGAGTCAGGGGCATTCCGATGCGGTGCGGAGAGTGGCCGGGGTTAAATACGGGGTCCAATACACGATCCCCAATGAAAAAGCGATCGAACAGGTCCGTCGTGGTGAAAATCCAGAATTGACAACAGCAGAAAAACACAGGCGGGTCTGTTATGTTGTTCCTGAAGAAGGTGCGGATCTACGGGCCATCGAACGTACGATCAAAACCATGCCCAATTATTTTGCCGACTACCACACAGAAGTGAACTTCATCACGGAAGAAGAATTTATGCGTGACCATACAAAATCTCCACACGGCGGTTTCGTCATCCATAGCGGTACGACCGGTCAAAATGAACACAAGCAAGTCTATGAATTCTCCCTGAAACTAGAAAGCAATCCGGAATTTACCGCTAGCGTATTAGTCGCATACGCACGAGCAGCTTTTCGTTTAAGTAATGAGGGACAATACGGCTGTAAGACCGTATTCGATATACCGCCAGGCTATCTTTCTCCTTATACTCCAGAAGAATTACGCGAAAAATTCTTATAAAAACCTGGACGCGAACATTTTTTCTTGTTCACTTTTTTCGCATCTTTACTTCTTCCTTTAGCGTACAGCTTTTTTAGTATTATTCTTAAAGAAAATTAACTCTTCATCATGTAGTAGCTAATTTTAACATTGACCGAACCACAGCTCTGATCAAACTCCATTTAATCGTTGAAACACGCGAGAAAAGGTGAAATACTTAATGGCATTATTAGGTTATGCGCTAATTGGCTACTTGTTAGGTTGCATCAATGGCTCCCAGATCATCGGGGCGATTAAAAATATTGATATCGGTAATGAAGGTTATAAAAATCCAGGCGCATCCAATACAACGTTATTACTTGGCTGGAGATATGGAATCATCGTCGCCCTCATCGATATAGGAAAGGCATTGCTTCCGCTCATTTTTCTAAGAACGTATCTTGCGAATGAACCGAATCTAACCGAGCTTCTGTATTTTACAGGACTCTTTATTATCATCGGTCATAACTATCCGATAACCATGAAATTTAAGGGCGGAAAAGGGACCGCTTCAATCATCGGGATGATTTTTGCCATCAACTGGAAAATCGCCCTCATCTGCGTAGGCGTACTATTACTCATCGGCATCATCAGTGATTATTTTGTTATCGGCGTGTGGGGGATGTATGTTTCCCTTGTTTTTTCAACGGGTTTATCCTATGGCTTTTTATCCTTTGAAATGACGATTGGGCTCATCATCATGTCCATCAGCACGATCAAACATCTCGAAAATTACCGACGGATTATGGAAAATAAAGAGATCCGTGTTTCTAAATTCATTAAGGATAAAATGGCGCTTTAGATGTTTGAAGTAAATTTATAACAGTAATAACGAAACCCGGGGACGCTATTCGTGTCCCCGGGTTATTGATTGGGCTACCTTTTTATATTTTCTATTGTTCTTTGACAAACTCTGAAAACTTTTTTATGTTATCTTCATCCAAAATATTTTCCTCATAGAAATACGAAATGGGATATGCTCGCAAAGTTTCCTATTCTTCAGTTACTACAATATTACGTAAAATCCCATTAATTTGTCTCTCTAGGGATATGACTGTATATGGTATTCCAGGCCCTCAATTGTAATAGACTATCGGCGTTCAAAACAGTATCTTCCACTTGTTCAAAAGGAATGAACTCGAATGATTCTTGATGCGGATTTTCGCATACGCTTGTATGAATAAATTGGAATGGATTCTATTCAACCATGAAATAATCAAAACGTTGATGATCAAAAAAGACGCTCAATTTATGTTTATCAATTTTGACCGTCCCATTTACCCGCTGATTTTCATCGCCAGTACTGGAACCGGTAAATTTTCTCCTTCTTCCTTTGCCTCATTAATGATCTCGGACCATTCCTCATCAGTTTCCGGGATCGCAAGCGAATGACCTATTAAAAATTTTTCCCAGGCTTCTTTTGTTAAATTCCACATTCCTGATCACCCAAAAATCGTCTTTTCATAAAATGGCCTTTTCTCCTTTAGAAAATGATGGTTAGCATGGATCCATTTTACTTCTCGTCCTTTTCAAATAAACGGCTCCTCTTCCAACCTCCCCAACGAAAGTAAGAAAATGAGAACATACTACTAATTACAAAACTAATGCCTATTCCAAATGCGATCCCATTTTCACCTATTAAACTAGAAAACCAATAAGTAAAAGGCACTCGCAACAACCAAAAAGAAATGATATTTAGGACCAGCACTTGAAACATGGCACCGGAAGAACGAACGATTCCATTAAATATGAAATTCAAACCGAGAAACGGATAGAAAAAGGCCGTGATTTTTAAAAAGGACATTCCAAATCTGATAGAATCTTCCTCCTGGATAAACCAGGTAATCATATGTTCTGCGAAGAAAAATATGATAAGTGCGATCGATAACATGATCAATGCATTTATTCTAACAGCGAATCGCGCAATTTCCTGGACCCGCTTCCAGCGGCCAGCGCCGATATTTTGTCCGGCCATACTATTGACCGCGGTACCGAGGGCAGATGCCGGCAACATGATCAGACTATCGATCCTCTGTGCGGCCCCATAACCAGCAACGACCGCCGCTCCGAAAGTATTTACGATCGATAATATCATCGTGATCCCGAATTGGATCACCATCATCTGCAGCCCCGCGGGGATCCCTAATTTCAAGATCACCCAGGTTTCCGTCCTTCCCGGCAGGCGTGGTTTTGTAAACGGAATTAAATGCTTTTTAAAAGAATATAAAAGTGAAAGAAGAAACGCGATTCCCTGGGATAAAATGGTGGCATAGGCTGCCCCTTGAATCCCCCACTCAAATATGGCGATAAAAATCGGATCTAACACCGCGTTAAGAAGTACAGCCAGAAACACAAAAAATAAAGGTGTTTTACTATCTCCTAGGGCACGTAATACGGTACCGAGAAAATTATACCCCATGATTAAGAAAATCCCCATGAAACTCATCTCTAAATAGTCTGTCGCACCCGGCAACATACTTTCCGGGGTATTAAAAAATGTTAGAATATTTTTCGCAAAAAAATATCCGAACAGTCCTATCAGTAAAGAAAGAAACGTGAGGAGAACTACGAAGGCGTTAACATAACGCTTTAATCCAAACTGATCTTTCCTCCCTTTTTGTTGGGATAAGATAGTTAATGTTGCATTATTGATCCCGATAATAAAAGCTAATACCATCGTAAAGATCGTCGATGAAATTGTGACAGCACCTAAAGCTTGATCGCCTATCAAGTTCCCGATCCACAAACTATCGATAAAGTGGTAGGACACTTGTAGAAGATTGGATAGAAGAATCGGAACGGAAAAAAGGATCATCTGTTTTCGGATCGACCCTGTTGTAAAGTCATAGGTCGGCATCTTCAAACACCCTTTGAATTCATGATTTTGGTCTAACAAAATCCAAATTTATATTTCTCTTGAATAATTATTCTAGCACAATTCCTTTTCACGAACATCAGGCCTTTACGGGTAATTCAGTCAACAAACAGCCAATGGGTTGGACAAAAAGAAAGCTGCCTGTTTTTACAACAAAGCAGCCTTCATATAACCATAGGGATAAATTATCCCCAAACTTTTATGCGATTATATCCTTTTTCGAGCTTTTCAATCGGACCGATTTTGCTTTTTTCTGACTTTTTGTCTCCTAAATAATCAATATCTAAAATAAGATCACTTCCATCCGGGTTTTCATAATCGCAATCGGCTAGTCTTACCCGTGGTAAAGTTTTTGTACTGTGTATTTTGCCACGGAAAGAAGCGAATTCATCAGGCAAATTACAAATAAGGTAAACTTCATCTCCTTCTTCGACGATCGCAAATTCCGGATCAAATTCTTCCAGGATCACATGTTCCTCTTCGCGATCGAAAGCCTTTGCTCCATTCAAGTAAATATTGTGATTAATATAGACAGGCTGTTCAACGTTTAAAAATAGCTCCAGATCTCCATTCCCTTGACCGTCAACTTTTTCAATATACTCTTCTAACGATGTCGGTGATCCATTGTAGTGATCCGTACCAACGTTTTCCACTGATTCTTTCCCGATAAAAATATTATTATAAAAACGGTCGTCTCCGCCGTAAACGACGGCTACTCCTCTAACGTCAGTGCTATGCGGGAAATGGTAAGGTGTAGCACGATTTAGTACTTTCAAACAAACCATTTTTCCCGCAATAATATTATTGACAAACGCCCCACCCTGAGCATGATTATCGATGGCATACTCTGATGCTAGAATGTTGTGATCGATCAAATGAGGTCCATGGGTCACTTCCACAAATAGATCGCGATTGTTGCGGTAGTAGAGATTATGGCTGACCCTTGTCCCTTGTGCCTGCCAGTCTAACCATGTCCCCAATGAGCAATCGTGAATGCGATTATGATGAATATACACATCAATTGCCGCATGAAGTTTGATACCGGCGATTTCATGACCGTAGAATTCACGTTTCAACGCGATATTGTAAATATGGTTATTGTATATTTCACTAAAAATACAGCCTAAGTGACCAACTATGCCATTTTGTCCACAATCGTAGATCGTATTATTTCTGATGATGTGCGAGCCAACTTTTTCTTTACTCCAGCCGCTCTGATAGGCTGTAAACACCGCTTCTAATTGATATGTGTATCCGGGTTTATCCCTACGGAACGTCCGGTAATTATGGCCGGTAGTGATCTCTTTTCCAATACTGATACCGCTACATTTCGAGTCATGAATAATATTGTCTTCGATTATCCAGCCTTTACTCCAATGAGGGCCGATCAGTCCCGGTTGGTCAGCAGTGGGCGGTGTCCATGGTGTCGCCGCGTGACACATCTCAAACCCGCGTACCGTAATATAATTGATCCCCGGTCTTTCCGGATAAAAACAACATTTTCTGACGTTGATTTCCACTAATTCCTCATTCGGATCGTATTCATGGAAATTGGCGTAGATCGTGGTTTTTTGATGATCCACTTCCGCATACCACAAAAATTTCGTTTGCTCCGGATTATGAACAGGGACGATTTTATTTGTCCAGTGGTCCAAAACCTCTGTGCGAACTACTGGATTGTATAATTGTTCTAAATCATCGGCTTCATAGAAGGACATGCCATTGAGATATACATCCCCTAAATGACGTTTCTTTTCAACTGGAGTCACAAGCCAGTCCCCAATGATTTCCTCTTTATAAGGGTTAAAGTCACCGAAAAACTCGTTCGGAATCTCAACTTTCCAAACGCTCCCTTTTACCCGTTGCCAATTTTGAATCCGCTCCGAACCTTTGATCACCACTTTCTCTCCTGGAGCAGCCATATAGGTAATTCTTCGATTATTGCTCAATCCAGAGTTTTGTGGTTTTACCCATTCTCTGTATACCCCTTCATGGACAATTATCGTATCTCCGGCTACCGCAACAGAAGCAGCTTTATTAATTGTTAAGAAAGGATCTTGTTCAGTTCCCTTCCCTAAATCAGAACCGGTTTTTGCCACGTGATAGATCCGAGCCATAATTCCCCTCCTGTATAATAAGTAATAGTTACTTTTATCATAGAATAAAGCGTTTACAAGTCCTATTCCAAATATAGTATAATATAGGACAATATTCGTGTTTTTTAGGAGGATTCCTATGATTTTCTTTGAACAACATGGGCTGGAAGGGAAGGAACTTTTTAAATGGTTCACCCTGGAAAATTATAACTTCCCGCTTCATTTCCACCGCGCTTATGAATTGATTTTTGTACACGATGGCAAGTTAAAAATAAATGTTCAACAAAAGGAATACCTAATACGAAAAAATCAAGTCGCCTTTATATTTTCGAATCAAGTCCATGGTTTCCAATCAATCGGTGATTCAAAAATTTCCGTAGTGATTTTCTCACCAGAGCTAATCGGTGATTTCTTCATGAAATATAAAGGATATATTCCCGAAAATAATATACTTCAATTAAAACAAATGCCCGATTTTCGCAAACTAGATACGATTTTCCGGCAAAAAAGTTTCCTGTATTATCTTTGCGCGAAACTAGAGGACGAAGTGCAATTTGTCCCGGTATCGACCTCAAAAAAAATGGAGATTCTTTACAATATTCTTCTTTTCGTCGATCAAAATTATCACAAAAACTGCACATTAAAAGATGTAGCGAAACATTTGAAGTATGACTATGCGTATCTGTCAAAATTATTTATTCAAATGACAAACATGACATTCACAGAATATGTCAATCACTTCCGTATTTCTCAAGCTAGATATCTATTGAAAAATACTCAACTCCCAATTTCGGAGATTGCCATAAACTGTGGCTACAATAATTTACGCACCTTTAATCGCAACTTTAAAAAGATCACCAAATTGTCCCCGAATAAATATCGGGAAATGGCGTAAATGTAGTGTGAAACAATGACGAAAAAATTTCCGGGATGTTGTCGAAACTTTGCTATTGAACTTTTTCATGAGAACTTGTAAATTAAAATAGTGATTCATCGTACGGTAAAGGGGGAAACGACATGATAAAAATTAAAGAAAAATTCGCCTTATGGATTTTATTATTTAATTTATTTCTCAACTTTTTAGGAATCAGCCTAGTCATACCGGTTATGCCGACGATTATGAATGAATTAGGGATTTCTGGTCAAGTTGTCGGCTATTTAGTGGCCACTTTTGCTTTTGTACAATTGATCGCCTCCCCCATTGCCGGACGCTGGACCGATCGATTTGGCAGAAAATTGATGATCGTTCTCGGATTGTTCGTTTTCAGTATATCGCAATTTTTATTTGGCATCGGGCAACGGGTCGAAATTTTATTCGCCTCCAGGATTTTTGGCGGTCTGAGTGCCGCATTTATCATGCCGGCGATTAATGCGTATATCGCTGATGTAACGGATTTAAAATCCCGGCCCAAAGCATTCGGCTATATGGCCGCCGCGATCAATACCGGTTTCATCATCGGTCCCGGGATCGGTGGTTTTATCGCTGTTTTCGGCCATCGTGTTCCCTTTTTTGTCGCGTGTGCTGTATCACTGATTGCTACAATTTTATCGATCGTATTACTTCGAGAACCGGAACGGAATGTTGAAAACGTACAAGTCAAGCTTTCGAAATCTGGAATAAATAAACTTTTCTCTCCCATTTTTGCGATTCCGATGATCATCATTTTTATTTCAACGTTTGGGATTGCTTCATTCGAATCATTATTTTCCCTCTTCACGAATCACAAACATGGATTCACCAGTAGCGACATCGCGATCATGATCACCGGTGGTGCAATTATAGGGGCTGTGTTCCAGGTGTTTTTATTTGATCGACTTACCTATTTATGGGGAGAAATCCGTTTGATTCGGTACAGCTTAATATTCTCTATTATTCTAGTTTTCATGATGACAGTCGTCGAATCCTACTTATCTATTATGTTTGTAACATTTACGGTCTTTATCGGTTTTGACTTAATGCGTCCAGCGGTTACGAACTATTTGTCGAAAATCGCCGGAAACGAGCAAGGATTTATTGGTGGCATGAACTCCATGTTCACTAGTATCGGCAATGTACTCGGCCCGCTTGTTGGGGGCTTTTTATACGATATCAATCTCAATTACCCATTTTATTTTGCCTCTTTAGTACTGACTATCGGTACAATCATATCGATATTCTGGAAAATGCCATCGGAACCTCTAGTTGTGAAAAAGGTGGTCGCAAATCAGAAAAATTGATCCCCTATTTCAAGCTCTTTTTCAGCTCATAAAAACTAACAAAACTCTTGAAAGTCCAAATAAACTGCAGAGCAACCGCTCTGCTTTTTTACTGCGCAATGATCCCTCAAAGGAAACTTTACATGAAAATTTTTCATTAAAGTAATAACTACCAGAAAAACGCCGCTGGAGATAAATTTTTTTACAACAAAATCATCTTTAAAGATCAGTTCCTTTGTGCAAATTTTTATCCAAACACTGTAGGAAGATTTATCAAGACAAAATTATAAACAAACAGGGGGAGAACAAAACTCCCCCCATCCATCAAATTATACTTTTCTTACTTTGACAGATCTTTTATATGTATTTACACATGATTTTGCGCAGCCTTTTTACTTTTGAACGGTAGTTCAATAAATAAACGATGAGTTTAAACGATTAAACACAATAAAAAAAACTAATCGCCTCTTCCCTTGAAGAGACGTTTTTCGTTCCCTCTATAGACAACATTTATGTTTCTTTACTGATGGTGACCCCGCGTTTACTCGTAATGCTCAATCGGTTTGTCGCATCATCAACCCATATAATTTCATGATCCGTATCTTTAATGAAAACACCGGTATATTTATTACCGTTGCTATCAATGATCGATATTCGATTGCCGATTTTAAAATACCGATAAGGATTTTTTTCTTTCAGCAAATCCTTCAGTTCCGTCAACATTTTTTTAAGTTCATGGAACTTTTCATCCTCCGAAGCCCGGAGTTTATCTAATTGATTCTCCTGGTGCTGGAGACCATTCTGGAGCGTATTTAACAGATCAATCATTTCCACTTGTTTACCGAGATCTTCCTGAATGGTATTCAATTTATCGATGATATCATCTTGCCCGCGAAGCTCTTTCTGTATTGAACTCAGTAAATCGCTAATTTCCTCTTTATGTTTTTCGTTCGTTGACATCAGCTCTTCCTTAACTTCATGAATATTATCTTTGATCTCTCCCCCAAGCGTATTCAGTTGGTTATTGAAATCGGAAATGGTCCCCCTGTACTCATCACCGAAATCGTTTAGTGCAGCGTGAATTTTGTTTAGTTCATCATTTTCTGAACGCAACATTTGTAACATTTGATTTTGAACTGCTTGCTGTTCTTTAGCCCTCGTTAAGGTTTCAGCTACTGCTTTATTAATAACACTTTCCAGGCTTCCTATCCTACCAGCCAACTGCCGTAACTCAGAATTGGTTAATTGATTTATTTTTTTATTTTGCTCTCCGATCGTATTGATACGGTTCAATAAAGTATTTTGTATACAGAAGTTTTGGTTAGCTGAATCGGACAAATGTTTTTCAAGTTTTATTAGGGTTTCAAGCAGTTCTTCATGGCGTTTACGTGCTAATTTTTCATTTTCATATTGTCGATTCCAAATATATATTTGTTGCCCGGTATAATGTAAATTTATATCACTTTTCATTTTATAGACATTTTTTATATCCGGTGAATAAAAAACTGGAGATCTCATGTCCATTCTCCTGACCGATTACACCTTTTTACTAATACATTATGGGCGAGAACCATAGTTGTGACGGTACAAGTGCCCATAAATAAAAAAATAAAAATAAGCCAAACTAAGAATCCTTAGTTCGGCTATTTTTAATCCTAAGTTAACTTTTGAATTGTAAGACCTTCTAAGTTTGTATAGAAAACGGTCGGGAGTCCAGCAAAAGGTTCTACCGTTCCGAGTGCAACCCAAACAAGGGTGTCGCCTTCCATACTGATAAATACTCCTTGTGTATCTACAGGTGTATCACCGACACCCGTTACCGCGATGCGATCACCGAATTCTAATTTAATATTTTTTGGATTGTAACCTACCATTGATTCACCCCCTTACTCCTAGTACTAATAAATGCAAAAAAATTAATTTTGAAAAGGCTGGTATACTATATTTCTAAAATTATATGAAAAATGGTTGGATAACATAGAGTCAATCGCATAGTAATTAAACTCATGTAAAAACCACCATATTTACTTTTATAAAAAAGTTTTTATACACATGATCTTCAAAGAATAACTCGGGAATCAATGGTTAAAGTCGAATACAATATTCTAAAAAACGGTTCTTTACCAAATGTTGGGGTTTAATGGCTACCGCGCTGTCGCTTGGTGGCCATTGATACCAG
>CALKAK010000131.1 GCA_937983015.1 uncultured Bacillaceae bacterium | reverse complement strand
TATGATAGTAAGCGTTCTCCCAATAATAATGATATATCCTTTTGTTCAAAAATACTTTTTGAAAGGGATTATCCTCGGTGCTACAAAGGAATAGTACGTTCGTAATTGATCGAGCATCTCGATGCCAGTCCAACCGGACAGAAACAGCACCAATATTGCTGAATGTTCTTGTGGAAAGACTAATGATAAAATGATCGTTATCGTCTAAAGAAAGGAAAAGCCTATGGATGTGTTCATTTGAAATTTGGTCGGAGAAAATCGAATCCGTTGCAAAAGAATTCAGAATAAAAACGCCTTCACCCGGTCAAAATTGGATGAAGGCGTTTTGAATTTAAATTAACTAGAACAGAAATTAAATTTTGACAAAATCTACGATCAGGTTTTGCAACTTACCATCGCTTCACGAAATTGGCTATTCATACTCCAGATTGTCAAAACAGATACAAATAGTGGTTTAGCGTGAGTTCATTTATTCTAACAAATAATCCCTTACAACGTTCTTTATAATCCCCAAAAGGTACGTTCCCATTTTCCCCCAACAAATAAAGGCACCCCTCATCAAAGAGAACGTGCCTGAAAATCCTGTGCCTTTAAATAACTATTCACTTTATTTAACCTTAAAAATTGCTGCTGTTTGACCGGCTATGGTAATCGCATCATCCGACCAATCGACTTGTTGATTACATAAATCCAGTGATTGTATCGACCACTGATTGTGGATCGTTTCAGGTTTTTCACCGAAATTTAACAAAACTAGAGAATGGCCTCTCTTGAAATAGAGCAGTTCGTTGTTCAATTCTAGTAGTTCATAGGGCGCATAACAAAAATCTTCATTTTTTCTGAGGTTGATCAGTTTTTTATAATAGGAATACAGCCTTTTTCTTCTTGAATCCGGAACCCTGTTTGCCTCTGGAATCCACGGTTCGCCTGAGGAAAAGGGTTCGTTTTCCCATTGCATCGGCGCCCTAGCCTTGTCCCGGGATGCTTGAACAGCTTTCAGCAATGCAGCCTCTTCAGACTCTCCCTTTTCTTTTGCCAGTCGATAGGCCATGATCGCCTGGATATCCCGGAAGTCTTCAATAGTATCTTGTTGCAAATCTTCCATGCCAATTTCATCACCAAAATAAAGAAATGGAACGCCTCTTGCTGTCAAAATTAACGTGGCCAGTAATTCGGCCATCTCTACCTGACAGCGAGCCAGGCGATTCCAGAGCCTTGGCATATCATGACTTCCAAAAAAGATGGTTGGTAGACGGTTTTCTTGATAAACGGCTTCCATCTTTTTCATTTCATTAAAGATGGTTTTTACAGAAAACCGCTTAATACTACCAAAATTAAAATTAAAAGTTACATCTAGGAGGGGGCTCCCCGCATAGCGGGCGATGAAATCCAGTTCATCGGAACTGATTTCCCCGACAAGGAAAGCATCAGGATTAATACTTTTGACAAAGGAAGTCAATTCCTGCAAAAACTCGATGATCCCTTCCTGATCTTTATCATATAGATGAATTTGCTCCCCTTTTTCATCGTACGGATTATCTGTAAAATCTTGACCAAACGTAAGATTATTAATGACGTCAAGTCGGAAACCGTCTACACCTTTTTGTAACCAATAGTTTAATATCTTGAAAATTTCCTTTTTCACTTCTTCATTCCCGAAGTTCAAATCCGCTTGTTCCTTGGCAAAACTATGGTAATAATATTGTTTCGTCTTTGGATCATACTCCCAGGCCGAGCCGCCAAAAAAGGATTCCCAATTATTCGGTTCGTCCCTCCAAATATACCAATCGCGCTTCGGCGAATCCTTTGCTGATGCCGATTCTTTAAACCATGGGTGTTCCGTCGAAGTATGATTGAAAGCAATATCGATAATTACGCGAATATTGCGGTCATGGGCTTCCTTGATGAAACGGGAAAAATCGTCATCATTGCCGAACACAGGATCAATCGAATAATAGTCACTGATGTCGTAACCATTGTCTACCCGAGGGGATTTATAAAACGGAGTTAACCAGATCGCCCCGATCCCCAAATCTTGAAGATAATCCAATTTCTCGGTAATCCCTTTAAAGTCACCAATCCCATCACCATTGCCATCTTTAAAAGAGGGAACATATATTTCGTAAAATACGGTTTCCTGCCACCACTTGCCCATCAATTGTCGCTCCTTCTAATAAACCAATTTCTATCAATCATCCTAACGGATTCTCGCACCTGTTTCCTTATCGAATAAGAACATCTTATCATAATTGGCTACAAAGGAAATGTTGTCGCCAATCGTATAGCCGCGATCGGCCGGAACTTTCAATTGAATGCTTTGTTGGTTAATGTTCGTAAAGATAATGCAGTGATCGCCACGCATCTCGATTAATTCGATTTCGGATGTAATGGTTTGAGCAGGATTGTTTTCAACCGTCAGGCGATCATCGGAGAAATGTTCAGCGCGTAACCCCAGGTAAATTTCTTTTCCTTCATAATTTTTTCCAGATTTAATCGTATCCGGTAATGGGATTTTGTATTCGCCAAAGATGAGCTCTCCATTCTGGATGGTGGCATTGATCAGATTGATTTCCGGATCACCGATAAACTTGGCCACAAAAAGATTGGCCGGATTTGAATATAATTCGGTAGGTGTACCAACTTGTTGAATGACTCCTTTATTGAGCACGACAATCCGGTCAGCCATAGTCATCGCTTCTACCTGATCATGGGTGACATAGATGGTTGTTACTCCCAATTGTTTGTGAAGACGTAAAATTTCCACACGCATTTTCGTCCGGAGTTTCGCATCTAAATTGGACAATGGTTCGTCCATTAAAAAGATATTCGAACCCTGGACAATCGCTCTCCCCAATGCGACCCGCTGTCTTTGTCCACCGGAAAGTTCATTCGGTTTCTTTTCCAGATATTCTTCTAACCCTAATATTTTGGCAACTTGAGTTACCTTTTCATGAATCGTTTTCTTATCGACTTTACGCAGTTTTAAACCGAAGGCAATATTATCATAAATCGATAAATGGGGATACAATGCATAATTTTGGAAAACCATCGCGATATCGCGATCTTTCGCGTGCACATCATTCATCTTTTTACCATCAATCAATAAATCGCCATAGGAAATCTCCTCTAAACCGGCGATCATTCTCAACAAAGTGGATTTACCGCATCCAGAAGGCCCAATTAATGCGACAAATTCATTTTTCTCGATATTTAAATTGAAGTTATTGATCGCCAAAACATCATTCCCATAAACTTTATAAACGTTTCTCAGCTCAATATAACTCATCGATGTGATCTCCTTTTCCAAAATAAAAATCCGTGATACTTTTCTCCATTTCACCTTTCAAAATATAAGCGGTTATTAAGCCCATAGCAGTAAGAGAAATAAAATAATTCATCCGATAATAAGGGAAGACGATCGTTAATAAAATCGCGACCAGACCCGCAATAATATACGGGAAATTTATACGTCTAAGCAGTATTCGATATCTTAGCCGATTTTTCAACAGATAAAAAGATACGACCGTACTAACTAAAAACACAAAAATATTGAATAAAAAGGTGATTGCGGCGGTAACGAAAACAACGGCTAGACCTGCCTGCATGATTTGCGTCTCGATACTTTCAATGATGTCTTTCTTATCCATATTCTCTTCGTATTCAATGCGGCTGGAATGATCCGCTAGCTGTATTTCAACATAATCTTCTGCAAAGCGAATCGCCTGTTGCGCCGAATCATCTTGAGACAAAACGTAGATCGTCCATTGTTCTGTCGGAATGACCTCTTGACTGGCTTTGAGCTTTCCATCGACAACTTCCATATCCGTTTCGATTTTATGCAAAGCTTCGACAATGTCCGTCATCCGTTCCTGATTATCGGCCAATTGCTTAAAAATAAAGGGCGTTGACAAGTTTAACGTCGCAATCAAAAAGAATATAACCTGCCAAAGTACAGGCAACTCAGTCCATCGGCGAATCCAAGGTTTCATGTTATTTGACTCCCGAAGATTTATTCGAAGGAATAAAGTATTTTTGGAATGAGAAGAACAGGATGATCATCGGTATCACAGATATTGTGGTTGCGGCCATCAATAACGGCCAGTTCACATTAAACATTCCCTGGAACATAGCCAAACCGACTTGTATGGTGAATTTTTCCACATCATTGAGATAGATCAATGGACCTAAAAATGCGTTCCAGGTACCCATAAAGGATGAGATGGTGATGGTTAACACTGCCGGTATTGACATCGGGAAAAATACTTTCCACAAGATCGTCCAACTATTGGCCCCGTTCATATAGGCGGCTTCTGTAAAATCTTTCGGGATCGTCCGGAAATACTGGGTCATGAAAAAGATATGAACGGCCTGTCCTCCAATAGCAGGCAATATCAAAGGGATATACGTATTGATAAACGATGTGTCAAAAAACTCACCGAGTTTCGCCCAGAAAATATAGGTCGGGACGATGGTGATTTCACCGGGAATCATGATCGTGATTAATAAAAAGAGAAACAACGGTTTTTTCCATTTAAAACGAAAACGCGCGAAACCATAGGCTACAATCACGGACATGACGACTTCAAAAAAGGTTACTGCTGCGGCATAACCGACCGTATTGAAAATAATACGGAGAAAAGGTATGGAATCAAAGACCCGGAGAAAATTCGACCATTGTGCGGGCCTCGGAATCCATTGCGGTGGTATGCTGAACACGTTATTATTTGTTTTTAATGCCGTTGATACCATCCAGAAAAAGGGCAATAACATGGAAATAGCCACAAGGATAAGAATGACATGTTTTATCGTGGAACGGACTTTTTTATGAAGCGGAATCCGTTTATATTTTTCTTTCTTGATTTTTTCGATTATTTCTCGTTCCTGATCCATAGTCAAACTGCCATAATTTTTATATTCCATCATTGTATTTTACTCCTCATTTTCCTGACTGTACTTCCAGAAATCGGTAAATTTGAATACAAGTAACGTGATCGCGAGGACGATAATTAAAAAGATCCAGGACATGGCAGAGGCATATCCCATCTTAAAATATGTGAACGCGGTATCATAGATTTGCAGCATGATAAACTGCCCTTGATTCCCCGCACCGCCTAAAATATAGGCATCATTAAATTTCTTAAAGGCACCGATAATCCCCATAATGAGATTGTAATAAAGAATCGGTCTTACATAGGGAATGACAACGAGAAAGATCCGTTTGAAAAATCCTGCTCCCTGGATTTCTGCTGCTTCATGTAGATCCAAAGGGACTTCATTGATGGAAACAAGGTACGTAAGCATTCCGGCACCTGCGCCCCATAAACTCATGAGAACATAGGAGGGCAACACCCAATCCGGATCCGTCAACCATCCCGGGCCTTTTATGCCAATGATCGCCAGTAAGTTATTGATCAGTCCATTATTGGGATCGAGAATCCAGCGCCAAATGATCCCGACCGCGACACCTGAGACAACAGCTGGTAAATAATAAATGGTTCGATAAACGGACAAGCCTTTTGTCTTCGATGCCATGATGAGCGCGATCGTAAAAGAAGCCGCCATTCCGATCGGAACCGCAACGATGGCGTAACGGATGGTCACCCATAAGGAGTTATGAAAAGAACGGTCCACCAGTAAATCACGATAATTTTCTAAACCGACAAAAGTCGGCTTGCCAATAACAGGCCAATCCGTAAAACTCATGATGAACGATAAGACCATCGGGAAGAGACCAAAGATAAAATAACTAATAAACCAAGGAGCAATGAATAAATATCCTGGACTGGGTCTTCTTTTCTTTTTCTTTTGCTGTTTGACAAGAAAAGCAATTTTCTCTTGCTCGCTCATTTTTGATAAGTCTTCCATGTATTTCACCTCATATCCCAAAAAAGACTGAGCAAAGTCAGTCTTTTTTGGGCTTAGTTTTACTCTATGATTGCTTTAAATGCTTCTTCCGTTAATTCAGCCAGTTCTTTGACATCAACATTACCTTTACCATTATTATTCGAAAGAATCGGCAAGTCTAAGAGTTCCCATTGATTCCCACCCAATTCGTTTTGCTCAGGTAAGTTATTAAAGCCACGGGAAATTTCTGTTGACTTTTTAATGATATCAACAGCATAAGCTTTATAAGGATTGATTTCACCGATTTTTTCTACTTTGGATGCAACTGGTGCAGGAACCTTCCAGTCAAACATCTTTTCAGTAATATCAAGTAACGCTTGGAAAGCAACATCGGGATGATCTGTTTGTTCAGAAATTAAGGTTGATGCGGTCCAGTTAAAGGTTACATGCTGTTTGGAACCTCGGGGCATGATCGCCATTCCTACTTCAAATTGACCGCCAGCTTCTTCTACTTTTCTTTCCACGTCATCATTCGCTCCGCCGACCATCATGGCCACTTTACCATTGACAAAAGCTTGTTCCACTCCCATGGATAAAGCTTCTTGATATGGCATGGTCATCGTTTCATCAAGAATAATCGATTTTGCCAGTTCTAATCCGCTGATCGTTTCGGGAGTTGTTAATTTTACGGTTCCATCTTTTTCAACAATCTCGCCGCCTTCACCCCAGATCCATACGGCCAAAGGCGGGTTACCCGTTGTCGCAAATCCATAAATCCCATCTTTCGTTAAAGCTTTGGCAGTTTCTTTAAAATCTTCCCATGTCCAGTCTTCTGCTGGTTCGTTAATGCCATTTTCGGCAAACAAGGTTTTATTGTAATATACCACATATGGTTGGCCTATCCACGGTAATCCATAAATTTTTCCTTCGTAAATCGCCGTATTTAACGATCCATCCAAATAGTCATCCATATTAATTTGCGTTTGTGAATTGAGCTTTTCAGTAATATCAAGGACAGCACCGTTTTTAGCATAGGCAGGAATATATTCTTGTGCTAGCCAGATCAAATCAGGAGCTTGATTTCCGGCAATCATCGTCTGAATTTTCGTGTAATAATCTTGTGGAATCACCATTTGTTTAATGGTGTATTCATCCTGTGATACGTTAATTTCTTCCAAAATCGCATCAAATTCTTTTGCTTCTTGTTCGTTCGCCCATGTGGCAATCGTTAATTCTACTTTTTCTTTTTCAGTTTCATTACCACCTGTCTTATTGTCACTAGCGGAATCGTTTCCACCACAAGCCACTAATAGGAAAGCTGTTACTAGAAACACAAGAAAGCTTGCTAGCTTTTTCTTATTCACAACAATCACTCCTAATCTTTAATAATAAATTATTTATCAATTTTAACTGTCACTTAGTGACAGGTATGGCCTTCGTTCATTCATGCTTTAGGCCGTTTGCAAAATCAACGAATGTTGGAAAGACACTGTCATTTCTCCCAATCGCGATATCAGGAATTCCTCAGTTTACTCTAAAAATGTCGGCACTTCACCAAAGGGATTGGGAATTGTCGCCTTATGAGCTTCGGCATCACTGACACCGACATATAACTCCACTTTTTCATCATCTAAGAAGTATAGCCCCCCGCTAAAGAGCACATCTTCTAAATCAGGTCTTTTTGCCGGTCCCTCTGGAAAATCCGATCGGGTAGCGATAATTTTCATCGAATGGATCTCGTTTTGTTCGGGGTTATACTCAAACGTGACCGGGTAATAGTGACGATTTCCTTCTTGATCAAACCGGGCAATATGGGCAAGGGCAAAAATTCGCTCGCCATCTTTTGCCACATACGCCGCATTCACACCACCCCACTCTTCATCAAGAAAATGGGGCTTGATCAACGGAGCTGCATCAATAATTTCCTCATTTAAATCTTCTAACGAGTCGATGAGCGTAAAGCCGATTTTTCCTCTGCCACCCTTTTCTCCTTGCGGTCGGGTAAAGACACCAACTTTATCCTTATATTCAAACAGCCGGATATCTTTCATCCCGACCGGTCCCGTAGCGAATTTTTCTAAGGACCTGATATTCTTCCCTTTGTAAAACACGGTGCGCCACATCAACTGTTTTTCGTTCTCCGGGTGCGGAAAAACTTCAACCCCGCCAAAAACAAGCAACCCTTGAATTCTTGTCACAAAAGGATCTTGCAATTTGTAGGTCTGAGTATTTTCCCGGGGTCTCCACACACCATCTTCTTCAACGAAAAACACAATTTCCGAAAACTCGGTATCCCGGTGTTCGACCCTACCTGCGATCACCTTTTCCCCCTCGTCCTCAAAGGGGGCCGTTATATTATAAACATCACGATCACCGACCCCGGTAAAGACCAGTTTCTCCGCCGCAAACACTTCTCCGTGTTGTGCGTATTCGTTCAACAGTTCACTAACAGTAAAAACCATCTTCTTCCTCCTCACAAGCGGTCAATACCGTTCCAATTGTTGTAAAATATCTGATAATCGAATCTCAGCAACAGCGATCGAAGTATCTGCCACACCATAATAAATACGTACCATATCACCGTTTACAACCGCACCGCATGTAAACACTACATTGCCAAAATACCCTTCGATCTCGTATTTTTCAACCGGTTCCATAATCGGTTCAGGGGTTTTCCCGACGATTTTCGCAGGATTATCTAGATCTAGCAAGATCGCCCCTAAACAATACCGGTCATTTTGATCAGCGGCATGATAAATTTCTAACCAGCCCTCATCTGTTTTAATCGGCACCGCTCCCGCACCAATTCGGCCATTTTCCCAGCCGTCACTGGAGACGCCCAGTAAGAATTGATGGTTTCCCCACTGCTCTAAATTGTCGGATTCGGCAATCCAGATTTCGGGGCGACCAATGCTAGCCGGTACCGGACGATGCAGGCAATAATATTTGCCATTGATTTTTTCAGGGAAGATCGTAACATCTTTATTTTCAGGATGGAGCATTAAACCGTGACGCTTGTAGGTTTGGAAATCTTCTGTCGCTACAAGACCGACACCGATCCCTTCAGGGGATACAGCTGAATATTGAATGTAGAAAGTATCATCGATCTTCGTGACACGCGGGTCTTCAATGCCCCACGCTTCCCGTTCATTTTCCGGAAAAATAAAAGGGGTTTCATCAATTGTAAAATTGTAACCATCTTTACTTCTGGCAATCCGAATATGCGAAAGCGATGTTAAATAAGCGATTTTCCGATTTTCTTTGTTAAAAATCGTGCGCGGATCGGAAAAATCATAATTCGGGTCATCTTTATGGAGCGAGATGATTTCTACCTTTCCCTCTCCATCCGAAAAGTCAATATAGGAAACGTTTACAATATTCGGATCTTCGCTAATCGGTTGTTCAGCAACACGGAGAAGTAAAAGAATTTCACCATCGTATTCGGCAACCCCTGCATTAAAGACACCGATGACTTGATGGTCTTTCAAGTAAGGTTTGACATCTTTTGGTGTGATAATTGGATTATGTGGATATCTACGTACCTTCATACTTTACCTCATTTCTTTACAAGCATTATTTATAACGTTACATTTATAAAATTATAAACGTTTACATTCCTAATTATATAAACATAAATTTCCGTTGTCAATATATGTTTTTTGCCCAAAAATTGATAATCATGTAACTTTACATCTAATAAGGCCATTTCTTTGAATGGGATTTGAAAATCATTGCTTTTCATAGTATAGTTTAGGTAACGTTGCAATTTAGGTGTCATGAGATTGATCTATCGTTTAAAGGTGGTCAGATACAAGTGAAAAAAAAGGTTACAATGCAAGATATTGCGAAAGCCCTGAATATCTCCAGGAATTCCGTTTCCCGCGCGTTATCAGGGAAACCGGGAGTAAGTGAAGAAACGAGAAAACTTGTTATCGAAACAGCAAAAAAACTCGGCTATGATTACAAAGAAAGAAAACCTGCTACTGAACAAAAGGTGCAATCCATAGGATTGGTGGCGTCAGACTACACGCTCTCTCAACCAATTTTCTTTGGGGAAATTTTTTTATCTTTACAAAATGAAGTTCGCAAACGGGAAATGAACCTTCTCATCGAATCGGTCAGCCCGGAAGCAGCGAAGAAAATGGTTCTACCATCATTTATTCGGGAAAAAACCGTACAGGGGATTATCGTGTTATCCCATATTACTACGGAATATATCAATAAAATCATCGCATCAGGGATCCCGACGATCCTGATCGACCATCATCATCCCCATATCGAGGCAGATTCCATACTGACAAACAATCGTTTCGGTGCGTATCTCGCCGTTGAGTACTTGATCGAACATCACCATAAAAAAATCGGTTTTGTGGGTGACATTTACCGCTCACCGAGTTATGAAGAACGTCTTTTAGGCTATTTAAAGGTGCATGAAGATTACAAGTTACCCGTTCATGACAAATTCATTTTAAAAGACACACCCGATGATGAGGAAAGAATTAAACAGTTTATTGAAAGCCTAGATGAGATGCCAACGGCGTGGTTTTGTGCCAATGATCGCCTCGGATATATCGTCAATCAAGTGTTGCAAGCAAAAGGGTTTCGCATTCCTGAGGATATGTCGATCGTCAGTTTTGATAATGGACAGTTCAGCCAACTAGCCTCACCAAAAATCACGTCGATGGATATCAAACTCGATTATTATGCGGAAAAAGGAATCGATCTCTTATTGTGGCGCATCAACAATCCAAAAGCCCCGATTCAGGAGGTCGTTATTTCACCAACACTTGCTTTGGGTAATTCTGTCAGCCGGAATAAGGAATCATGAGGAAGAAAATCTTTATCAATTAAATCGCAAGAAACAGACGGACAGTAGTACAGACTAGAGGAAGGTTTGTACTACTTTTCTTTTTAGTGGGGTAAAAATGAAGGATGCTTGCTGCTGCAAGCGGTTTGGATGAAAAATTCTTTTTTGATCTGTTTGATGGCAACTATCTAGTCCGCTAGCTTTTCTTTACTGTGCAATCCGTGAAAGAACGTAAAAATTAGGGAGAACTGCATAGAGATGTGAAGCGTGATTCAAAGATTCAAGTGCATTGTTTTGGCAACCGAAATTCCTTCTTTTACAAATAATCACCATTTCAATGGCTAATTTTAGTAAATAAAAAAAAGAGAGCTTTTAAGATGCAATCCCTCTCCCAAGCTCTCCGTTTCCATCTATTCTATTAAAATTATTCTTATATTCGCCAGATCAATTGGCCAAAAGGGCTTATTGTATCAATTCGCGAACGTGTGCCATGACCACTTCTTCTAAGTTGTTTAAAAATCTTTCTGCCTCGGCATAAGAAGATTTATTTACACCGAAATAAAATTTGCATTTCGGTTCTGTTCCTGAAGGACGGGCACAGAACCAGGAGCCGTCTTCCAGGAAAAATTTTAAGACATTTGATTTCGGTAATTCGATCGGATCTTTTCTTCCTGTTTTTAAATCTTTCTTTTCGCCTGTCCAATAATCCTCTACTGCTACTACTTCCACACCGGCTAATGTTAACGGCGGGTTTTTCCGGAAGGAATTCATGATTCGGGTAATCTGTTCTGCCCCGGTTTTTCCTTTTAGCGTGAGCGATTGTAAAGATTCGAGATAGTAGCCATATTTTTCAAAGATTTCGTTCAAACCATCCAACAACGTTTTCCCCTGAGCTTTGTAGAAGGCTGCAACTTCAGCAACGAGAATGGATGTTTGAACGGCGTCTTTGTCACGAACGAAATCGCCGATAAGACAGCCATAACTTTCTTCAAAGCCGAATAAAAACTTGTATTCACCGGTTTTTTCAAATTCATTAATCTTCTCACCGATAAATTTGAAGCCGGTCAGCGTGTCGATCGTCTTAACCCCAAAATCATCCGCTATGGCCCGGCCTAAATCGGAAGTTACGATGGTTTTTACCATCACACCATTATCCGGTAAGATGCCCTTTTCTTTTCTCTGGGATAAAATGTAATGCAGTAAAATGGCGCCGATTTGGTTGCCGGTTAACGGGACATAGTTACCGTGTTTATTTTTCACAACGACTCCGAGACGGTCAGAATCCGGATCGGTTCCGAGTAAAATATCAGCATCCACTTCTTTTCCATAGCGAATGGCAAGCTCAAAGGCTTCCGGGTCTTCCGGGTTTGGCGATTTGACCGTGGAAAAGTCAGGATCGGGCAATTCCTGTTCTTTTACGACCGTGACGTTTTCAAAACCGAACCGCTTCAAGCCCATTTGGATGAGGCGGTTGGATGTGCCGTGTAGTGGTGTGAAGACGATTTTTAAATCTTTCGCCATCTTTTCCACTACCGGTTTATTTAATTGGATCGTCGCTAATTGGTCGAGATACGCTTGGTCAATTTCTTCACCGATATATTCGAGCAATCCTTTTTCAAGCAATTCCTGTTCATCCGCTACCTCAACGAATAATTCATCTTCCACCTGTTCGACAAAACGA
The DNA here is from genome assembly GCA_937983015.1 of uncultured Bacillaceae bacterium. GTDB lineage: Bacteria > Bacillota > Bacilli > Bacillales > Caldibacillaceae > CALGAD01. Next base: position 1,763 of record CALKAK010000131.1, on the reverse strand, counting down.
GTTAGCTGTTCCGCGGGCCCGGGTGTTAATTGGCCGCCATTTTCATCATATACTTTATAGCCATTGTATTCAGGTGGATTGTGACTGGCCGTAATCACAACGCCAGCGGCAGCCCCTAAATAGCGGACGGCAAAGGACAATTCAGGAGTTGGCCGCAACTTGCGAAACAAATACGCTTTGATCCCGTGCTTTCCTACGGTTTTGGCAACTTCTAAGGCAAATTCTGGTGATTTATGCCGTGAATCGTAGGCAATCACAATTCCCCTTTTTGCGAGCTCTTGACCCTGATGGAGTAAATAACGGGCTAATCCTTCGGAAGCTTTACGAACGGTATAGATATTCATCCGGTTCGTACCCGGACCGAGCTCACCGCGCATTCCCCCGGTACCGAATTCAAGATTTTTATAAAATAGTTCTTCCAGCTTCTTTTCATCATTTTTTACACGATTCAATTGTTCTTTCAAATCTGGTTCGAGGTCTTGAAATCGCAGCCATTTATCGGCAACCATTCTCCAACTCATTATGAAATCCTCCATTTCTTCTTCAGATGCAATGATCTATACATGCGAAACGATGAGTTGCAAGTTTCCATCCAGACTAAATTCCTTTACCGTCGCAGGTAAAATAAAATGATCACCTTTATCTAAAGAGTACGTTTGATCGTTGATTTGTAAGTTCCCATTACCTGCTAATACACTAAATAACAAAAATGGCTGTTTGTTTTCCGTGACAAGCTTACCATTCACATCCCATTTATAAACGGAGAAGTATTCGCCCTGAATAAACGTTGTCACTTGTGCATCTTGGATTTGTTTGGTTGTTATATTTAACTCAGGATCGCGGTGTGGGACAGTTGTTACATCGATGGATTTTTCAATATGCAATTCCCGTTTATTCCCATTCTGATCGATACGATCATAATCATATACGCGATACGTCGTATCCGAGCTTTGCTGGGTTTCTAAAACAAGCGTCCCTTCACAAAGGGCATGGATGGTCCCGCTGGGAACAAAGAAGAAATCACCCGGTTTGATCGGGACACGCCTTAAAAGTTCATCCCAATTGCCGGCTTCGATCTGTTGTCGTAATTCTTCTTTCGTCTTGGCGGTATGGCCAAAGACAATTTCCGCGTCTTCTTTACAATCGATGATATACCAGCATTCCGTTTTCCCTAATTCACCATTTTCGTATTTCGCCGCATACTCATCATCCGGATGAACTTGCACAGAGAGATCGGCATTGGCATCCAAGATTTTTACTAATAAGGGAAACACATCGCCTTCCAAGTTCCCGAACAGTTCACGATGATTCTCCCATAGTTCCCCGATGGTTTTTCCTGCATGGGGCCCGTTTTTTACAACACTTTGCCCGTTCGGATGTCCCGAGATCGCCCAGCACTCTCCGGTTCGATCTGAAGGGATATCATACTGGAACTGCTCCTTTAATCTCGTTCCACCCCAAATTCGTTCTTGAAAAACCGGTTGTAAAAACAAAGGTTCTGTCATTTTTTCACTCCTCTTTGCCTGTGTTTGTGGAACGTTACAAGAAATAAAATTAACCGATTTTGAAAAGTATCAAAATGCTTCATTAACAGTTACAACTATCAATAAGAATATCACAAAATATCGATTAGTAAACTGTTTCCTAAAGAAAATCTGATTATAACCAATGAAAATGTAATGTTCAGACACCATGTTAGGTAGGCTCTGAGAATAAAAAAACCACTTGCCAACATTCCTTAAATACACTACCCTCCTAGTTGG
>CALKAK010000130.1 GCA_937983015.1 uncultured Bacillaceae bacterium | reverse complement strand
ATTAAATGTAATGAAAAAACGATGACGGGGGAGAGTAGGGTTCCGGCATTTTTCCACAGAGAGCTTCGGTAGGTGAGAAGAAGCGAAAAATGGGAATCTGAAGATGGCCCCTGAGTTGCGTGCTGAACGTATCGGTACTTTTACTATCCGATACTAGTAGGCTCCGACGGGAGGTATCCGTTATCCGTACCGCAGTATAGGGAATGAAAGCCCTGTACTGGCTGAGGCTGTATCGTGTGAACGTGCAGCGAAGTAAGGTGGTACCACGTGCGAACAATCCACGTCCTTATCCAGATGATAAGACGTGGATTTTTTTATTAGGCAATGCATTTTCACACCGAAAGGAGGGGTGCATGTGGGGAAATTTCTCGTGTTTCAAACAGATTTTGGTTTATCCGATGGGGCAGTTAGTGCCATGTACGGTGTCGCATTAAGTGTGGATCCGAATTTACGCATCTTTGATTTGACCCACGAGATCCCACAATATAATATTTGGGAAGCTTCTTATCGGCTCTATCAAACGATCACTTACTGGCCAAAGGGTACAGTTTTTGTTTCCGTCGTGGACCCGGAAGTTGGCACGGACCGTCGCAGTGTTGCGGTTCGTACCGAAACAGGACATACGATTATTACCCCTGATAACGGAACATTAACCCATATCAAACGGAAAATCGGTCTAACTAGTGCAGTCGTTATTGATGAAGAAAAAAACCGTTTGCCCAATACGTTCGAGTCTTATACCTTTGACGGTAGAGATATCTTTGCTTATACCGGTGCGAGACTTGCGGCAGGCATCATCGGTTTCGAGGAGATCGGTCCGTTATTAGATGTGGATTCGGTCGTGGAACTCCCTGTAAAAGAGGCGGTGATCAAAGATCAAGCGGTCATCGGTTGTATCGATATCCTCGATGTTCGTTTCGGGAACTTATGGACCAATATTCCCCAACGATTATTTAAACAATACGGTGCGAAATACGGTGACACCTTTGAAGTAACGATTGAAAATGAAACACACCAGGTCTACAAAAATATGATGACTTTTGGTCGTTCCTTCGCCGACAGTCATTTAGGAGAACCACTGCTTTATGTGAATTCATTAGGAAATATCGGTGTAGCCATTAATCAAGGTTCCTTTGCAAGTGCCTATCATATCAAATCAGGGATTAATTGGAAAATTACTATTCGAAAAATACCATTTCATCATCATTAATATATGAAAGGGAGAGTTGTATGAACAAAGGGTTGTCCGTTAGAACAATTGTTGCCATCGGAATCGGTGCCGCTGTGTTCGTAGTATTAGGTCGTTTTGCTTCGATTCCCTTATGGATCCCCAATACCAACATCGAAGTCACCTACCCCTTCTTGGCGTTGATGTCGGTGATCTTCGGTCCGGTTGCTGGTGGTCTTATCGGCCTTATCGGACACGCTCTTAAGGACTTATTGATGTATGGTTCCATTTGGTGGAGTTATGTTATTGTTTCCGGACTAGTCGGTGTTGGCTTCGGGTTATCCGCGAAAAAAATTAACATCGAATCGGGAATCTTCGGTAAAAAAGAAATCTTGATATTCAATGGTTATCAAATCGTAACCCATGCAATCGGCTGGTGTCTGATCGCCCCGATACTGGATATTCTCATTTATGCTGAACCGGCAAACAAAACATTTTTTCAGGGCATCTCGATTGCAATCCTCAACAGCATCGCCGTTGGAGTACTGGGAACACTGTTCCTCTACGCGTATTCCAAAACGCGCAGTAAAAAGGGAAGTCTCCATATGGAAGAATAACCCACCTTTCCCGCCAAGAGAATCTGGCGGGAAGGTTTTTGCTTGAAAAACTGTACAACCAGGTAGGAGAATACAATGAAAAAACCAGTCATAGAGTTTCAAAATTTCAGTTTTCAATATTATAGTCAGGCGGAACCAACCTTGAAGAATATCAATCTCACAATTTATGAAGGGGAAAAAGTACTGATCTGTGGGCCTTCCGGTTCCGGAAAAAGCACAATCGGCCATTGTATCAACGGTCTCATTCCCCATTCCTATAAAGGGGAAATATCCGGCTCATTAAACATCATGGGGAAAGACGCGTCAACCTTAAATATATTCGAACGTTCGAAAATGGTCGGCACGGTGCTCCAGGACACCGACGGGCAATTCATCGCTTTAACCGTCGGGGAAGATATCGCCTTTAGTCTGGAAAATGATTGCATTCCGCAGGAAGATATGTTCGAAATTGTACAGGATGTGGCCCGTCTTGTCGATATGGACCATTATTTAAAACAGTCCGTTCACCATCTTTCCGGGGGACAGATGCAGCGAGTGGCCGTTGCCGGTGTATTAGTGAATGATGTGGAGATTTTATTGTTCGATGAACCATTGGCCAGTCTCGACCCGGCAACAGGGCAACATGTCGTGGGACTGATTGACCGTCTGCAAAAGGAAATGAAGAAGACCGTCATCATCATTGAACACCGTCTGGAAGATGTATTGACGCATCCTGTCGACCGGATTATCGTCGTTGATCATGGCGAAATCATAGCGGATATGGATCCGCATCAACTACTTGCCAGCAATCTTTTATCCAAAGTCGGTATTCGCGAGCCCCTATATATTAAAGTGGCGAAATATGCGGGCTGCCGGATTACAAAGGAGATGCAACCCGGGCATATCGACACCTTTCATGTCGATGCATGTAAAAAACCATTACTCCAGTGGTTTCGGGAGACAACTTTATCCGGACCTGTGAAAACTAACGAACCGATATTAGAACTGAAAAATATTTCTTTTCAGTATGAAAACGGGGCCTTTTCCCTAAAAGATGTGTCGCTCTCCTTTCAAAATGGAGAAATGGTGAGCATTATCGGGAAAAACGGGGCAGGGAAGTCGACGTTATCGAAACTAATCTGCGGTTTCGAACGACCGAATTCAGGAAAAATTTATTATGCGGGGAACGATGTAACGGCGGATACAATCGCCGAACGTTCAAAAAGAGTCGGCATGGTCTTGCAAAATCCCAACCATATGATCTCAAAGCATATGATTTTTGATGAAGTAGCTTTTGGTCTGGAGCTCAGAGGGGTTCCAGAAAAAGAGAGAACCGAACGGGTTCTTGAAACATTAAAAATATGTGGATTATATCCGTTCCGCAACTGGCCGATATCCGCTTTGAGTTATGGGCAGAAAAAACGGGTGACCATTGCTTCGATTCTGGCCCTTGAGCCGGAGGTGATTATTCTTGATGAACCGACGGCCGGTCAAGATCTCCGGCATTATACAGAAATCATGGAATTCCTCGTTTCCCTAAACAAAAAAGGGAAGACCATTCTCATGGTTACCCACGATATGCACCTCATGCTGGAGTACACGCCTCGAGCGATTGTGATTAATGACGGAAGAGTGATTGCCGATGACAAGGCGGTGAATATTTTGTATGATGCGGATCTCATCAAAAAAGCGAATTTAAAAGAAACCTCACTCTATACTTTGGCCGAACGCCTCGGCATACCGGAGCCGACCGAATTTGTCGCCCGATTTATCGCCCAGGATAAGGAGGAGAAGAAAAAATGGCTGCATTATTAGGCTATATCGAACGCTCCTCTCCGATTCACCAACTAAGCGGGTTGACCAAACTCATCTGTTTTCTCCTCTGGTCTTTTGCAGCCATGCTTACATATGATACGCGGGTTCTTGTGTTTTTATTGTTCTTCAGCATCATCGTTTTTCGTATTTCGAAAATAAAATGGCAAGAAGTTTCCTTCGTGATCATTTTGATTCTCATCTTTCTCTTGATCAATAATATCGCGATTTACTTATTTTCCCCGCAAGAAGGGGTGAAAATATACGGAACGAATCATGTTCTTTTGGAACTTGCCGGACGGTATGACCTAACCCTGGAACAACTGTTTTATCAAATGAACATCACGTTAAAATATTTAGCGATCATCCCGGTCGCCTTGCTCTTTTTAGTAACGACAGATCCCAGTGAACTTGCTGCGTCTTTAAACAAAATCGGCATCAGTTATCGTCTGAGCTATTCCATAACTTTAGCCTTACGTTATATCCCCGATATCCAAAGGGAATTCCACCTGATCTCCAAAGCCCAGCAAGCCCGGGGAGTGGACCTTTCGAAAAATGAAAAGCTATGGCGGCGGTTAAAAAATGCGGCGGCGATTATCCTTCCTCTCGTGATGTCGAGCCTGGATAAGATCGAAACCATCAGTAATGCCATGGAACTCAGGGGATTTGGCAAACATAAAAGACGGACGTGGTACAGCTTTCGCCCCTTGAAGAAGAAGGACTACATCGCCTTACTTATCATGATCGCAATCTTTAGCGCCGCGATGGCGATCACTTTTTATGATGGTAGTCGATTTTACAACCCCTTTTTATGAAATCCGTTGAAAAACGGAATGACATGAATAGATGGAGATAGATTTCCAAAAAGCTTATCGATATACAGGCGTTTAAGTCAGAAGGTGCGGAATACATGTATGGTATTTTGCACCTTCTACGATCATGCTATGATTTTTTAATATACCGGTATCATTCATCTGAACTACCTGCATATGATTTTTGATTAAAAATATGCCTTGATTAAAACGGAGCCGAACTTCAAAACAAAATAGCTGAACATGCAAGCAAAAAAAAGTGTGATACATTCCGATTTGGGAAAACATCACGGTCATTCTCAATCATTGTTTGAACATCATAAAAACTTCTCCATGATTCATGCCCCTTGATATGTTTTTATATGAATGGAGAGCGGGATATTTCAAAAGATATATTTGAATATTACGTATTATTCGACCATAATTGATACAAGGGGTGGAAGAATGAACATTTTGTTTACAGTTTTTTTACTGCTTGCGGTTATAGGAGTTATTTTGACGGTATTTGGCTGGAAAAAGAAGTCAGGTCTTTCCATATTTTTCGGTATATTCTTGATCATGATTCCGTTATTTTATGCAGTTGAAGTGTTGAAGTAATTCGTACCTTTTATTACCGTGCTCGCTTTAGGGCTCGCCTATTGGTCGAGGAAAAAATTCAATTCAGCATAAAGGAAAATTGGCCTGGAATCCAATAATTATTGATACCAGATCGAGAACAGCAATGGCATAAAATCTGTTAACAGTCCGAAAACGGACTGTTTTTAATTTTTTACTAGATTTTTCTTGAAGTTTACGTTAACGTAAATGTTATTATAATAATCAGAATACTCCCTCGTTACGATTTTCTTCTTAGCCTCTCCTCGTTAGTACACGTATTCGGCGATTGGCTGAGGGTGGAAATTTGAAAAAATAGTATAAGTAGGAAAGATAACAAAAGAATGAGGTTCTATGAAAAAACATCAATCTCTTATTTTTTATTAAATAAATTCAGGATGATCTTTTATAAGTGCTCTGTATTTTTTCGAAAAAGAAACAACGGCTCGTAGTGATGCCGTTGTTTTTTAATAAGACATTATTTCGCCATTTCCTCTTCCAATAGACGTAATGTTTCATCGAATTCTTTTTCAACTTCAGGAATCGGTTTATATGTGAGCTTACTGACGACAACC
>CALKAK010000129.1 GCA_937983015.1 uncultured Bacillaceae bacterium | reverse complement strand
ATTCACCTCCGGGCTTATGGCCAGATCGACCCGTTACAAGAATATCAGCGGGAAGGCTTTGAAATGTTCGAGGCTATGGTCGCGGCCATTGAGGATGAAGTGGCCAAATTCATCATGAAAGCTGAAATCGTTGATAACTTGAAGCGGGAAGAAGTGGCTAAGGGCGTCGCCGTAATCCCCGGTTCCGGTGGTGAACAACCGAAACGGAAACCAATCCGTCGCGGTGAAAAAATTGGCCGGAACGAACCGTGTCCGTGTGGAAGCGGGAAAAAATACAAACATTGTCATGGACGTTATGCGGTTTAATGAATGGATAAGGGCAGGATGGTTGGATAGCCAATGCCCTTTTTCTATGTGAAAATCTCGTTTTATGCTGTCACTATTTACGGTTAAAGTGATTCGCCAGATAATCCTCTTGATTGTTCCGGTAGAATCCGTTATAAATAAAAAAGAACGTGAGAACGAAAAAAGGTATTAGGCCATATTTTGTTAGAAATATTTGTTTGCGGAAGTATCAAAAAAAATCAATTTTACTCTGAGGTGATTCGACGATGGATATGGCCGAGATTCGCCAATTCATTGCCAATACAGCTAAGCGATTAGCGGATTTTAGGGGGTCTCTTTGACCTCGAAAGGAAAGAAGAACGCATTGCCGAATTAGACGAACGCATGGCTTCACCGGATTTTTGGAATGATCAAAAAGAAGCCCAAAAAGTGATCAGTGAGGCCAAACATTTAAAAGATCAGGTCAACACATTTTATCGTCTGAATGAAAAAATCGAGGACATTAGAGTAGCTTTTGAATTGCTACAGGAAGAGCCGGATCCTGATCTACAGGAAGAGCTGGAAGAACAACTGGAAAAACTGGAAAAGGAATTGAATGAGTTTGAGTTAGAATTGCTCCTGAACGGTCCGTATGATAAAAACAATGCGATTCTGGAAATCCACTCCGGTGCGGGGGGAACGGAATCACAGGACTGGGCATCCATGCTCCTCAGGATGTATACCCGCTGGGCGGAAAAGAAAGGATATCAGGTGGAAATACTGGATTACCTGGCGGGTGAAGAAGCTGGCATTAAAAGTGTTACGTTGTTGATTAAAGGTCATAACGCCTACGGTTATTTAAAAGCAGAAAAGGGGATTCATCGGCTTGTAAGAATATCGCCGTTTGATGCGAGCGGCAGAAGACACACGTCCTTTGCTTCTTGCGAAGTGATTCCCGAAATTAACGATGATATCGAAATCGAAATTCGCCCTGAAGATATTCGCGTCGATACGTTCCGGGCCAGTGGTGCGGGAGGACAGCACGTCAACAAAACATCATCGGCGGTTCGCATCACGCACATCCCGACCGGAATCGTTGTCTCCAGCCAGGCGCAACGTTCCCAGATTCAAAACCGGGAGCAGGCGATGAAGATGCTGCGCGCCAAATTATACCAGAAACAGCTGGAGGAACAGGAAAAACAGCTGGCCGAAATTCGCGGCGAACAGAAAGAAATCGGCTGGGGCAGTCAGATTCGCTCCTACGTCTTCCATCCTTATTCGATGGTGAAAGATCACCGCACGAATGTAGAAACCGGTAATGTGCAAGCGGTGCTGGACGGAGAAATCGATGAATTCATCGATGCCTATCTACGCTCACAAATACAATGATTCTTTACGTGGTCAAGTGGAAACTGGACGATCGTTCCGGTTTCCCTTCTATTTTAGTTGAACGATTCCCAAGAAGATTGTTTAATGGGGCGATATCCATGATCCCGTGAGATCTGTTTGCGTCATACAAGGAGAATTAGAATGGTTAAAAAGAGAAATCGCGAACATATTCAAAATCCGCATTACATAAGAATCTTGAATTATCTATACGTATTAATCGGTGCCGCAATCATTGCGATCTCCTTTAATGTCTTCTTGCTACCGAATCAAATTGCCCCCGGTGGCGTAAGCGGGATCAGTACGATCCTCAATGGCGTTTTCGGCTGGGAACCGGCTTATGTTCAATGGGCTTTGAACATCCCTTTATTTATCGCCGGTGTGATCATATTAGGCATGGAATTCGGCCTGAAAACCTTCGTCGGCACGGTATTTTTACCTTTTGTCGTCTATCTTACGAAGGACTGGGATCCCTGGACATTGAATCCTTTACTTGCGGCCATTTTTGGCGGTATGGGGACGGGACTTGGTATCGGTATTGTGTTTCGCGGTCATGCCTCTACCGGTGGTACGGATTTGGCTGCGCAAATCCTTGCCAAATATACTCATTTATCCCTGGGGATCTGTGTTGCGATTATCGATGGTTTAATCGTACTTACTGCCGCACTCGTTTTTGATATTGAAAAAGGATTATTCGCCTTACTTGGCCTTTATATAACAAGTAAGACGATTGACATCGTGCAAATTGGCTGGCAACGCTCTAAGATGGTTTTGATCATATCCAAAGAGGAAGAACGAATAAAAAAGGCCGTTCTGGAAGAGATCGACCGGGGTTTGACAAAAATCTTATCTTACGGTGGCTTCACCAATGAGAAACGTCCTATTTTTATGGTGGTAATTGATCAAACCGAATTTTATGCGTTAAAAGAACTTGTCGCAAACATCGACCCGGAAGCATTCGTTATCGTTGTCGATGCCTCGGAAGTCCTCGGTAAAGGATTTAAGGTTCATTAATTGGCGAATATTTGTTGGGGAAAAAATATTCTGACTGTGCTATAATCGGGGATGAAGGGGTGATATGGATGAAAAGGGGATGGAAATTACTATTCACGGGTTTATTTGTGATGGTTGTTCTTGCCGCATGTGGAGGAAAGGATGAATCCAGCGGGAGTTCTGGCGGAGAAGTGACCACCAATGGTGAAACATTATACGCCCAGAGTTGTGCAAGCTGTCACGGACAGGATTTACGAGGTGGCTTTGGACCGGATCTGAGTACGATCGGTAGCCAATATTCTGTTGAAGAAATTAAGGATATTATCGAAAATGGAAAAGGTCAGATGCCTCCTGGAATCTTAAAAGGTGATGACGCATTAGCCGTTGCCGAATGGTTAGCTGACCAAAAATAAGGACTTTTTAAGACCATGGTTGAACCATGGTTTTTGTTTTTCCTTGTGGAAGTGATTCCGGACAACCACTTTACTGATCAATTAGGTGTCATGATTTCCCCGTTTCCGGAGAGACTAATGGCTAGTTTAGAGAAATGGGGGATCGTGATGACCTGTGTGCGGCTCGGGTATGTGGCGATGAGTGTTCATCTCCCTAACTCATCCCCTTCGCATACGATGACGTTTACCCATTTTCAAAAACTGGAGGATCGGGAAGCAGCGATTAACAAATTAGCGACGATTGCCAAAAAGAATTTGAACAATTGTTTACGGCTATTACGGTATAATCATGAACACGATATATCCTTTTTTCGTTTTAGTTCGAAATTGCTGCCATTGGGAACCCATGAAGTGCTGGAAAATATTGATATTTACGAACCACTTGCTGAAGAGTTTGCTACTATTCGCAATTTTTTAAGGGAACACCCCCGGGTCCGGGTCGATTTCCATCCCGATCATTTTGTCATTTTAAATTCCCCGAAGGCGGATGTTTTACAACAAGCCATAAAAACATTAATAATGCATGAACGACTTTTACGGCATTTTGGCCTTGATCCAATGCATCGATGTGTCCTTCACGTTGGTGGTAAGTATGGCGATAAAGAAAAAGCCCTCGAACAATTTATCCATAATTGGGGGTTCATCCCACGCACGATTCAAGAGATGATCATCTTGGAAAATGATGATAAGACTTTTACCGTGGAAGATACGCTTTACTTGTGTGAAAAATTGGGGATCCCCCTCGTTTTTGATCTTCATCATCACGAAGCCAATCATGATAAAAAATCATGGGAAGTCTATTGGGAACGAATTTGTGCTACGTGGCAAGACTCTCCCTTACCGATAAAAATCCATATCTCAAGTCCCAGGTCAGAATCGAATTTCCGTGCCCATGCGAATTACATTGAACCGGAAGCGTTCGTTTATTTTTTGGAAAAGGTGAAAGGATCCGTCAGGCAAATTGATGTGATGATCGAAGCGAAACAAAAGGACGAGGCCCTTTTTCAGCTCGTCCGTGATTTAAAAGAACATAGTGATTACGAATGGGTGGATCAGGCGAGTTTTTACATTTAGGACATCGTCCAAGCTGGCTCATCGGCACTTGTCATACTAGGGCAACGAATTGAAAAGTCGCGATTTAAAGCTTCACAGAAATGATAAACCGGGGAGCGGATACTTCTTCACTCCCCGGTCATAAATGGTCCCCGAATTGATCAACGATAAAAAATTAATGTTTTCATGACCGAACTTCAACCGGTTTTTGACTTTGTTCCGCGTTGTGATAAATTTCTTTGATTACATTCTTATTTATGGTGAATAAGATGTACACAATTAACACCAAACCTGATGTTCCCATAACCCATTGTGCCGGGAGCCAGTCATATAAGCCACCGTAAACAAGTGTTCCTAATGGAATTAAGGCGGTGGCGAGCGTTTCCATAATCGCGAAAATCCTTCCCTTATACTCTTCCGCGATCGTCTTTTGCATCATCACCGATATTGGTGTATTAATTAAAATTACCGCCGATCCTAATAAAAAATTCAAAACAAAGTAATAGACAAAAACGAAATTAGACGAAAAAGTAATGATTAGCGGTAAGCACATTGCGATGAAAATGCCCCCGAGACCGACAATTCCCCATTTGGCGAGAATCAGCGGGTATTTGACTTCTTTTCTTACCGCAAGATACAGGGAAAATACGAGCATTCCTACTGCAAAAGCACTTTCTGTGATCCCATAACGATGGGAATCCATCTTTAAAACCTCTACTAAAATATAAGAATAGCCCACTTCCGTTCCACCGGTAAAAAAGTTTACGACGAGGGCGGAACTGATCAACACGATTAAAATTCGCTGCAGCTTTAAATAAGCAAAACCGGCTTTTGTGCTTTCCCAAAAGGATTCTGCTTTCTGTTCTTGTGTTTCATCTATCTTTTTGGCGAATAAATTGAAATCAAGAGTCGAAATCAAAAGGATATCAATAAGGGATGCAACAATATATATGATCAGAAATGTTTCTATTGATACGATCCCATAAAGGATTCCGCCGATTGCCGGTCCGGCGATTGCGGCGATGGAAACCGACATTTGGTTCAAAGACATCGCCCTTTGGATGCGCTCCCCATCAATTAATTGGGTAAGGGATGCGGTAAATGCCAGAGAAGAAAAGGCTCCACACATTGAAAAGATGGCCGTCGTGATATAGATCGCCGGTAACGCTAAGCCATGAAGAAAACTTACAATAAGAAGCCCTATTACGGCGAGCCAATCGATAATATTAGCGGTGATCAAAATTTTCTTTTTCGAATATTTATCAACAAAATGTCCTGCAAGCGGTGAAAAAATGGTGCGCGGTAAAATCCCACAAATGATGTTGATGGCAAAACTCATGGCTGAACCAGTCATCCGTAAAATGTATAAACTGATCGCAAACACAAACACTTGATATCCTAAATTAACGATGAATTTGCTTGCGGTGACCGTCCAGAGATGGTAGGTCGCCCTTTTCAATTTGCTCTTTTCCATTATGTCATCCCATCCTCATCGCGAAAGTTTAATTTAATTAAACTATATAATGTTTTAGGTCAGATGTCAAGGAAAAAAGTTAAATTTAATTAAACTATAATAAGATGATATTTGCGTATTGTATAGAAAGTTTAATATAATTTAATTACTGGAAGAGCTTTATGTAATGGGGGAGATGACAATCGCAACACTTGGTGAACGCATTCGCAAACTGCGTAAAGAACGGGGCCTTACCTTAGCGGAGCTAGCTGGGGACAAGCTCTCAAAAGGAATGCTTAGTTTAATAGAAAATAATCGGGCAAAACCTTCCATGGAAAGTTTAGAGTACATCGCCAAAAGACTCGGTGTAGAACCAGCGGAATTACTCGAAGAAGTGAGCACAAAAGAATTGCGGGATGTACTGGAAAAGGTTGAGAAATTATTGTCCGAAGATTATAAGACGGTTGACCAGCGCATTGAAGTCTACAAACAAGC
>CALKAK010000128.1 GCA_937983015.1 uncultured Bacillaceae bacterium | reverse complement strand
CATGAAAAAATTCCATTAAAAAACGCCCTAGGCGAAAACCGCTTAGAGCGTTATATTCCGATCATTTACTCGTTTCAGGCTCGTGCATGAAAGGAAGAAGGTTCATTCATTGAGTATATAGACCGAAACATGTATCGTGCTGGTCATCATAAATCCATCGATCGGTAATCGTTTACATCTATTGAATGTCTTAACGGTCAGCGATTTTGCATTTTTCGCAGTTCTTCAAGCCGTTCCGGATTCTCCGCGAAATACTGGACAAGATCGCCGATTCGATCAATTGTATTCCAGCTCAGATGGTGTTCCATTCCTTCGACATCATTATAAATATTTTCTTCGTCTACCCCGATCAAGGATAAAAACTGTTCCAAAAGATCGTGACGGTAAACGAGCCGTTCGCCAATTTTTTTCCCTTTCGGTGTTAATGCCAGGCCCCGGTATTTTTCATAAACTAAGTATTCTTTTTGATCAAGTTTTTGCACCATCTTGGTGACACTTGAGGGATGGACGGATAAAGCTTCGGCTATATCCGATACCCGCGCATAACCCTTACTTTCGATCAACAAATATATTTGTTCAATGTAATCTTCCATACTCGGTGTTGGCATGTAAAGTTCCTCCAATTTCTTTCTTATTTACCATTTTACCTTACGAATCCCTTTAAAGACAAGGGATTCATGTAATTCACCGTATTGATAACGGTTACTTGTATTAATTGTTTTAAATTTTCTTGCATTCAAATAAAAATTCTTGACTATCGCGTTTCCTTGTAGTATAGTTGAACTAATCATTAAACGGATTCATACTGAGGCCTTAGTTGAGACGTTTATTGATTGAAATATTTTTACCGACACATCCGTGTCAAGTAATTTAGGAGGAAAAGCATGCAAAACGGAAGAGTAAAATGGTTTAACAATGAAAAGGGTTATGGGTTCATTGAAGTTGAAGGGGGCGACGATGTTTTCGTCCATTACACGGCCATTCAAGGCGAAGGTTACAAAACTTTAGAAGAGGGGCAAGAAGTTTCTTTTGAAATCGTTCAAGGAAACCGCGGACCTCAAGCTGCTAACGTTGTGAAATTATAATTCGCAAAATGTGATGACATAATGTGTATACAATCGGGCTGGTTTTTCTAAACCAGCCTTTTATGGTTTTTATCACTTTTTCTGTGCGATGAGATCTTTGCCGATCTTTTGCAATTGTTGACCTACGGTGCATTGCTTAATACAAAAACTGTGGGCATAATTCCTTCCCTTCTCTTTCTTTATATGTTGAAATAAAAAACACCCGTCACAGTACGTATCGAGTAATTGATCGAGATAACCCAACAGTTCTTTTCTGTCATTCATCAAACTCCACTCCTAGCCGACAACAACTTTTTTAGATTTCTGGTTTTTCCTGCACAACCCCCGTTTCCTAACTTGCTATTGCCAAATAGACATTCTTTTAAACTCGGGCCAAACTTTCCCAAATGATTCGGGATATTTCCTTTATTTAAAAAAATTATCCATTATAATGGACTTACACCATAACCCATTTTATCCAAGTCGCCGGGATATTATCATATGAAGATGGTGTGAAAAAATGTATGTTAGAACTATTTATTGATGCTATAAGTCAGGGAAATCCCGGTCCAAGCGGTGACGGGATCGATATAAAGGAACAGGGAAAAATTGAAGAGCACGCCTTTTTCCCCGGGGCATGAATAATCACGAGGCTGAGTTTAATATTCTTTATAAAGCTTTAGAATTATGCCGTAAGAAAGATCATTCTGCGGTTTGGTTGAAAACCGATTCGAAAATCGTTTGCGATTTCGTGGAAAAACGATATGTGAAGAACGAAAAGTTTCAACCTTATCTTGAAAAGTGTCTGGCGATCATCGATATCTTCGCTCTATTTTTTATCAAATGGATACCTGAACGCGAGTACCAACATGCCGACCGACTCGCCTGCCAGGCTGTACATAAAAATAGCAAATGAGATGTCGCCCCATCAAGAAATTTATCATGCAAGGAAGCTGTATGATCCAGAAATAGAATGACGATTGTTCGCGCCCTTTTTCAAAAACCGCAAATACCGTTTTTTCTCTCTTTCTTTTATTGTTCCTTTCTTGGAAAACCAGTTGAAAGCTGATCTCCTCCCCTTTCATTCGAAAAAATATATCCTGGTGAATAAAACAGCATTTGTTGATTTTACTACTAGTTTATAAAAGCTCTTGGCAAAGCAAAAAACCTTACCGTGATTCGTCAAAATCGTGGTAAGGGTTTTTTAGTCATGATTCCTGATCATATCGAATTTTTGTAAAAAAACGTTTGGAGTCCATCTAGTAATCCATTGTGTTCTTGCTTTACTTAACAAATATCTATGATGTGAATGAACTATCGATCCATTCCTCAATAATTTGAAAAATACGGTCCGTCCCTTTAATATTCGCTTTCAACCATCGTTTACTATTGCGCAAAGCTGCAACATCGATTTTAGCCGCCGCTAAAGAAAATTGTAAGGGAACATCTCGATTGATCATCGCTAATTCCTTAGAAAGAACTAAGGCGTCACGATCCGCTTCGATCTTTTGGCGAAGATTCGGACGAAGTTCCGATAAAGAGGCGAGAACATTCTCAACCGTGGCAAATTCCCGGATTAATTTTTCCGCGGTCTTCGGACCGATTCCCTTTACACCCGGGTAATTATCCGCGGCATCACCGGTAAAAGCTTTTATGTCAACCCATTGCTGCGGCTCAAACCCGTATTCTTCATGAAAACGTTCTTTCGTGTACGCATCATAATTCCCGAACCCGTTTTTTACAAGTGCAACGGTAACCGATCGATCGAGTATCTGTAATAAATCCCGGTCACCGGTTAATACCGTGACTTGCGCGGTTCCTTTCACCTGCTTGGCAATCGTTCCTAAACAATCGTCCGCTTCATAACCGACTATTCCGATATTCGGTATCTGACAGGCCTGTACCGCTTTTTTTGCCAAATCGAATTGGGGAACCAGTTGTTCCGGTGGCTCCATCCGATTCGCTTTATAATCCGCATATATTTCATTGCGAAATGTTTCTTTTCCCATATCCCAACAAACCGCCATATGGGAAGGCCGGAAATGCTTCACCGCTGAAAATAAATGGCAGAGCATTCCGTAAACACCATTGGTCGGTACACCGTAATCGTTGTACATATAACGTCCGTATGGTGCCGTCGCATAAAAGGCCCGGAACAATAAGGCCATACCGTCAACAAGTAACAGTTGCTTTTTTTCCGACAAAACGTTCACCTCAAAAATGATCAAAATTTTTTGCACGTTTGATTGCTACGAAAAACACACGCTAGTATCGTAACATACCGTTCTTCTTCTGGATAGTCTAAACTCGAAAGGTCTGATGGGAACACCAGTGGACAAAGTACAGGGTTCTGTATTTTACAATGCAGGGTAAATTAATGAAGATTCTTGGAAGGGGATTTAATCATGCGAAAAGAAGTTTCTCGTAGATAAGGCATAGAAAGCAGCCATCGAAAGTGAATTGGCTTTTCTATTACGGTTTTGCTCGGTAAAAAGGCAAAGAAAAATCGCTTGAAGCGAATAATGGATTCATACCGCTTTTTCCCGAACATTACTATGGACGCTAATGATGATCGATTGATGATCCTTTTTACCACAGACCGGACAGACATTTCTTTTCGTATGAATCGTCAAACAATGTTTGCAGTAATAGTGCTGAACCATCGAATCAACCTCCTTTTTTTGTATTGTATTTCCCAAATAATCGAACCGTTCATTGTACATAACATATGTATAGCATGTTTTCTAAAAAATGAAAAGTCCCGATCGGAACGTATAACCGAAATCCGATCGGAACATCCTCTTTACTGTTTCACTTCTGCAGGTATTGCTTTTTCACCACGAGATTTGAGAACGTTAAACACGAGATTCAAGAGGAATGCCGTTAGACTCCCCATAACAATGCCGCTATCGGTGATGATCTTAATTCCGTCAGGCAAACCATTGAACAGATCGGGAGCAACTGTGATCCCGAGTCCCACACCGATGGAACAGGCAACGATCAATAAATTTTCTTGTAAAGAGAAATCGACTTTGCCGAGCATTTTAATTCCGCTGGCCACCACCATACCGAACATAGTGATCATCGCACCTCCTAATACACTAGACGGTATGATCGTCGTGAAGGCGGCAATTTTGGGAACAAAACCGAGAAAGATCAAGATTCCCGCTGCCGCGTAGATGACACGTAAGGATCTCACACTGGAAAGCTGGATGAGACCGACATTTTGTGAAAAAGTTGTATACGGAAATGCGTTAAATAAGCCGCCGATTAAATACGCCAACCCTTCCGAACGGTACCCTTTGCAAAGATCCTCATCGGTTAATTTACGCTCGCAAATATCGCTCAAAGCAAAATAGGTACCGCTCGATTCCACTAAACTGACGACGGCCACGATGGTCATGATTAAGATCGGCATGAGATGAAATTCCGGAACACCGAAGTAGAAGAGTTTAGGCAGTTGGAACCAGTTTGCCTCTTGAACCGGCGTGAAATCCACCTCTCCGAAAAAGGTGGCTAGCCCAGTTCCCGCTAAAATTCCGAGTAAAATGGCGATGGAACGGAGAAAGCCTTTAAAAAATCGGAAAATTGCCAGTATGATAACCAATGTGATGATACCGAGGGCAAGATTTTTAAACGAACCGAAGTCCGGACTTCCCGAACCCCCGGCCAGGTTGGTCATGGCAACCGGGATCAGTGTAAGACCGATGATCGTCACAACCGATCCCATCACTACTGGTGGGAAGAAAGCGACTAACTTACTAAACGAGCGAGAAATCAAAAGAACGATGATTCCCGAACCGATAATCGCCCCAAAAATCGCAGGGAGACCATAGGCATTTCCGATCGCGATCATCGGACCGGCAGCAGTAAATGTACAACCAAGAACGACCGGTAGACCGATACCAAAGAATTTACCTTTCCATACTTGTAAAAGTGTGGCTATTCCGCACATGAATATGTCGATGGAAACGAGATACGTTAATTGTTCGCTATTTAACCCGATGCCAGCGCCTACGACGAGAGGGACGGCAATCGCACCGGCGTACATGGCAAGCACATGTTGAATGCCTAATGAGAAAATTTTCCCTTTTGTTAATTTCATAGCTTCTGTTCCACTCCATCCTCTAAAAATTGAATCGATTGATTTTCTAAAGAAGCGATTTTAACTAAAGATTCCACTTGATAACCGGCAGAGCGAAGAATTTTACCTCCCGGTTGAAATGATTTTTCGATAACAATCCCGATTCCCACGAGGGTTGCTCCTGCTTTGTTAATAATTTCGATCAACCCCCGGATCGCTTCCCCATTGGCTAAAAAATCATCGATGATCAAGACCGTGTCCTCTTTACCTAACATCGTTTTCGCTACGGATATCGTATACGTTCTTCGCTTTGTGAACGAATAAATTCGTGATCGGTATACATCGGTCATCGTGATCGCTTCCTGTTTCCTTGCGAAGACAACCGGAACGTTCAAGACGAGTCCCGTCATAAGACCAGGAGCGATTCCCGATGTTTCAATCGTTAACACCTTTGTGATGTTTTTATTTTTAAATCTTGCTGCCAGTTCATGGCCGATTTTTTTCATTAAGAGAGGGTCGATTTGGTGATTTAAAAACCGATCCACCTTTAAAACCGAACTAGAAAGCACCTCCCCTTCCCGCCTGATCCTTTCCTGCAATTCCTCCATAATAGGTCTCCTTTCTATAAAGCTGAAAAAATAAAAAACCCGAAGCCATTCACTATGCAGTGAGCAATGACTTCGGATAAAAAAGACAAAACAAGCCTTTGTTAGGGTCGAACCCCTCAACCCAACCATTGCCCACTCATAGTCAGGTTATTTACGGTAACCTGGTAGAGACTCGCGAGCCATATTCCCGCGATTATATGAGTGTTCCGTTTTCGTTTGTTATTATGAATTATAATATGAAAAAATAGGTTTGTAAAGCAATTTTTACGAACATTATTTTTGATTATTATTATAATGTTCGGTATTTATCGGGATAAAAAAATTGACCGCTTAAGCGGCCCTTGAAATTATTCATTATATAATTTTGCCATATTGATCAGTGCATATTGTAGGTTCGTTTCCGCTTCTTTTAATGCCTCGATCCCTTTTTCTGACTTGTCATCCATGGCTTGTAACATTCTACTCGCTTCTTCTAATGCCTTTGAAATTTTATAAAAATCAAGTGAATCACTGTACACGACCCATCCCTCATTTATCAGTTTTTTGTATTATTATAAAATTTTACCAAAAAAAATATGCATGGCTTTTATAAACGGGAGTAAAAAGCCTTTAAAGATTCGTTGATTTATATAGGGAAGTAGGAAATGGGCAAAATCGATTCGCTTCTCAAACAGATCTTCCCAAAAAATTAAAAAGGACTGCTTTTGCAGTCCCGTGTGCAGTCGTGGAATGAATAACGTTCTGTAAGCCATGTTCTGTACCGGGTACTGCATGCGGCTTGACGCCTCGTAACCCGGCGGTAATCATCTATCTGCAAGGGAACAACTCCCTTGCCTCCTTCCTAGGTTCATTTCCCCGGAAGGAGCGCCCCTACCATAATTTGGGTTTCTCGCTCGTGGGGTTTACCGCGTTCCACCCTCCCGGTTTCCCAGGAGGCTGCGTCACTGTGGCACTTTTATAGGTACTCGAACCATATTCATCCCAGCAGGGATGAACGTAGGTTCTTTCCCGGCCGTCAACCCGGTGCACACCTCCGGGTTGCCCTGGCTTATTGTTTCGCCAGGCACGAACACTACGGGCATCTCAGCACCGTGCGAGCATGGACTTTCCTCTACAAAATGCCGAAGCATTTTGCAGCGATTACCCGAACGCTATTCATTCCACGGTTTTCCTATATTTATTGTAGACACAAAAATACCCCTTGGCAAGGAGGGATGATTGGTAAAACTGGTAAATTACTCATATAATTTATTGCCAAATACGTGTTTTTCTAAATTACTTAACCGTTTCAGTATATCGAAATTGGTCGTCCCCGGTGATACCTGGGGTTGTTTTCTCGTTTCTTCCAATTGCCGTTTTAATCGTTTGTTTTCATTGAGCAATTCTTCGTATTCCTTTTTAAAAGCTTCATAATCCTGGATAATGATGTCTAAAAAGCGATCGACATCATCCGGATCGTATCCACGGAAAGCTTTTTTAAATTCCTTATTAAAAATATCTTGTGCCGTTAATTGAAGTTTAAGCGCCAACATATTCACCCCGATTACTCCACTTCATTAATCCTATTTTCCATAAAAACGTAACTTTTGTCAATTTCATTCCCGGGATTCACTGAAAATATTAGGATTTCGATCGTTTTTTCCAATTTGTCCTTTACATCAGATGATTCTCGCGAATATACCTCGCAAGATCATTCATAACTTAACCGTTCCGTGTTCATCTGTTGAAGTATACATTGTGGGAATTTAGAACATTGTACACCATTCCGGTGCAGTATATTGAGAAGAAACTTATGATCCTGCATGGTCCTGCTTCAAAAATACAGGTTTGGAAGATGGAGAAAAGTGGTAAGAATTTATTTGAGGATCATCGAAAAATTCATGATTCATCGCTCACTCGAGAGCAAAGACTAGTCGTTATCGCTAGATAAAGATGAAGAAGGTCAGGATGATTACTGAAAAAAATAAAAAGAGAAGTACTCTTGACAATCGATCTCCTCCCTTTGCCGTTCTTAAAAACTTCAATTCTATTTTATATAAGGTTAAGGAGGGAAACAATAAATATTTCTAGGAAAAAGATGGATTGGTGCGAAATTTGCTGAAAATGCACCAATTTTAGCGAAATTTGCGGTTACCCGGGAAATGTCCCCTTTTCCTGCTGTTCAAGCTTATATTGTAACCTGTAAATTCGTTTCTCAATGGATGCGATATCATCGGCTTCTTCCAATGCCTGAAGGCTATATTTTAACGCCTGTCGATAGTCTTTTTTCTGATGTTCCCAGATCTTCGCCAATTCCAAACAGGCGGTTACCAATAATTTTCCGCTTGCTGTCTGTGCCACTTCTTCCCACGCCTGTAGGGCCGCTTCGTAATTTTGTTGTTTTTTGTATAAAAAGGCGAGTTCATTCAGTGCCTTTAATCGCTCTTTACCCGCATAAGTAGCGAGACTTGTTTCATAAATTTCCACCGCTTTATCGATTTCTTTTATTGAAGAATACCAATGCCCGACAGCGAGCTGTTCACGTTTTGTTTGTTGTGGATCTAATCCTAACAATTGAAAAGAAATGTGCGTATACAAAGTGATTAAAGATAGAATATCCGCTTCATTATGTTTCATGACTTCCATAATCCCGAGCGGTTCTTTACTTTCGAGAAAATCAAAATAGATCATCGGTGCTAAATATCCGGGTAAATCCTCGTCTCTTACGATTCCGAGAATCTCTTTTTCCACATTTTTTAAGGAAAAGGAGTCCAGTTTATGTTTCCAAAGTCGTCTGGCTGCATGGAGTAAATCAAAGTGACCGAAAGACGGCAATTTCGGCAGGTGTTCTCTTACGAGAGTGTAACGGGTTTTTACAACCGGCCAGTCGAAAGCGCGGCCGTTATATGTAACCAGTGTATTATAATCAACCGATCGCAAAAAACTGTAGTAGAGCGGGACCTCAGCGCCGGGTTCCGGTAAAAAATGTTGTTTCACAACCACTTCCTCTCCGTCAAAAAAAGCATAGCCCAGCAGGAAAATTAAATTACCGGTTCCACTACCGAGCCCCGTTGTCTCCGTATCGAAAAAGAAGAGATCTTCTGCCGAAAAGCCTTTGGCATTTAAGGGATGGGAAAAATCGGTATCCTGCCACGCTTCGATCGCCGTTAAAAAATCCCGGAACGTGTAGTGCCCTCTTTTTGTGCTCAAAGGATAACGTTTTTCCCGAATAAGACAGTACGTTTCATCTAGGAAAAATGGATAGACACCATGTTTTTCCCATTGTTCTTGGTTAGGAATCGCGATTTTTGCATCATTTTCCCGTTCGATATGAGCTTTTTCATTTTTTTGATCTGGCTGAATATACGCTTGATACAATTGTAATTTTTTCCTTAAGCCCATCCTGAGTCCGCACCTTCCTTATCCGATGAAAAGATCGAGCAAACGAACGGCATCTTTTTTCCCCTTTTCCGCCTGAAAATCCGTTCCGACACAGGAAGGACAGCCATTTTCACACGGGCAGGTTGAGATGATCGTCCGTGCCTTATGGAGAATTTGTTCAATTTTATGATAAATCTCATCGCTTAAGCCTACGCCACCAGGATAACGATCATACAAATAGATCGTCGGTTTGCCATTAAATTCCGCTTTTACTTGTGGCACTATAAGGACGTCTTGCGGATCGGACATAACGAACATGGGAACGATATTTTTAACCGCATGACTTACCCCAAGTAACCCGTCCTCCAGGCGGCGATCGTCGATTTCTTCTGGAGACCGTTCGAGGGAGATCCATGTTGCCGTTGTATGAAGAATTTGCTCCGGTAAATGAATCGGTCCGGAACCGATATTTTCATGGGTTTCAAATTTGATTTTTTTAAAAATGGTCGGAATGGCAGAAACCGCGACATCACCGTAATAAATTTGCATTGCTTCATGCTTTCGCTCCCGGTCCACATCAAGCACTTTTAATTGTACGGCCAAATTGGCGTCTGTATAATAATCGACTTCAACTTCCCGGACAAATGCTTTTTTCTCTTCCCAGTCCAGTTTTTCCACCTGGTACTGGATACCCTGATGTAGATAGATAGCCTCGTCATGAAGCAAGGTCAACGCGCTGAAGGTGTCCATCTCGCCGATTACTTTCACATTGCTCCGTTCCGTCTGATCGATAATGACAACATTTTCCTGGGAGGCAGAACGAAGACTGATTTCATGGGCCGGGAAAGCATCGCTCATCCAATAATATTTTCTCCCACTTGGTACAAGAACCTTTTTTTCCGCCAGATAATCGAGCACATCTTCAACGTCAAGTTCGCCGAAGGTTTCCCCTTTTGTAAAAGGAAGTTCATAGGCGGCACATTTTATATGGTCGATAAGAATGATCGGGTTATCCGGGTTAATTCGGGCCACTTCGGGTGACTGTTTAAAAAAGTAATCCGGATGGTTGATCATATATTGGTCTAAAGGTGCAGAACTGGCAACATAGATGACGAGGGACTCCCCCTGTCTTCTCCCTGCACGGCCAGCTTGTTGCCAGGCACTGGCGATCGTTCCGGGATAGCCAGTCATGATGCAAACTTGCAGTTGTCCTATATCGACCCCTAACTCAAGTGCATTCGTGCTTACCACACCGTAAATTTCACCATCCCTCAGTCCTCGTTCAATCTCCCGCCGCTCCGATGGCAAGTATCCGCCGCGATAAGCGCGAATCCCTTTGCGAATGACCTGATCTTTAATGAGCTCTTGTAAATAAGTAAGAATCACCTCTACGGTCACCCGACTGCGCGCAAAAACGATGGTCTGAATTTTATTTTTCAAAAAAAGGCTGGCCAGTTTTCTGACTTCCAGAATGGCGCTCCGGCGAATATTTAACGGTTTGTTCACGATCGGTGGATTGTAAAACAGAAAATGCTTCCGACCACTAGGTGCACCATTTTTATCGATCAGGCGCATCGGTTTCCCCGTTAACTGCTCGGCCAGTTCCTTCGGGTTGGCAATAGTAGCCGAAGTGCAAATAAAAACAGGATCGCTACCGTAAAAGCGACAGATTCTTTGCAGACGGCGGATAACGTTTGCAGTATGACTGCCGAATACACCACGGTAAGTGTGGAGTTCATCGATGATAACGAACCGTAAGTTTTCAAACAATGCGACCCATTTCGTGTGATGAGGTAAGATGCCCGTATGGAGCATATCGGGATTGGTGATGACGATATGTCCGGCCTTTCTGATTTTTTGCCGGATCGCAACCGGCGTATCCCCATCGTATGTATAACTATTGATGGACACTTCGGCACTTTCAATGAGTTCGTTCAGTTCATTTTTCTGGTCTTGACTTAAAGCTTTCGTGGGAAAAATGTAAAGGGCGCGGGCCCGTTCATCTTCCAGAATCGTCTGCAGGACGGGGAGATTATAACAGAGTGTCTTACCCGATGCTGTTGGCGTTACAGCGGTAAAGCTCACCTGATTCATACCGTAATCAAACGCCGTTTTTTGATGACTATATAGACGGGTAATCCCGCGCTTTTCTAAAGCCCGTTTCAATTTAGGATGAAGGCGTTCCGGTAATGGCGTATAAGTGCCAGGAGTTTTTTCGATCGTCTCCCAATGGACGATATTCTCACGGATTCCCGGTGTGCTTTTTAATTCTTCCAGGATCTCTTGTAATGATTTCTTGCCCATCATAGTATCCCTCTTCTTTCGGTTCACTTTTCTCATAACTATCATTATAGCGAATAAATGTTCGAATGGAAAGGAACGT
>CALKAK010000127.1 GCA_937983015.1 uncultured Bacillaceae bacterium | reverse complement strand
CCCTCGCGCAAAAAGCGGTAGCGGCTGGTATCCCGGGAATTCAAGTGGATGGTATGGATGTGCTTGCGGTATATAAAGCAACTAAAGAAGCGCGTGAACGTGCAATTAACGGTGAAGGTCCCACATTAATTGAAACCATTTGCTATCGTTATGGCCCCCATACCTTAAGTGGTGATGACCCGACAAGATACCGTTCAAAAGAACTCGATGACGAATGGGTGAAAAAAGACCCGCTCATCCGTTTCCGCAAGTTCCTTGAAAAGAAAGGTTTATGGAACGAAGAAATGGAACAAGAGGTAATCGAGGATGCGAAAGAACAAGTAAAAGAAGCGATCAAACAGGCTGATCAAGCACCGAAACAAAAAGTAACGGACTTGATCGATATCACCTTCAAAGGTGAACTACCGTACCACCTAAAGGAACAATATGAAATTTACAAAGAAAAGGAGTCGAAGTAACATGGCTCAAATGACGATGATTAAGGCGATTACGGATGCTTTAGATATAGAATTAGGGCGCGATGAAAATGTCTTGATTTTCGGGGAAGACGTCGGTAAAAACGGCGGAGTTTTCCGGGCAACGGAAGGTTTACAAGAAAAATACGGTGAAGATCGGGTATTCGATACACCTTTAGCAGAGTCCGGAATCGGTGGTCTTGCAATCGGTCTTGCTTTAAAAGGCTTTCGTCCGGTACCGGAAATCCAGTTCTTCGGCTTCGTTTTCGAAGCGATGGATTCCATCGCTGGACAGATGAGCCGTCTCTATTTCCGTTCCGGCGGAAAATATAACATGCCGATCACCATCCGTTCTCCTTATGGTGGCGGCGTGGCAACACCGGAACTTCATGCGGACAGCTTGGAAGGTCTGGTTGCACAAGTTCCTGGCTTAAAAGTGGTCATCCCTTCGACACCATATGATGCGAAAGGATTATTGATCTCTGCAATTCGAGACGACGATCCGGTAATTTTCTTAGAACATATGAAATTGTACCGCTCATTCCGACAAGAGGTTCCGGAAGGCGAATATACGATCCCGCTCGGCAAGGCGGATATTAAGCGAGAAGGAAAAGACATTACCTTGATCGCTTACGGGGCAATGGTTCAAGAATCATTAAAAGCAGCGGATGAACTTGCAAAAGAAGGGATCTCCGCAGAAGTAATCGATTTAAGAACGATCGTACCGCTCGATATCGAAACGATCATCGCTTCGATCGAGAAAACCAATCGTGCGGTTGTCGTACAAGAAGCACAAAAACAAGCAGGAATCGCCGCGAATGTCGTGGCCGAAATTACCGAACGGGCAATCTTACACCTTGAAGCTCCGGTTTATCGTGTAGCCGCGCCTGATACGGTTTATCCCCCTGCTCAAGCTGAATCTGTCTGGCTACCGAATTTCCGGGATATCGTTGAAACAGCGAAAAAAGCCATTAATTTCTAATGTTGGAAGAAGAAGCGTGGACGAGAATCTCGTCCCCTTCTTCCCACCCTGTAAAGGAAAAATAATGGCCGGTTTGTAAATAATAAAACTCGAGAATCGAAATAGGAGGGTTACTAGTGGCGTTCGAATTTAAACTACATGACATCGGCGAAGGCATCGCTGAAGGTGAAGTCGTCAAATGGTACGTCAAAGAAGGCGATGAGGTAAAAGAAGACGATGTCATTTGTGAAATTCAAAATGACAAGTCGGTCGTGGAAATTCCATCTCCGGTAAGTGGTAAAGTGTTGGAAATTAAAGTGAAAGAAGGCGAAACCGCCGTAGTCGGTCAAACGTTGATCACCTTCGATGCTCCTGGATATGAAGACAATACAGCAGGTGAAGCGGCTTCAGTGGCCCCGGTTGAAGAAACCGCACCGGTACAAGAAACAACAGGTGGAGTCAGCCTGTTCGAATTTAAACTACATGACATCGGTGAAGGCATCGCTGAAGGTGAAGTCGTCAAATGGTACGTCAAAGAAGGCGATGAGGTAAAAGAAGACGATGTCATTTGTGAAATTCAAAATGACAAGTCGGTCGTGGAAATTCCATCTCCGGTAAGTGGTAAAGTGTTGGAAATTAAAGTGAAAGAAGGCGAAACCGCCGTAGTCGGTCAGACATTGATTACCTTTGATGCTCCCGGATACGCACCAGCAACAAGTGCCCCGGCACAAGAAGAACCAGTCCAACAAGCCGAAACAACAGCACAAGCTGGAACAGCACCACAAGTTCCACTCGCTTCGCGAAAAGTTGATCCGAATCGGAAAGTCATCGCTATGCCGAGCGTCCGTAAGTATGCCCGGGATAAAGGTGTCGATATCCGCCTCGTTCCAGGGACCGGTAAAAATGGTCGAATCTTAAAATCGGATATCGATGCTTATCTTGCCGGAAGAGTACAGGCACAGCCTAATGCAAAACCGGCAGAAAAAGAAGTCGCACAAGTGAAGGAGGAAAAGGTCGCACAACCACGTCCGGCAATCCCGCAAGATACCGTTTACCCGGAAACTCGCGAAAAGCTCAGTGGCATCCGTCGGGCAATTGCTCGCAAGATGGTCGAAGCAAAAACGACCGCTCCTCACGTCACTTTGATGGACGAGGTCGAAGTTTCGAAACTTGTCACTCACCGGAAGAAGTACAAAGAAGTGGCGGCAGAAAAAGGTATCAAGCTAACCTTCTTACCGTATGTTGTAAAAGCTTTGGTCAGCGCATTGCGTGAATTCCCGGCCTTGAATCAATCCCTAGATCTGGAAACGGAAGAAATCGTGCAAAGACATTATTACAATATCGGAATCGCCGCTGATACAGAACGGGGCTTACTCGTTCCGGTTGTTAAAGAAGCCGATCGCAAACCGATGTTCGAGATCTCCAGGGAAATTAATGAATTGGCACAAAAGGCCCGCGAAGGAAAACTTGCTCCGGATGAAATGCGGGGAGGCTCCGCTACCATCACCAATATCGGTTCAGTCGGTGGGCAATGGTTTACTCCCGTGCTAAATTACCCTGAATCTGTTATACTGGGAGTTGGTAGAATTGTCGAAAAACCGATTGTCAAAGATGGGGAAATTGTGGCGGCACCGGTACTCGCTCTGTCCTTAACATTCGACCATCGCTTGATCGATGGGGCTACAGGACAGATGGCGTTGAACCATATCAAACGGTTACTCAACGACCCAGAATTATTACTAATGGAGGCGTAAGTGTATGGTAGTAGGAGATTTCCCGATTGAAGTAGACACACTCGTTATTGGTGCAGGCCCCGGCGGTTATGTTGCGGCGATTCGGGCCAGCCAACTCGGTCAAAAGGTCACGATCGTTGAAAAACAACCGACCCTGGGAGGCGTATGTTTAAACGTTGGCTGCATCCCTTCAAAAGCGATGATCCATGTCAGCCATTTATATCAAGATATACAAAAAGGTGCGGAACTGGGCATAACGGCCAGTGACGTGAAAATTGACTGGAAAAAGGTCCAGGATTACCGCGCCAGTGTCGTCAAAAAATTAACCGGTGGCGTTAGTGCTTTAATGAAAGGTAATAATATCGAAGTTGTCCACGGTGAAGCCTTTTTCATTGATGATCATACGATTCGGGTGATCAAAGAAGATAATGCACAAACTTATAAATTCAACAATTGCATCATCGCGACCGGTTCCAGTCCTATTGAATTGCCAGCCTTCAAGTTTTCCAAGCGAGTGCTCGATTCGACCGCTCTTTTAGAATTACATGAACTTCCGAAATCTCTGGTTGTCATTGGCGGTGGTGTCATCGGTGTTGAACTCGGAACGGTCTATGCGAATTTCGGTACGAAAGTGACCATTCTTGAAGGCACGGATGATTTATTCGCCGGTAGTTATGATCGTTCCATGACGAGTTTAGTGAAGAAAAGCCTGAAGAATAAAGGAGCCGAAGTCATCACCAATGCTTTGGCAAAGGGTGTAGAAGAAAAAGAAGACGGTGTTGTCGTCACTTATGAACATAAGGGAGAAACGAAAACCATTGAAGCCGACTATGTTGCGGTAGTTGTTGGGCGCCGTCCGAATACATCCGAACTAGGCTTAGAACAGGCCGGTGTGAAAGTGAACGAACGCGGTTTGATCGAAGTCGATAAACAGTGCCGGACAAATGTCCCGAATATTTATGCCATCGGTGACATCGTGCCTGGACCGCAATTGGCTCACAAGGCATCATATGAAGCGAAAATTGCCGCTGCGGCAATCAGTGGCTTGAAAGATGAAGTAGACTATCTTGGTATTCCGGCAGTTGTATACGGTGAACCAGAACTGGCAACCGTCGGATATACCGAGCAAAAAGCAAAAGAAGAAGGAATTGAAATCGAAGTCGGTCAGTTCCCTTATGCGGCAAATGGCCGTTCCTTAGGTATGAACAATCAAGAAGGATTTTATAAACTGATCGCTCGCAAAGAAGATGGTGTCATCATCGGCGGACAAATCGCCGGTCCGAACGCATCCGATTTAATCGCCGAAGTCGGCCTGGCCATTGAATGCGGTATTACCGCTGAGGATATCGCTCTAACGATTCATGCTCATCCAACCTTTAGTGAGATGGCGGCACAGGCGGCGGAAATTATCCTCGGAATGCCTACGGATACCATTGTCCGTAAGCGCAAATAAATTTTTCGATCGTAAAAGAACCTTTTAGCAAGTGGCGAAAGTACATGCTTTCCCACTTGCTATTTTTTTTGCAGTTTTTACCGATCGGTGAAAAAATGTAAACAATAAACAAAATAAAAAATAAAGCAAACAAATTGACAGATTTAGAGACTTTATTTATCATATACTCATAAAATAATGATGATACAATTATTAAATATGACATACTAAAACGAAGGAGATGGGGAAATGGGTCAAATCGTTTGTCAAACATGCAATGAAACCGTCGAGTTTTTCGATGCGGAGAAAGTTACCGTTCTGTACGGAAAGTGTCCGCGATGCAATGGTGAGAAGGACCATAGCGATCAAGAATAACATTTTTTTGCTGGTTCTATCCGGTGACCATATCGGTTAGAACCTTTTTTTATTCGAACGAATCATTTGCGGGACAAAATATGTTCCTGTATGTAATATTTAACATAATGTTCATGACTGTTTGCAGATAATGTGATATATTTAACAATGATAGGTGAAGTTATTTCCAGCACTAGAAATGTATGAAGAAAAGAGGTGCGTGAATCCGTCTTTTATGTGAAATAATGCACATTTTTTGCTCATCGTTCTTTAGTCAGGAAATAACTCATCATGAAATCACACTAGGAATGAAGGGTGAATAAAGTGAAAAAGAATCGTTGGCTAATCGCTTTATCAGCAATCGCCATTCATTTATCCATAGGCTCCGTATATGCTTATAGCGTGTTCAAAAAGCCTTTGGAAGAAATGTTCGGCTGGACGAGCACGGAAGTGACACTTTCATTTACAATCGCAATATTCTTTTTAGGGATGTCAGCCGCAACGATGGGACGATTCGTTGAAAAATGGGGACCGCGGAAATCGGCAACCATCGCGGCGATCTTCTTCTCGATCGGAACGGCAGGGACAGGGGTCGCGGTCGAGCTCGGTTCTTTACCCCTATATTATTTAACATATGGTGTCTTGGGGGGCATCGGGTTAGGAATCGGGTATATAGCTCCAGTATCGACACTTGTCAAATGGTTCCCGGATAAACGGGGGATAGCCACTGGTA
>CALKAK010000126.1 GCA_937983015.1 uncultured Bacillaceae bacterium | reverse complement strand
TCGTCATTTGTATCACGGAACATATACCTGTTTTAGATATGGTAAAAGTCAAAAGGTATTTAGAGGGGAAAAAGACCCGACTCATCGGACCGAACTGCCCGGGAGTGATCACCGCGGAAGAATGTAAGATTGGTATTATGCCCGGGTACATTCATCGGAAAGGTCATATCGGTGTCGTGAGCCGTTCCGGAACCCTGACATATGAAGCGGTCTACCAGCTGACCAAAGCGGGGATCGGACAAACGACAGCAGTCGGAATCGGTGGCGACCCGGTCAACGGAACCAATTTTATCGACGTTCTTAAAGAATTCAATGAAGATCCGGAAACGGAAGCGGTGATCATGATCGGTGAAATCGGCGGAACGGCGGAGGAGGAAGCGGCCCGCTGGGTACGCGATCATATGACGAAACCGGTTGTCGGTTTTATCGGTGGAAGAACGGCACCACCAGGAAAAAGGATGGGGCATGCCGGAGCGATCATTTCTGGTGGCACCGGTACTGCTGAATCGAAAATCAAAGTGATGAATGAATGTGGCATCCGTGTAGCGGAAACCCCTGCGGTTATAGGCGAAACTTTGATCGAAGTCCTGAAAGAGCACGGCCTATACGAAAAGTGCCGTAATCTTGTCTAAGCCATGAACTGTTCATCGCTTGCTTCCCATCGGAGTTTAATCTACACTGTGGGAGGCGAGCGTGAACAGCTGTATGAAGTGATGGGGAGAAAATCAGTGAAGACAGGACTTCGCGAACGCCTGATCCTTCTTCATGAATGTCCCGGAATCGGCTGGAACACATTGGCGAAAATGATGCAATTCGATCCCACCTTGACTTCCATCTATACCCTTTCCCCTCAACAATTGATACATGCATTTCAAATCCCCCCTTATGTTGCATCTTCCTTATATCGATCGCTTCATTCCCCGACTTTGCAAAACAATCTTTCTATGTATAAAAAGCGTGGTATTCAAGTGATCACTTACTTCGATGACGAGTATCCCGATCTGTTAAAAGAAATTTACCGGCCTCCCTGGGTTTTGTATTGTAAAGGGGATATTTCTTTGTTAAAAGCAAAAAGGCAACTCGCCGTCGTCGGCACACGGAAACCTACGGCGTACGGAAGAAAAACAACACGCCAGCTTGTCCAGGAACTTGTCGCCCATGATTTTGTCATCACGAGTGGTCTGGCGCGGGGGATCGATTATGAAGCACATATTGCCGCGATCAATGCGGGCGGTAAAACCATCGCTGTGATCGCTGGCGGGTTTAACCATATTTATCCCCGGGAACATCGGTCTTTGGCTGAAAGGATCGGCAAGGATCACTTGATCGTGTCCGAATATCCACCCTGGATGAGGCCAGAAAAATATCAGTTCCCCGAACGAAACCGGATTATCAGCGGCCTGAACTACGGTACGCTCGTTGTGGAAGCAAGGAAACGTAGCGGCTCGCTCATCACCGCTTCCATGGCGTTAGAGGAAGGGCGGATCGTCTTTAGTGTGCCCGGACCGATTGATCACGAGGAATCTCAGGGAACGAATCGCTTAATTCAAGAAGGAGCCTCGCCAGTAATGTCTATTTATGATATTCTCGCAGAAATCCTTCCTCTCCTAAACGATTCTTGATGTAATCGCTTTACAAAATTTCCATCCTCGATTACGATATAATAAGCTTTATCCTGCTCCATCATGTTAAGCGGCTAAAATTGTTTTTCTTTGCAGTGAATGGAAACTGCGAATTTATACAAAAAATTTGTACTCATGGAAATGAAGAATGTGAAATAGGGGATTTTTCTAGAATTTAAGTTTATTTATTCTGGAGAAAAATGATGGTATTAGGAACAACATTCTCTACTTGCACTCGATCAATCAAGAAATGATGGTTTTAGGAATCATACCACTACAATTCATCCCATGAGGCGGCATAAAATGAAATAGTGATTTGACAAATTGACGAATATATGTTCTTATAGTTCTAAACAAAAAATAACAATATCTGTAAACGTCTTTTGTTCAGAAGCATAATGCAAAAAACACGTTGTATATTAAGAAAAGGAATCATTGTTGACAAATACAATATATTCCATTAATAATTAGTGATGATTTACATTTGCCGTTTCATGATCTTGGCATGAAATGGTTTGCCACATTAAAAAATACTAGAGAAAAAGTGTAGGGTACCTCTAAGGAGGATATTTATGTCAGATTACTTAGTGATCGTTGAATCACCAGCCAAGGCTAAAACCATTAAAAAATATTTAGGGAAGAAATTTACAGTAAAGGCTTCGATGGGACATGTGCGCGACCTACCGAAGAGCCAGTTCGGAGTGGATATAGAAAATAATTATCGGCCGAAATACATCACGATCAGGGGCAAGGGTCCGGTGTTAAAAGAATTGAAGGCGGCGGCAAAAAAAGCGAAAAAAGTGTATCTCGCTGCAGACCCGGATCGTGAAGGCGAAGCGATCGCCTGGCATCTCGCCCAATCACTGGATGTGGATATCAATTCACGATGTCGCGTTGTGTTTAATGAAATCACGGAAGATGCGGTAAAAGAATCCTTTAAACATCCACGTCCGATCGATTTGAACCTTGTCGATGCTCAGCAAGCCCGCCGGGTTTTAGACCGGCTTGTTGGATATAAAATCAGTCCGATCCTGTGGAAAAAAGTAAAGAAAGGTTTAAGTGCCGGCCGTGTTCAATCAGTCGCGGTACGGCTCATCATCGATCGAGAAAATGAAATCAGAAATTTCGTACCGGAAGAATACTGGACGATTCGCGGTGAATTCCAGAAAGACAACGAAAAATTCGAGGCGGTGTTTTTCGGTAAAGACGGTGAAAAGATCGAACTGAAATCAGAGGCAGATGTGAAAAAAGTCCTTGCTGGACTGGAGGACGATCGCTTTATCGTCAAATCCGTGATAAAAAAGGAACGGAAACGCAACCCGGCGCCTCCCTTCATCACGTCTACACTCCAGCAGGAGGCTGCACGAAAATTAAACTTCCGGGCTCGAAAAACGATGATGATTGCCCAGCAACTGTATGAAGGTATCGAACTCGGTGAAGAAGGTTCCGTCGGATTGATAACGTACATGCGTACAGATTCCACACGGGTTTCAGAAGTGGCACAAAAGGAAGCGAAGGAATATATCGCAAAACATTTCGGAAATGATTACATCAACGAGGCGAAACGGAAAACGAAAAAAAATGAAAATGTTCAGGATGCCCATGAAGCGATCCGGCCGACAAGTGCCATGAGAACGCCAGAAACGGTAAAACCATACTTGTCGATCGATCAATACAAACTTTACAAGTTAATCTGGGACCGTTTCATGG
Organism: uncultured Bacillaceae bacterium; assembly: GCA_937983015.1. Lineage (GTDB taxonomy): Bacteria > Bacillota > Bacilli > Bacillales > Caldibacillaceae > CALGAD01. Next base: position 60,747 of record CALKAK010000126.1, on the reverse strand, counting down.
CAAGTCAGATGGCACCGGCTGTGATGGATGTCATGACCGTGGATCTCGTTTCCGGTCCATACATTTTTCGGGCTACGGGTTCAAAAATTAAATTTCCAGGCTTTATGAAAGTTTACGTGGAAGATTCGTTCAACAATAATGGCGAGAAAATAGAAGAAAACGATCGTCTTTTACCAGCCCTGGCAGAAGGCGATGAGGTGGAGCCCCTTTCGATCACCCCCAAACAACATTTCACCCAGCCACCGCCCCGTTATTCGGAGGCAAGTCTTGTTAAAGCGCTTGAAGAATTGGGGATCGGTCGGCCCTCCACATACGCGCCAATTATTGAAACAATTCAGAAACGTGGTTATGTAACATTGGAGAATCGTCGCTTTGTACCTACAGAATTAGGTGAAATCGTAATATCGCTCTTATCAGAATTCTTCCCGGAAATCATCGATGTTGAATTTACAGCCAAGATGGAGAACGACCTCGATGAAATCGAAAAGGGCCGGGAAAATTGGGTGAAGATCATCGATGACTTTTATCAAAAATTTTCCGTAAACCTGGATAAAGCGGAAAAAGAAATGGAAACGGTCGAGATCCAGGACGAGTACGCTGGTGAGGATTGTGAACGCTGCGGCGCACCTATGGTAATCAAATGGGGCCGGTTCGGGAAATTTATGGCCTGCAGTAATTTCCCGGATTGCCGGAACACAAAACCGATTTTGAAGGAAATTGGCGTAACATGTCCGAAATGTAACCAAGGACAAGTGGTTGAACGGCGGACGAAAAAAAGACGGATTTTTTATGGTTGTTCCCGCTATCCAGAATGTGAATTTGTCACCTGGGATAAACCGGTGCCCAGACCTTGTCCAAAATGTAACGGGGTGTTAGTTGAGAAAAAAGTGAAAAAACAAACTTTGATCCAGTGTCTGAATTGTGATTATCAAGAGACAGAACAGGAGTAGCACCTTGCTACTCCTAATTTATTCCTAACAAACGGGGCGCCTATTTTATTATACAGGACAAAAGACCCGAGGGAATACGGAATTCAGAAATTTTTGAAAAGATTGTGAACAACCATTGCAATTTTCAAAAAGTTGTGTTATCATGAAATAGCTTTCACAAGAGGTGAGACTATGGCTGAATTCCGACAATTGTTACGATCGTTTACGGAATTTTTACAGCTGGAGAAAAACTATTCGGAGTACACGGTGGCCGCCTATCAGAAGGATCTCGAACATTTTTTTTGTTTTCTTAAAGAACAGGCGATCACCTCTCCGACCGAAGTGACGGATCAAGATGCCCGCCTGTATTTAACGGAACTTCACAAAAAACGCTTCGCCAAAAAATCGGTTGCCCGAAAGATCTCCTGTTTGCGTACATTTTATAAATTTTTAGAGCGCGAATCATTGTGTGAGTACAATCCGTTTCTGCACGTTTCCATTCCCAAACTCGAAAAACGTTTACCCGCATTCTTTTATGAAGAAGAAATGACCAAATTGTTGCAAACGATCGACACCTCAACACCGCTGGGGCAGCGGGACAAGGCGCTGGTGGAATTTTTATATGCCACTGGTATCCGGGTGAGTGAATGTAGCGGAATTAAGCTTGCTGATCTTGATCTTGCGACGGACGTCGTTTTAGTACGTGGTAAAGGTAGAAAAGAGCGTTATGTTCCTTTTGGCTCTTATGCGAAACAGGCAATACAAGTATACATAGCAGATGGCAGGAAAAAATTATTGAGTGGACAAGAGGACCATGCTTTTTTATTTGTCAATCATCGCGGTGGACCGCTCACATCACGGGGGATCCGCCATATTTTACAGCGGATCATAGAAAAGGCCGGTATGACGCAACAAGTTCATCCCCATATGTTCCGCCATACCTTCGCCACCCATTTATTGAATCAAGGCGCCGATCTACGTAGCGTTCAGGAACTCCTCGGTCATTCCCGACTATCAACGACACAGATTTACACCCATGTGTCGAATGAATTCTTACAAAAAAACTATCATGCACATCATCCGCGTGCGAAATGAAAGGATGGTTTACGTGGGACAGTTTCATGCGACGACGATTTTAGCGATTCAACACAAGGGACAGGGTGCCATGGCGGGAGACGGACAAGTAACTCTCGGCCAGCAAGTTGTGATGAAACACACAGCGAGAAAGGTTCGAAAACTATTTAACGGCCGGGTACTGGCTGGTTTTGCCGGTTCCGTAGCCGATGCCTTTACGTTATACGAATTATTTGAGGGAAAGCTGGAAGAATATAATGGAAATTTGACCCGGGCTGCGGTGGAACTTGCAAAAGAATGGCGTAGCGATCGTGTTTTGCGCAAGTTAGAAGCGATGCTGATCGTCATGGACCGTGAACAACTATTATTAGTTTCCGGAACCGGTGAAGTGATCGAACCGGATGATGGAATCTTGGCGATCGGGTCAGGTGGGAATTTTGCCCTTGCGGCAGCCCGGGCTTTGAAAAAGCATGCGGGTGAAAAGCTGACCGCACGAGAAATCGCAGAAGAATCATTGAAGATCGCCAGCGAAATTTGTGTATATACGAATGATCAAATTATTGTCGAAGAAATTTGACAAATTCGTTTTATAATCGGATATTAACGGGTAAGGAGTGTAAGAATAATGAGCGGAGAACAAAATCAATTGGAATCATATTTAACACCGCGACAAATTGTTGAAAAGCTTGATCAGTATATCGTTGGTCAAACGGAAGCAAAAAGGGCTGTGGCGATCGCGTTACGCAATCGCTATCGTCGCAGCCTTTTACCTGAAAATATACGAGATGAAATCATCCCGAAAAACATACTTATGATCGGCCCTACAGGCGTCGGGAAAACGGAAATCGCCCGTCGTATGGCCAGGATCGTTAACGCACCTTTTGTCAAAGTGGAAGCGACGAAATTTACGGAAGTAGGGTATGTCGGCAGGGATGTAGAATCGATGGTCCGCGATCTTGTCGAGACAAGCGTACGGATGGTACAACAAGAAAAAATGAAAAAAGTGCAAAGTCAGGCCGCGATCAACGCGGAAAATCGCCTTGTTCACCTGCTTGTTCCATCGCGAAAACGGACCCATGCGGCAAGAAATCCCTTTGAAATCTTGTTCGGGGGAGGGGCCGAGCCGGAAGAACAACCGGATATGACGGCAGAAGATACGGACATTTCAGAACGACGCCGAACCGTTCGGGAAAAACTGGCAAAAGGTGAACTGGAAGATGAACTTGTCACCATTGAGGTGGAAGAACAGACGCCTTCGATGTTCGATCTATTTCAAGGGACTGGAATGGAACAGATGGGCATGGATATGCAAAATATGTTTGGAAACTTATTCCCGAAAAAACGTAAGAAAAAGCGTCTTCCTGTCAAAGAGGCAAGAAAGGTTCTCATCAATGAGGAAGCCCAGAAATTAATCGACATGGATGAAGTTGTACAAGAGGCGATCGAACGGGCGGAACAAAAGGGAATCATCTTCATCGATGAAATCGATAAAATCGCCACCCGTAATTCTAGTTCAGGAAACGTCGATGTTTCCCGTGAAGGGGTTCAGCGTGATATTTTGCCGATCGTTGAAGGTTCCACCGTTGTGACGAAATACGGTCCGGTTAAAACCGATCATATTTTATTCATCGCAGCCGGTGCGTTTCATATGTCCAAACCATCGGATTTAATCCCTGAGTTACAAGGTCGCTTTCCGATTCGTGTGGAATTACAAAAACTGACCGTCGATGATTTTGTCCGCATCTTAGTAGAAACGGATAATGCCATCATTAAACAATATCAGGCATTAATGGAAACGGAAGGTATAAAAATTGAATTTTCTGACGAAGCTATACGTAGAATCGCGGAAATCGCCTATGAAGTAAATCAGGATACCGATAATATCGGTGCTCGCCGTCTGTACACGATCATGGAGAAATTGCTGGAAGATCTTTCCTTTGAAGCTCCGGATATCCATATGGAGGAGATCACGATCACGCCAAAATATGTGGACGAAAAACTTGGAACGATTACAAAAAATAAAGATTTAACCCGCTATATTTTATAATTTGTAACTTTTTTGCTCATACTATTTGCAGAAGATGGTAAAAATTTCAAATTAGGAGGCCGAAATATGAATCTACTATCAAGAACACGAAAAATTAACAGACTTTTGCAGCAAACGGGGAGCAATCCTGTTAACTTTAATGAAATGTCCGCTACTTTATCCGAAGTCATCGGTGCTAATGTATTTATCGTCTCCCGTCGCGGGAAACTGCTTGGTTATGCGATCATGCAGAAAGTAGAAAACGAGCGGATGAAAAAGATGCTTGAAGAAAGACAGTTCCCGGAAGAGTACACAAACAGTCTTCTTGAATTACAGGAGACAACAGCGAATCTTGACATTCACAGCAAGTACACCGCTTTTCCTGAGGAAAATAAAGACATGTTCCAAAATAGTTTGACAACGGTTGTACCGATCATCGGTGGTGGTGAACGCCTCGGTACCTTGCTTTTATCCCGACTCGATGAGGAGTTTGACGACGATGACCTGATCCTCGCCGAATACGGGGCAACGGTCGTCGGTTTAGAAATTTTACGGGAAAAAGCAGAAGAGATCGAGCAGGAAGCCCGCAGCAAAGCCGTAGTACAAATGGCGATTAGCTCCCTTTCCTACAGCGAACTGGAAGCGATCGAACATATTTTTGAAGAATTAAACGGAACAGAAGGTTTGCTCGTCGCATCGAAAGTGGCCGATCGTGTCGGAATTACCCGTTCGGTCATCGTTAACGCGTTGCGGAAACTGGAAAGTGCCGGTGTGATCGAATCCCGTTCCCTCGGCATGAAAGGTACCTTTATCAAAGTTTTGAATGAAAACTTTTTGGAAGAATTGGAAAAAGTTAGATCATAACATAGTAAGGCAGGGAAATATATCCCTGTCTTTTTTTATTTATTAGGTCATATCCGACAAAATCCCTTCAAAATTTTGGATAGAATAGGACAAAGGTATGGAGAAATTTTGTCGATTCATTAAAAGAATTTTGTCAGATCATGTCAATTTTTGTCGGAAAATTGTCTATTTACAACGAAAATCATGTATTATAATAAATTAAGGGAATTTAATATTTGAAATTGAGTAAAAAGTACTATAATATTTACCACTTTTTTGGTAGACATTAGCCCGAAAGGAATTTACTATTAATATCAAATGGAAAATTTTGCTGAGATTTGTCGAACGGCATACGGGAGGCGAGGATGGTGCTATTTACCGGAACAATTGCGTTGCTGGAAAAAGCCCTGGATTATTCCAGCGTAAAGCAAAACGTGATCGCTCATAACATCGCAAACGCAGATACGCCGAATTATAAAGCAAAAGACGTACAGTTTAGCGCTTACTTACATGATGCTCTCGAAAAACGAATACAGGCAAAACGGACGGATGAACGCCACATTCCATTTCAATCAAGGGTTCCGCAAATTCAAATCACAACACGAAAAAATCTCCGCTATCACCATAATGGAAATAGTGTCGATATCGATTATGAAATGGCGGAATTGGCCAAAAACCAGATTTATTATCAAACGATGACCGATATCCTTAGCGGGAAATTGCGAACGTTACAGACGGTCATCCGGGGAGGGAAATAACCTTGTTTTCGAGCCTTAATATTTCGGCTTCGGCATTAACCGCCCAGAGATTACGGATGGATGTGGTTGCCAGTAACATCGCGAATATGGAAACCACTCGCGGACGTTATGTGAACGGTCAGTGGCAACCGTATCAGCGGAAGATGGTGATTATGGAGGAACAAAAACCATCGTTTTCATCCTTTTTACAAAAAGCAAAAAGCAAAAGTTCTAGTTCTGGAGGCGTTCAGATCAGAAGGATTATCAATGATCCTACGCCTTTTCCGCGCATGTACGATCCCACCCATCCAGATGCGGATGAAAATGGGTTCGTCGCCATGCCTAATGTCGATCCGTTGAAAGAAATGGTGGACTTAATTAGTGCAACCCGTTCTTATGAAGCGAACGTAACCGTTATAAATGCTTCCAAAAACATGCTACTGAAAGCATTGGAAATCGGTAAATAACTTTGAAAACAAAAGTGTTAAATCTTACACACTATTATGGCTAAGAAAGTTGGTGGAAAAATGCCCATCCAATCCATTCATTCATTTCCTGCTCATAACGTGAGTTCCAACCGTTCGCAACATGTGACTCCTGCAGAAGCTGGAAAACAGTTCGGACAAATTTTAAAAAACGCCATTGAACGAGTTAACCATTCCCAAGTTGAAGCCGATCAATTGGTACAACGTCTTGCCAATGGGGAAGCGGTTCAGTTGCACGATGTAATGATCGCCTCACAAAAGGCCTCGATCACATTGAATCTAGCCCTCGAGGTCAGGAATAAAGTTGTGGAAGCCTATCAAGAAATGATGCGAATGCAAATTTAATTCAGAATCGGGCGAGCAAAGAATGATTTCGGAGCGAGATAGATGAAGGAGAAAATGCAAGCATACATAGAAAAATTCAAAAAGTACTGGCAAGAAAAAACAACAAAACAAAAGGGGATCTTCATCGGATCGGTTCTCATTTTTATAATTTTCATCGTCACTCTCATCTACTTTGTAACTTACACACCGATGGTACCCCTCTACAGTAATTTGACACCTAAAGAAACCGGGAGTATTAAGGAAGCATTAGATGCCAGGGGAGTCCCGTCTAAGATCGCCGATGATGGGACCACGATTTTGGTGCCAGAAGACCAGGTGGAAACGCTCCTTGTAGAATTGGCCGCGGAGGGAATTCCTGAATCCGGCAATATCGATTACTCTTTTTTTAGTGAGAATGTCGGGCTCGGGATGACCGATGATGAATTTAATGTGATGAAATTGGATGCGATGCAAACGGAATTGGAAAATTTGATCGAAAATATTGAAGGGATCCGCAAGGCCAATGTAATGATCAGTTTACCGGAACCAGGCATATTCGTCCGGGATACAAATGAGGAAGCTTCAGCTTCAATAGTCTTGACCGTGGAGCCCGGCTACCATTTCACCGAACAGCAAATCCGGGCACTCTATACCCTGGTATCTAAATCCATCCCTAACCTCCCTATGGATAATATCGTCATCATGGACCAAAACTTTCAGTATTATGATTTATATCAAGGCGGAAATTATGCTTATGGTAATCAATTTGAGATCCAATATAACATCAAAAAGGAAATCGAACGGGATATTCAACGGCAAGTTCAGAGTTTGCTCGGCTCGATCATGGGACATAACAATGTGGTCGTCTCGGTAACAGCGGATATCGACTTTACGCAAGAAAATCGGACTGAAGATTTAGTCGAACCGGTAGATGAAGAGAATTTGGAAGGGATCGCGATCAGTGTTCAACGCCTGGAAGAATCGTATACCGGTGACGATGCGGCCGGCGGGATTCCTCAGGCAGAAGATCCCGGTGATACATTTGAGGGGGGGAGCTATGTTGAAGGATCCGGTGAAGGTGGCGAATATGAACGGATTGAAGAGACGATTAATAATGAGGTAAATCGTATTCGCCGGGAGATTGTTGAAAGCCCCTATAAAATTCGCGATATCGGGATTCAGGTGATCGCTGAACCTCCCGAGGAAAACGCCGGCATTGTTCCTCGCGCGATCGAAGAAGACATCAAACAAATTTTGGGTACGATCATCCGGACAACCATTGCCAAAGACGAACTTGAAGATGAACTAACCGATGCAACGCTCGATGAAAAAATTGCGGTCTCTTTCCAACCACTCCTTGGCAGGGCGGAAGGTGAGGACGAGTCACAAGCAGACTCCGCGATACCGATATGGATTTATGGAATTATCGCTCTCTTTGTAATGCTCATTATTGCTATCATTCTATTTTTCAATCGGAAACGTCGTCTCGATGAACTTCGTCTTGAAGAAGAACTCAATAAGTTACGTGATCAGCAACAGGCAGCGTTAGAAATTCCGGAAATTGATGGTGAAACCGAAACAGAGGATACGATCCGGTTGCGGCGCATCGAGAAATTGGCTAAAGAAAAGCCAGAAGAGCTGGTCAAACTGCTGCGTACCTGGCTTTCGCAGGAATAGGGGGGATGGAAATGTCTACACGTAAGGGAATAACAGGTAAACAAAAAGCGGCCATCTTGATGATCACTTTAGGTCCTGATACCGCCGCTTCCATTTATAAACACTTGACGGAAGAGGAAATTGAAGAGTTAACCCTGGAGATTTCAACGATCAAAAATGTCACCCCTGACCTGAAGGAAAAGGTTGTTGAAGAATTTTACAATATGGCTGTCGCTCAGGATTATATCACCCAGGGTGGTATCGCTTATGCCAAAATGCTCCTGGAAAAATCCCTCGGCCCTGAAGCCGCCGCAACGATCATCAATCGTCTGACATCATCTTTACAGGTTCGTCCCTTTGATTTCGCCCGGAAAGCTGACCCGAACCAAATTCTCAATTTTATTCAGAATGAACATCCACAAACCATCGCTTTAATCTTATCTTACCTGGACCCGGCACAGGCCGGACAGATTCTCTCCAACTTACCTCAGGAGATGCAGGCGGATGTCGCCCGGCGCATTGCCTTAATGGATAGTACATCACCGGAAATCATTTATGAAGTGGAAGAAATGCTGGAACAAAAACTATCAGCTACATTTACTCATGATTACACGAAGACCGGAGGAATCGATACCGTCGTAGAAGTCCTCAATGATGTGGATCGTACGACGGAAAAAACCATTCTGGAAAATCTATCCGCCCGGGATCCGGAATTAGCCGAAGAAATCAAAAAGCGGATGTTCGTCTTTGAGGATATTGTCACTCTCGATAATCGAGCGATCCAGCTGGTCATCCGGGAAGTCGATAACCAGGATCTCCTTCTTGCCTTAAAGGCGGCTAGTGATGAAGTACGGCAAGTCATTTTCAACAATATGTCACAACGGATGCGGGAAAACTTTCAGGAAGAGATGGAAATTATGGGTCCGGTCCGGCTGCGTGATGTGGAAGAAGCACAGATGCGCATCGTCTCTGTGATCCGTAGGTTGGAAGAAGCCGGTGAAATCATCATCGCCCGTGGTGGAGGTGACGACATCATTGTCTAATGTGATCAAGAATACGGTTTTTCCTATTGATGACGAACAGATCATACCGATTCAATTGATCCGACCACGGGATAAAACGGGTATAAATAATCAAAAAACTCCAGAACCTGCGAACAACGGAAAAATCATTGCCGAAGCAGAGGTGAAAGCGCAAGAAATTATCGAAAAAGCTCGATTAGAAGCCGAACGGATCCGTAATCGTATCGAGCAAGAACGACAAGCTTTAGCCATGGAAAAAAAACAAGTTTTTCAAGAAGCAGAAAAACGTGGCTATGAAGCTGGATTTGCGAAGGGTGAGCAGGCTGGTTATAAACAGGTGACAGACCTTATTGAAAAAGCTTGCGCGATCGTGAAAGCGGCGGAAGTCGATTATCAACAAACGATCGCTCGTGCCGATCAAACGATTTTGGCGATTGCTCTTGCCGCAGCGGAAAAAATACTACACGCGGAGCTGGCCGCTCATCCTGAACGCTTTCACTCCCTCGTTCAAGAAGCGATTAAAGAGGCTGCGAAATATCAAACGATTTATGTACACGTTCATCCGGAACTATACCCTATTTTGGTGGAGAAAAAGGATGAACTCCTACCCCGCTACTTCCACTTAAAACAAATGTATATTTATCCGGATGAAAAACTCGAGCCAACCGATTGTATTATCGAAACGGAAGGAGAGCGCATTGTCGCCGGGGTGGATGTGCAATTAGCAGAGTTAAAAACGAAATTATATGAACTGTTTTCGAGGGATACCGATGCAACTTCATGACATCATCCAAAAAATTCCGACAATAGATACTTATCGTCGCCTTGGCAAAGTAAAACAAGTTGTCGGGATCATGATCGAGTCCATCGGTCCGCAATGTTCGATCGGTGATATTTGTAAACTTTATCCAGAGTCCGGAGATCCTGATAACTACATAATTGGTGAAGTTGTCGGTTTCCGCGATGAAATTGTCATGATCATGCCCTATTCATCTGTTCATGATATTGCGCCAGGGTGGTTGGTTGAATCGACGGGAAAATCATTAGAGATTAAAGTGGGGCCGGCTATTGTAGGAAAAGTATTGGATTCCCTGGGCCAACCGCTCGATGGCTCGCCACTGCCGGCTAATTTACAACCCTGGCCAACAGAAAATAATCCCCCAAACCCGTTAAAACGTCCACCGATCCGGGAGCCATTGGAAGTTGGGGTACGGGCAATTGATAGTTTGCTCACGATCGGCAAGGGCCAACGTATGGGGATATTCGCTGGAAGTGGTGTTGGTAAAAGTACTTTACTCGGTATGATTGCAAGAAACACGAAGGCTGATATCAATGTAATCGGTCTTGTCGGCGAACGGGGGCGGGAAGTGCGTGAGTTCATCGAAAGGGATCTTGGAGAAGAAGGTCTCAAGCGTTCGATCGTTGTTGCCGCGACAAGCGATCAGCCCGCTTTGATGCGAATAAAGGGTGCCTTTACAGCCACAGCGATTGCTGAATATTTCCGCGATCAAGGGCTGGATGTGTTATTGATGATGGATTCGGTCACGAGGATCGCGTTGGCACAACGAGAGGTGGGGCTGGCGACAGGAGAACCACCGGCAACAAAAGGATACACTCCATCGGTCTTTTCCTTGTTACCCCGACTTCTTGAACGTTCGGGTACGAACGAACGGGGAACGATCACGGCGATTTATACCGTCCTCGTTGATGGCGATGATTTTAATGAACCGATCGCCGATACGGTGCGGGGGATCCTAGATGGTCATATCGTTCTCGATCGTAATCTCGCCAATAAGGGTCATTACCCGGCGATCAATATTTTACGCAGTATTAGCCGGTTGATGACTGAACTGGCGTCGGAAGAACATTTACGCCATGCTGAGAAATTACGGGAATTGTTAAGTACGTATACGGATTCCGAAGATCTGATCAACATTGGCGCTTACAAACGCGGTTCCTCGCGTGAAATTGATGAGGCGATTCGGTATTATCCGAAAATTACGGCCTTCTTAAAACAGCGCATTGATGAAAAAGCGACGATGGCAGAGAGCATCGAGGCGTTACAACAATTGTTTGCGGGTGGAAGTTGATGAAGTTCCAATATAAATTTGAAAAAATTCTTGATTTACGTGAACGGGAAAAGGATTTGCAATTGATCGCCTATGAAAATGCTGTTCGTCATTTTGAAGCTGTCGCTCGCCAATTATATCTTCTTTTAAAGAAAAAAGAGGATTTGGAACGCAAGCAGGTTCGCAAAATACGAGAAGGTCTTGCGATTCGGGAAATCCGCTTGCAACAAGATTTTTTAGATAATCTGCAGAAAGAAATCGACGAATTGCAAGAGAAGATTCTCATAGCGCGGCAAAAAATGCAATTCGAACAGCAAAAATTGGTGCAAAAAAACATCGAAGTGAAAAAGTATGAAAAAATAAAAGAAAAAGAGTTTGCCAAATTTCTCGAGTTCGTAAATCAAGAAGATCGCAAGTTTATGGATGAACTGGCAATGCAAGTAGCCGCGAGGGGGAAATAAAATTGGCAGCACAACGAGAAGAAGGGAAGGTCCGCAGAAAATTACTGCGCATGCTCGCATATATCGTCATTATTCCACTCCTTTTCGCTCTCATGTTCGTATTTTTATACGGATTGATTTTCCAGGTTAATATTTTTGATGCGGCAAGGGATTACTTGGAAAAAAGAGATCAGGTCGCCGAGTTAAAGGGAGAGAATGAGTATTTTCGCGAGCGTTTAGCACAAGTAGAAGCAAAATTGGAACAAGAAAAAGCTCGAAATGAACAACTCCAGCAACAACTGGAAGAAAAGGATTTGGAAATAGACGAACTTACTCGTCAAATTGAAGAACGTGAACAGGAGCTAGATGCGGAGGGAAGACAAGAGGTAAGAGAATCCGAAAATGGTCAAACGCTAGTAAACACATTTCTGGAGATGAAACCGAAACGTGCTGCCACAATCATCGTGCAACTTGAGGAAGAAATCGCTCTGGATATTTTAGCTTCCTTAGACGAAGAAACGTTGGCAGAAATCCTGGAAAATATGCCCCCGGAAGATGCGGCTAACTATACTGCCAAACTCGCTCGTAATACTAGAGATTGACGAAGGAAGATTCCTTGAAAGGAGGTGAAACTGTGAAGGTCGGTTTCCTGGAAAAACAATCTTTGCTAGTCGGGAGTCATCCACGAACGGTATCGCAAGGAAACGCTGTTTTTTCTGAATTATTAGCATCCATGGTATCCGAATTGATCAAGAATGGTGAAACCCGTCCTGTACAAGCTGTTCGTAAGGGAGTAGAACCGGAAAATTTAGAAATTAAAGGAGAGAGCTTTCTTTCGCATTTCATCGCCAAAATCCCTTATTCGCAGACCATCAAGGATGGTGAAATTGAACCGTCCCCTCCAGAATCAGAAAAAAATAATCAAGGTTTAAATGAAAAGGAAATGCTACGATCGCTGGACCGATCACCCGAATGGGCCCATCTACTTTACGATCAACTCGTCCAATTTTGGCTGGAAACAGGTATTGTTGTGAGTGGAGCGGAACGGCAAGGTCTTCCAGCAACTAGTATAACGGTAAACGGGGAGGCGATGAGATCACTTGCCGATCATGAAAAGCGACTACTTGCGAGACGAATGCAAGAGCAAAGTCTAGCAATGGTTGATGCGAACAATGGTCAGCCACTGACTTCAAGAGGAGGAGAAAGAGTTTCTCCAGGTCTAAATAACCGCATGCCACCACATTACAACTTTTTACCAGTACGAACTAACGATGATACAGCAGACATACAGGGAGCATATGCGTTAAAAAATTTGCTGAACGAGATAGACTCCGGGAAAATCCATATCCTGGACAAACGAATACTTGACGGAGATAGTGGTGACGGAATAAAAGGCGGGGTGGAACGGAGACAACTTATTCCCCCTACTGGAAACGAATTACAATTGGCCGATGCGAATCGTAATGAATCCTCTATGAATTCAAAACAAGAACATTTGTTAACACATATTACCGGTGATATAGCAAAAATTCGGGAATGGCTCCATTCTGTGTCACTCAGGGCTGGAGATCGGTTAAGCCCAACCTTCGAAAAAAGTATTCTTACATTGATTAAGAATTTCCAACAACGATCCGCCGCTGTTGATAACAGGCTTGTGCTCTTAAAAGAGATTTTTATACGTCTGTTGTCAGAGACCGGGGAAACGGAAGTGGAAGGAAATTCCAATTTTCGCTTTAATGGTTCAGCGAAAAACCAGGCATTCCCGGAAAATCTTGCACAGGGACCATCCAACTTTTTCCAGCACCGGTCAGAAGAAGGTGCCAATCCGTTCAGTAGTTTTTTGTCCCTAAACCGCGGGGAGAAAAGCGAACCTTTTTCTGTAAATAACGGAAGTTCAGAAAAGATTATTCATGCGAAAGATTCCCTGCAAGCAGAAGGTCCCGACCGTAGTAAAATTCAGGGTGAAGAATTCTCTCTTGCGAAAAAACAGTCGTTCCATCATTCGTTTCACCATTCCTTGGTTACCGGAACGAATCATGTAGAAGAAGGCGAAGGACCAATTACCTTTAACCGTTTAATCCAACAGTTCCAGGCCATTTTACAACGCGCAAATTTTTCAAAGAATGGGTTGACGCAACGTTTAACGGTTCGCTTGTACCCAGAAAAACTTGGAACACTAAAAATTCAGCTTGTCAAACAGCAAGATGAAATAATCGCAAGAATCATTTCTTCATCAAAACAGACGAAAGAACTACTTGAAACTCATATCGCTACATTGCGCAATGCTTTTATCCAGCAGAACATCCCGGTACAGCGGATTGCCATCGAAAACATGGGGCAGTTCGATGAGAATTTCCTTCCCCGTGAAGGAAAAAGTGAGGATGAACGACACAATCGAGAGGAGCGCCGGGAAAAAAGCAAAAAAGAAGATCATAACCAGGTACAGACTGACTTTGAACGTTTTCTAGTAAACTATGAAGTTTAGGTGATGACCTTGACCAATACGATCGATTCGAGCTGGTTTTTGCCATCATTGCAAGCTCCCCGGGAACCAAAACAAGTACTTGGTAAAGATGATTTTTTAAAACTTCTACTCGTGGAGTTGCAAAATCAGGACCCGCTAAGCCCGCTCAATGAAAGAGAGATGATTGCACAACTTACCCAGTTTACGACACTGGAGCAATTGTTGGGAATGAACGAGTCACTCCAGTTCATTTCGGGGATTGCTCTGGAAAATCATTTACTACAATATAGTCACTTAATCGGCAAAGTAGTTGCCTGGGAAAAATATGACGAAACAACCGGGGAATCGTTTAGCGGGACGGGAAAAATCGTTAGTATCGAAGTTTCTCACAATGGTCCTGTTTTCACTCTGGATGATGGCACAGAAATTGAGATGGTAAATATTAAAGAGATCAAAACCGCAGTCGATGAAGAAAAACACATACTCGCTCGTGCGAGCCGTTTAATTGGCTATTTTGTTGAAGCAAGACGGGATGACGAATTCATTTCCGGAACGATCCAGGCAGTTCTAATGAAAGATGGAAAGATTGAATTCCAGCTACAAGGTGACTCCATAACAACTGTACACGAAGAGGACCTCATCTTGATTGCCAGGGCAAAACCAGCCAATAAGGAGGGATAAATGGAATGTCCATACATGGAAAATACGTTCCTCCTGTCGGTGCGGTTAGATCGGGGGGTCCCCAATCACGCCCGGTAACGACGGATAAACAGGTAAAAGCGAAGTTTACCGAACATTTACAAGAGGCGATTCAGCAAGAAGGCTTGAAAATTAGTAAACACGCCTATAAAAGAATCATCCAAAGAGACATTTTTATCGATGATCTACGCTGGCAGTTGATTACGCAAAAAGTGGATGAAGCGAGGAAAAAGGGAGTTACCGATTCCCTCGTATTGCTGGATGATGCCGCACTGATCGTCAGCACAAAGAATAAAACGGTGATTACAGCCATGGATCGTAAGGAAGCGGGTTCGCAAATATTCACAAATATCAATGGAACTATTGTGATCGATTAACGCTGGACCTTGACAGGAGAGCGTACCCGTGGAACGACAGAAGCGGGTGAAGAAAAGAACGGTTGATAAAAATCTTTGAAAGGAGAATGGTTCATGTTACGTTCCATGTATTCCGGAATCAGTGGATTAAAAAATTTTCAAACGAAACTGGACGTGATCGCCAATAATATTGCCAATGTTAACACTTATGGATATAAGAAAAGTCGGATCACATTTAAGGATGCGATCAGCCAGACAATCGCTACCGCATCTGAAGGGACGGAAATAACTGCAGGAACTCGTCAACGGGGAGGAACGAACCCGATTCAAGTAGGACTCGGAATGGAAATCGGTTCCATCGATACGGTTTTCACAGAAGGGAGCATCCAAACGACGGGGCGCATTCTTGATCTTGCTATTTCCGGCGGTAATAGCTATTTTGTCGTAAGTGATGGGGAGCAAATTTACTATACCCGAGCCGGCAATTTTTACCTGGATAATGATGGTTATCTTGTAACCGCCGATGGTTATCTAGTACGCGGTTATGATGATTCTAACCCGGATCAACCTGGTGCTCCAATAAGAATAGAGATCGATGACGATTTCGCTGGATTTAGTATTGCACCTGATGGTCGTGTAATCATTCAGAAAAGCGATGGAAGTGTAGATGATAGTCAAAGGATAACTTTAGCGATTTTTAATAATCCTGAAGGTTTATCGAAGGTCGGAGGTAACTTGTTTGTCGAATCACAGAACTCTGGTGCACCCGAATATGTTGCTGCTGGGGGCACTTACGGCACGATCAACAGCGGTAAATTAGAAATGTCCAATGTGGATCTGACCGAGGAATTCACGGAAATGATTGTAGCCCAACGCTCTTTCCAATCCAATGCACGGATCATCACCACTTCAGATGAAATTCTTCAAGAGCTCGTAAACTTAAAAAGATAATAACTAGTTAAAGGAAGGGGATTCCCATCCCCTTCACCTTATATAAGGAGGGGAATCTTCCCATATTTGGAAGAGTGCGATGATTCAGGTTACGAGATTGAATGGCCAGCCTTTTTATATCAATGCCTTATATATTGAGACCGTGGAGGCCGTTCCTGATACGACGATTCGTTTAACGAATGGCAAAACGTACGTTGTTAGAGAAAGTGATAAAGAACTGATCCGTTTGATTAAGGAATTTTACAAAGAGATCCAGATTTTATCAACGAAACAACAGGTGACGAACCATGAGAAGTAAATTGCTTACATTCATTATTTTTCTCATGATATCTGTTGGGGCCATTGCTTTTGCGTATTTTTACTATTTGAATCATCAAGCTGAAGCGGTCAATGGTCCGACGGTAGATGAAATTGTTGAAAGTTCTCTGGAGATCCCGGAAATCGTAACCAATTTGCTGGGGGATGAATATATCCGCGTTTCTTTTACAATTGAGACCGATAGCGAGGAAACAAAAAGCGAGTTGGAGAAACTCGATTTTCGGGTGAACAATATTATTATTAAACATCTATCCAACCTGGAAAGTGAAGAACTCGAAGGGCTCGAAGGAAAAACCCGTTTGGAAAATGATTTGAAAGAACAGATCAATGAAGTTTTGCCCAGGGGAAAAGTTGTTAAAGTGTATATCACTTCTATAGTCATTCAATAACAAAATAACCCTTAAATTTCTTTGACTACTCGGGTGTATGGGCGGGAGGTGATTGTTTGGCATCAGAAGAAATTCTATCGCAAAGCGAGATCGATGCCCTGCTATCGGCATTATCAACAGGTGAGGTAAGTCCGGAAGAAATCATGAAGGATGAAGAAGAGAAAAAAGTAAAAACTTACGATTTCAAACGGGCGCTCCGTTTTTCTAAGGATCAAATCCGCACCTTAACACGCGTCCATGAAAACCTTGCCCGCCTGTTAACGACGTATTTTTCTGGAAAGTTGCGCACCTATGTACAAATAAATGTGGCAACCTCCGATCAAATACCGTATGAGGAGTTTATCCGCTCGATACCGAAAATGACCATCATTTATCTTTATGAGCTGAAACCTTTAGAAGGGCAGATCTTGATCGAGATCAATCCGAATATCGCTTACGCCATGCTTGACCGCGTATTAGGTGGCGAGGGGACAAGCTTGAATAAAATCGATCAGTTGACCGATATCGAGTCAAAAATCATGACGAATCTGTTTTCCGATGCTTTCAACCATTTAAAGGATGCCTGGGAAACGATCGTTGACATCGAACCGATATTAACGGGTTTCGAGGTCAATCCGCAATTTTTACAAATGGTTTCTCCGAATGAAACGGTGGTTGTCATTTCCTTAAACGCGGCGATCGGGGAAGCAAGTGGAATGATCAATATCTGCATTCCCCATATGGTTTTAGAACCGATCATCCAGAAATTATCGGCTTCTTACTGGATGCATACGGAGAAAGAAGAAAAGAAGAAAAAGTACCCATATGTGGAAGAAAAAATCAAGCAGGGGAAATTACCACTGGTTGCTGAACTGGGAAGGTCGCAAATCACCGTTGAAGAATTTTTAAATTTAACTGTTGGCGACTCGATCAAACTTGACCAACCCATCGACCAACCGATCCTGCTCAAAATTGGCGATAAACCAAAATTCCTAGCTCAACCGGGGATTTTCCGCGACAAAATAGCCCTGCAAATTTTGGATGTATACCGAGAGGGGGAAGAGGATGAAGGATAATGGAAAGCTCTCCCAGGAGGAAATCGATGCTTTACTGGATGAAACCGTCAATCTGGATGAAAATGAAAATAATGAAGAAGTATATTTCACGGATCTAGAAAAGGATACACTGGGGGAAATCGGAAATATTTCGATCGGCAACTCGGCAACGGCTCTGTCTCAATTATTAAATCAAAAAGTAAAAATCACGACACCGAATGTGAAAGTCTTACCCCGTAATAAACTAGAAGATGAATTTCCCAAACCCTATGTGGCCGTAGTTGTCGATTACACAAAAGGATTTTCCGGGTCCAATTTGCTAATTATCAATGAGTACGATGCACTGGTGATCGCCGATTTGATGATGGGGGGCGACGGAAAACCGGAACAGGTCGAGTTAACCGAGTTGCATCTTTCCGCCCTCCAGGAAGCGATGAATCAAATGATGGGTTCGGCAGCTACCAGTATGTCAACGATTTTTGATAAGAGAGTAGAGATTTCACCACCCTTAGTTGACATGCTCAACATCCCGGAAGGTGTGGGGATTGAGAATATACCTGGAGAGGATCCGGTCGTAAAAGTTTCCTTTGAATTAACCGTGGGAGAACTGATCGATTCGCAAATCATGCAAATTCTCCCCATTTCTTTTGCGAAAAGTTTGCTTTCGGAACTGAACCGAGGGACCGCGGGTCGTACTGCTGAACAAATCGACGAAGCGGAAGTTGCTGTCGATACAGAAACAACAACGACGACAACAAGGATTGAATCAGCACCCCGGACGGAGACCGCGCGGGATTATGAACAGCACGAACCAAAACAACAGGAAGAAAAGGTGCGTCCTGCAGTCTTTTCCCATTTCGATACCGAAACGCGGGATGTCGCAAAAAAACCGCTAAATCTTGAAATGCTTTACGACATTCCGCTCCAAGTAACGGTAGAATTGGGCAGGACAACAAAATTTGTCAGGGAAATCCTGGAGCTTGCTCCTGGTTCCATCATTGAACTGGATAAACTGGCTGGCGAGCCGGTCGATATTTGCGTCAACCGCCGGCGGATCGCCCGTGGGGAAGTTGTCGTCATCGATGAAAATTTCGGTGTTCGCATAACGGAAATTGGCAGTCAAGAAGAACGACTCAACAATATGAAGGAATGATGGAGGAAAGGCTATGGGAAATAAGATATTGATTGTCGATGATGCTGCATTCATGCGCATGATGATTAAAGACATTTTAGTTAAAAATGGATATGAAGTGGTCGGTGAAGCCCAGGATGGTGTAGAAGCGGTAGAAAAATTTAGAGAATTACGTCCTGATCTTGTCACGATGGATATTACCATGCCCGAGATGGATGGAATCACGGCCCTGAAAAAAATCCGGGAAATCGATTCGAACGCGAAGGTGATCATGTGTTCAGCGATGGGGCAACAAGCGATGGTGATTGATGCGATTAAGGCCGGAGCGAAAGACTTTATCGTCAAACCTTTCCAGGCAGATCGGGTGCTGGAGGCAGTCCGGAAAACGATTGGAAACTAGCTGGCGATTTCAGCTGCCACAGGAAGTCAGAACAGGAGGCGGCTTATGCGAATTAAAAAAATATTGCTCTCGATACTAGCCATATACTTTTTAAATTTCCATTTACTTCCCCTGGATATGGTGGCAGCGGAAAATGGGAATGAAAGTGTCGAGGAATGGTTTGAGAAAAGTGAAGGGACAGAGGATTTTAATCAGGAAACGGAAGTTGAGGTTTCTGATGAACCTGTAGGTGTTTCCGCAGGGGATGTCATTCGCAGCATTTTTGCTTTGCTGTTCGTGATCACCCTGCTCCTTCTAGTATTGAAATGGCTGCAAAAGAAAACTTCTCAGATCACGGAGACAAAAGCGGTAAAAAATCTCGGCGGGACGGGTTTAGGGAACCATCGTTCCGTGCAATTTGTGCAAATCGGCAACCGGATTCTCGTCTTAGGTGTTGGTGAAAACGTCACGCTTCTTAAGGAGATCAGTGATCCGCATGAAGTAGATGCTATTTTACAAAATTTACCAAAAGCACCTGGTGATGTTTCAGGCGCCAGAAGCCTATTACAGCGATTCGGTTTTTTTCCAAAAGAAAAACGTACGATGCGGGCCGACCGGGAAACTTCTTTTCACCATGAGCTCCAAAAACAATTGAAAGATATCGTCCTCAAGAGAAAACTAGTTCTGGATAAGGGACGGAAAAAGGAATGGAACCGGCATGAATGAATTTTTCAGCTATTTTAATTCACAAGATCCGGAAGTTGTCTCAACATCTGTTAAACTATTACTTTTATTGACCGTTTTATCCCTTGCACCGGCGATCTTAATCCTGCTAACGTCTTTTACCCGTGTTGTGATCGTTCTGGGCTTCGTGCGGACGAGTTTAGGAACGAACCAAACACCACCGACACAAATCATCATTGGTCTTGCGCTATTTATCACATTTTTTATCATGGCGCCTACATTCCATAAGGTGCATGAAGAGGCGCTGGAACCGTTATTCGCAAACGAGATTCAACTTGAAGAAGCATATGAACGGGCGGCGATTCCTTTCAAGGAGTTTATGGCCAAACACACACGGCAGAAGGATTTGGCGTTGTTTTTAAATTATTCTGGTGCAGAAAAACCGGAAACGATACACGATATTCCGATGACCGCACTAATACCCGCTTTCGTCATCAGTGAATTAAAAACCGCTTTTCAAATGGGTTTCATGATTTTCATTCCCTTTCTCGTCATCGACATGATTGTCGCTAGCGTTCTTATGTCGATGGGAATGATGATGTTGCCTCCGGTAATGATCAGTTTACCGTTTAAAATTTTACTTTTTGTCCTGGTGGACGGCTGGTATCTTGTGGTCGGTTCGTTGTTACAAAGTTATTAAGAAGGTGATTCCCCGTGAATGCCCGTGATGTGGTGCATTTAGCTGAACAAGGCGTTTTGACGATCTTAATGGTGGCCGGACCATTACTGCTCATCGCGCTGGGAGTGGGCCTGATCATCAGTATTTTACAGGCCATGACCCAAATTCAAGAGCAAACCTTATCTTTTATCCCGAAAATTATTGCCGTACTAATAGGGATCGTTTTATTCGGACCCTGGATGGTCGAATATTTGGTGAATTTCACCACAGCCGTATTCTCCAATTTAACGCGATTCATAGGATGATAACATGCAAGAGTTCGTGACCCAATTTCCCGTCTTTCTCTTAATCTTTGTTCGTGTAGCGATGTTTTTCTTGATCGTTCCCATCTTTTCATATCGGAATGTACCCTCTTTGGTACGGACGGGTCTGTCGCTATTTATCGCTTTCGCCGTTTATTTCGCGCAAACCCCCGAACCGGTACCACTCGATGGATTATTTCTTTTGCTAGTTGTAAAAGAAGCGCTTGTCGGTCTGATGATCGCCTTAATCGCGATGATCATGATGGGAGCGATTCAGACTGCCGGTGGGATCATCGATTTTCAAATGGGTTTCGCGATGGCGAATGTTATTGACCCGCTAACCGGTGCACAAAGTCCCATTACCGGTCAGTATTTATACATATTCGCGATGTTATTTTTACTGGCAACCGACGGACATCATTTATTGATTGATGCTATCTATAATAGTTATCAATTTATCCCGTTGACCGAAATCGCGATTCATTTCGCCGATACGAGCGTGATCGCGTTCATAGCCCGAAGTTTTGCCATTATGTTTCTAATAGCCGTGCAACTGGCGATACCGATTGTGGCAAGTATCTTGATGCTCGATATTGCTCTAGGAATTCTCGCCCGGACCGTGCCGCAATTAAACATATTTAACGTCGGTTTTCCAGTGAAAATTTTAAGCGGCTTTATCCTTTTATTTCTCGTAATCGGGGTCATGGTTTTCTCGATGGAAAAATTGTTCGATATCCTGCTTTATGCGATCAGGGATTTCATGCTCCTGATCGGGTGATATCCGGGGGGATTGGCGCCATGTATAGCATCGATCTGCAATTTTTTGCAGCAGATGATAAAACAGAAAAAGCGACACCGAAAAAACGGGAAGATGTGCGCAAGAAAGGTCAGACGGCAAAAAGTCAGGAATTAGTATCCGCCTTTGTCTTTTTCATCGTCTTTATGACTCTATCCTTCGCCACCTCTTCCCTTGTAGAAGGAATGATCGGTGTTTTTTATGATACGTTCGATCAATACATCTTTTATCCCATCACCGCAGATAACATCGTTCGCCTTGCCGCCGGTCTCCTCATCGATATAATGATCATCCTATTACCGGTTTTTTTGGCGGCGTTTGTTGCCGCGATCCTGGCAAATTTCGTACAAGTAGGGGTTATGTTCGTCGCGGAACCGTTGAAGATGAAGGGGGAGCGGATCAATCCGATCAACGGCGCGAAACGAATTTTTTCGCTACGGGCTCTTGTTGAATTAGTGAAATCCATGCTGAAGATTACGATCATCGCTTCAATCGTCTTCGTTTTTCTCAAAAACCATTTTCACGAGTTACTCGATCTCATTTTTGTTCCTCCCCGGGGAATCATAACGGTCATGGGTGAATTGATCGTTAAAATGGGCCTTTATAGTGCGATCGGATTAGTTGCGATCGGTATCCTCGATTACGCGTATCAAAAGCTCGAATTTGAACGGAGTATCCGTATGTCCAAACAGGAAGTGAAGGAAGAATATAAGAATATCGAAGGGAATCCTGAAATCAAATCAAGAATTCGGCAAACCCAACGGGAGCTGGCACGCAGAAGAATGCTGGAAGAAATTCCTGAGGCTGATGTTGTCATTACGAACCCGACCCACTATGCGGTTTGTTTAAAGTACGATGAAGAAGAGCACGATGCCCCGGTCTGTGTGGCTAAAGGGGTCGATTATATGGCGCTAAAAATAAAAGAAGTTGCCCGCGAACACGATGTCACGATTGTGGAAAATAAACCACTGGCGCAAGCTTTGTATGCGGCAACAGATATCGGGGCTGCCATCCCCGAAGAGTTTTTCAAGGCCGTCGCGGAAATCCTCGCCTATGTATATCGTATGCAAGGCAAAGTATAACGGCAATTTTCATAGTTTAGGAGAGAAGGTCCATGTCCTTGAAAGATTTATCAAAAGATTTAACGGTACTTGTCGGGGTCATCATGATCATCATCATGCTCGTCCTACCTCTGTCACCGACACTGATCGATATCCTACTTATCATCAATATCTCACTCTCATTATTGATTTTATTAACAACCATGAATATTCATCATGCCCTGGAATTTTCCATATTCCCATCTCTCCTGCTCTTGATGACGCTTTTCCGCCTCGGTCTCAATGTGTCGACGACCCGTTCGATCCTATCCCGGGGTGAAGCGGGGGGTGTGATCAGTACTTTTGGTTCGTTTGTCGTGGGTGGCGATATACTGGTTGGTCTCGTCATCTTTTTCATTCTCGTGATTATCAATTTCATCGTCATCACCCGCGGTGCCGAACGGGTTGCGGAAGTATCTGCCCGTTTTACCCTCGATGCCATGCCCGGAAAACAGATGAGTATCGATGCGGATTTAAATGCAGGCTTGATTTCTGAACAGGAAGCGCGCCGTCGCCGGGAAGAGGTTTCCCGGGAAGCTGATTTTTATGGAGCGATGGACGGTGCCAGTAAATTCGTCAAAGGGGACGCCATCGCCGGTATTCTCACCGTATTTATTAATTTGATTTTCGGCATCATTATCGGGATGCTGACTGACGGGTTAAGCTTTGCAGAGTCCGTTGATAAATACGCCCGGTTAACGGTCGGGGACGGTTTGGTGACGCAGATTCCAGCATTACTCATGTCCACTTCGATGGCCGTAATCGTAACTCGTGCGGCTTCGACGGAAAACTTAAGCCGCGATGTCCTTGCACAGATAATGGCATACCCGAAGATGCTCTATGTCACCGGTGTAACAATCTTTTTACTCGGGCTATTCACACCGATTCCAGATTTGGTGACGATTCCGATCAGCGGACTATTAATTTATGGTGGTTATAAAATTTCTGCCCAAAAAACCCCGGTGGTTACTGATGAGGATGTAGTCGAAGAAGAGCAAATGGAAGAAGAAATGAAGAAACCGGAGAACGTGCTAAGTTTACTCGATATTGATCCGATTGAATTCGAATTCGGCTATGCCCTCATTCCTCTCGCCGATACAAATCAAGGTGGAGACCTGCTTGATCGCGTTGTGATGATCCGCCGTCAGCTCGCGATCGAAACCGGACTGGTCATACCTACCGTGCGAATCCGCGACAATATCCAGCTTGAACCGAACGAATACCGGATCAAAATCAAGGGGGATGAAGTAGCGCGGGGCCATGTGTTTCTTGACCATTATCTTGCCATGAGTCCGGGTATGGATGATCCGCGCGTGATCGGGATCGATACGGTAGACCCCGCCTTTGGGATCCCGGCAAAATGGATTACCGAAGAGATTAAACCGATCGCTGAAGATGCCGGGTACACCGTCGTCGATCCGCCAACGGTGATCAGCACCCATTTAACCGAAGTGTTGAAGGCACATGCTGCGGATATACTCGGACGTCAGGAAACGAAACAGTTGATTGATCACTTAAAAGAATCGTATCCGATATTGGTAGAAGAAGTGACACCGAATCCATTATCGGTCGGCGATATTCAAAAAGTGCTCGCCAATCTTCTCCGGGAACGTGTTTCAATCCGTAATCTACCGACGATATTCGAGACGCTCGCAGACTTTTGTAAAATCACCACGGACACGGATATTTTGACAGAATATGTGCGGCAAGCCCTCTCTAAACAAATTACGAAACAGTACAAGACGGATGAGGGACCGCTTAAAGTGATCACCCTTTCCGCTGAGGTGGAACAGGCGATTCAATCGAGCGTCAAGCAAACAGAATATGGCAATTATCTCGCCCTTGAACCGGAAAAAAGCGAGAAGATCATACAGAATATGGCGCACCAATTCGAGCAACTATCCGCTCGCGGGGAGAATCCGATCATTCTCTGTTCTCCGGCCATCCGTATGTACGTCCGTTCCTTAATCGAACGATATTTCCCGCAGGTTCCCGTTCTGTCCTATAATGAGCTCGAACCAACTGTAGAAGTTCAAAGTGTCGGGATGGTGACCATGTCATGAAGATCAGAAAATATGTAGCCAAAACTTTGCCGGAAGCGCTCAAACTCGTTAGGGAAGATCTAGGGCAGGATGCGGTTATCCTCAATTCGCGCCCGGTGGAGACGGAGGGCTTCATGGGGCTTTTCAAGAAGAAAAAAGTTGAGGTGATCGCGGCGCTCGATGAGCTGCCGTCCATACGTCAAAGCCAATCGACTTCCGAACAGTCCTATCATTATAGAAAACAGGCTGAAGGTTTTACCAGGAATCACATAACAGCGCCACCGAATAATGATCCCGATGAATTACGCAAAGAGTTGGCTGAATTAAAACGACTCGTGCGTCAATTATCCGAACAGTCGCAAGATGAAAGACAAAACGTATTTCCCGACATTTACCGCCCCATTCTCACGCGTCTTCGACAGCATGGAGTCGAGCTTGACTATAAAAAATTGGCAAGGAACGTATTACCGGAATATTATCAAAAAAACGGACGCATGTCAGAAGGAGAAGCGGTACGGGGGGTGCGCGACTTTTTATTACAAGAATTACGGTCCATTCCTATTTCCTGGCAGCCCCAACATCAAAAAAAATATCTTTGTCTCATCGGCCCAACCGGTGTGGGCAAAACTACGACATTGGTAAAAATCGCTGCCCACTTCGTCCTGGAACGAAAGGAAAAAATTTCCCTTATCACGATCGATACATACCGAATTGGTGCGGTCGAACAGTTGAAGACATACGGTGAGATATTAAATGTTCCTGTACATGTTTGTTATGAAAAGAGCGACTTTAATCGTGCACTTGCTCATAGCGCCCATTGTGACCGGGTGTTGATCGATACTGTCGGTCGCAATTATTTTGAACCGGAACATGTGAAAGATTTACTGCGTTGGTTCGACGGATATGATGAGATGGAAACGTATTTCGTTTTATCGTTGACAATGAAAGAAGATGATGCCCGCGAAGTTTATGAACAGTTCACTCATGTTCCAATCGATGGCTTTATTTTCACGAAATTCGATGAAACGAGATCGTTCGGATCCCTGTATAATCTGCCGCTCGCGTTTGAAAAACCCGTTGCCTATGTCACAACAGGCCAGGAAGTTCCTGATGATATCGTCAAGGCTAAACCGGAGTGGATTGTTCAACAAATAACAGGAGCTGTTCGGTCATGACGGATCAGGCTCAATCGTTACGAAGAAAAATGAAAAGAAAGCGACAGACAGCGAAGACGATCGCCATCGTAAGTGGTAAAGGCGGTGTGGGGAAATCGATCTTTTCCCTGAATTTCGCCATTGCTTTGGCACGGTTCGGGAAAAAGGTTTTGGTTTTTGATCTCGATATCGGAATGGGAAATATCGAGCTTCTTGCCGGTGTCACGACAGAACGTTCCATAGTGGATTTCTTCAAATACCATTATCCGTTAAAAGAAATTATCGCGCCGGGGCCTGGTGGGATCCAGATTATAAGTGGTGGCACAGGTCTGAATGAATCGATTCAATTGGACCGAGAGCGCATTGAATTTTTTATCCAGCAATTGTATGTGCTGTTAGAAGAGTACGATTACATCCTTTTTGACATTGGTGCCGGAATGGACGATGAGCGCGTACATTTTCTCAGTGCGATCGACCATATTTTTGTCATCATTACCCCGGAAATCACATCTATCATGGATGCCTATTCTGCCATCAAGTACATCGTGTTGAAGACCCGGGATGTGAATTTACATTTAGTTGGTAACCGGATGAAAAATGCTCGTGAAAATGAGGATGTGTTAGGACGTATTCAAAAAACGATGCACCATTTTTTGGGCTGTGAAGGGAAAATCGCTGGCTTTATTCCAGAAGATAAGCATATCGCGATAGCGGTGAAAAAACAAATACCCTTTTTGATGTACAACCCCCTTAGCTCAAGCGCGCGGCAAATGACCCAGCTCGTTCGTCTGTTTTTGCAACATTATGAAAATGAGCCGGTAGATATGGTTAAAGAACCTTCTTCCTTTTTATGGAAATTACAAACGTATTTATTAAAAAGGTAGGGATTTCCATGGTTCCCGTTAAAGTTCTGATCGTCGATGATTCCACCTTCATGCGGGTCTGGCTGACGAATCTATTACAGGATGTACCTGAGATTAAAGTGATCGGTACAGCGAAAAACGGTATCGATGCGTTGAATAAAATCAAAACGTTAAAACCCGATGTCGTAACCCTCGATGTCGAAATGCCGATCATGGACGGTTTGCAAACTCTGGAAAGGATCATGCAAGAATTTCCACTTCCTGTTATCATGTTAAGCAGCTGGACGAAAAAAGGTGCCGCGATCACGTTTGAGGCGATGGAAAAAGGAGCATGTGATTTTATTCCGAAAGTAGAAAGCCGTAATCAGGATGAAATCACCGCCTGGAAGAACGATCTGATCAAGAAAATATTAACCGCTCGTGATGCGAATATTCGTTCCTTAAAGGGAGTTCGTTCAAGGGAGGAATGCCTAAAGATCGATATCCAATATGATGAACCGGAACAAGAGAAAACAATCGTTCTGATCGGTTGTTCTACCGGCGGTCCACGTTCCCTGGAAGAGGTTCTCAGAAAATTACCAGGTGATCTCCCCGCCCCCGTCGTAGTCGTTCAGCATATGCCACCTAAATTTACAAGATTGCTAGCAGAACGCCTGAATCAGACGATTTCTTTACCCGTTAAAGAAGCAGAACAGGGGGAACCGTTAAATAAGGGTCAAGTGTACATTGCTCCTGGTGGATATCATTTGAAAATCGCGGAACGCTACGGGCAGTTAAGCGCACGTCTCACACTGGACCCACCGCGAAAGGGATTAAGGCCGGCTTTTGATAGTCTCTTAGAGTCGATGACCACTGTCACCGATTATCGGAAAATCGTTGTTTTTTTAACGGGAATGGGTTCGGACGGAGCAGAGGGTTTGATACAATTAAAGAAAAAAGGTCATGTGTATACGATTGCCGAAGCCCGGGAGACGGCCGTCATATTCGGCATGCCGAAAGCGGCTATTGAAACCGGGTATGTCGATCAAATAGCTCGATTAGAGATGATCGCGGAGATCATTCATAAAAAGGTGTATTTGGGGTGGACATGATGGAAATGGATCAATATTTATCCCTGTTCATTGAAGAGGCTCGAGAACATTTGCAAAATTGTAATAACCAGTTACTAGAATTGGAACGGAATCCTGGCGATAAAGAGCTCATCCAGGAGATTTTTCGCTCTGCCCATACGATAAAAGGCATGAGCGCAACGATGGGCTTTGAAGATATGGCTAATTTAACCCATCAAATGGAGAATGTTCTCGATGCTCTTCGCAATGAAGAGATCGCATATTCTGTAGATATCCTCGATCTTTTATTTGAGGCGCTGGATTATTTAGAAACGATGCTGGACTCCATTGTCCAAGGTGGAGATGGTAGCGCAGATGTAACAGGTATTATCCATAAACTCCAGGAAATTGGCGGAAAAGAAAAACCCTCGCCAGAAAATCCAGGATTGTCTCCGGTAAAGAAAAGTCGTCTGACATACGATGAATTTGAACGTACGGTTATCGAGCAATCGTATGAACAAGGATTTCGCGCTTACGAGATCACCGTGACTTTAAGAGAAGACTGCCTCCTGAAATCAGCCCGGGCGTATTTGGTATTTGACGCGCTGGAAAAAATAGGTGAAATCATTAAAGCGGTCCCGCCGGTTGAAGATCTGGAAGCGGAACAATTCGAGCAAGAATTCACGGTTACTTTATTGACGAAAGAGGAAGAACAAACGCTTCGGGATACGGTACTCGGTATCTCCGAAATTCAGGAAGTTGAGGTTTTAATACTGGAACCAACTCTTTTTACAGGAGAGTCCGATAAACGAAAGGCGTCTGTTGAAGAAATCAATCCAACAGTAAGCGAAGAACCGTCTACAAAACATGAATTCGTAAAAAAACAGAACGCAAACTTACAGCGGACGATTCGCGTTAATATTGACCGCTTGAATTCCGTCATGAACTTGTTTGAAGAGCTTGTTATCGATCGCGGTCGCCTGGAGCAAATCGCCTCAGAAATCGATCATCCAGAATTGATGGAAACCGTTGAAAAGATCTCGCGGGTTACAAGCAATTTACAGACTAATATCTTAAACATCCGCATGGTGCCGATCGAGATGGTTTTTAACCGCTTCCCGAAAATGATCCGGCAGCTATCCCGAGAATTAGGTAAAAAGATCCGTCTGGAAATAACTGGACAGGATACCGAACTCGATCGGACTGTGATCGATGAAATCGGTGATCCCCTCATCCATCTTTTGCGCAACTCCGCCGATCACGGGATCGAGATGCCGGAAGAACGAAAGGCCCTCGGGAAACCAGAGGAGGGCAAGATCTTATTAAAAGCCTATCATAGCGGGAACCATGTATTCATTGAAGTTGAGGACGATGGTGCAGGCATCGATCGCGACAAAGTTTTGCAAAAAGCATTAGAAAAAGGTACCGTTTCCCATGAAGAAAGTGATCGATTGACGGATCAAGAAATATATGAATTGATTTTCGCTTCCGGTTTTTCCACTGCCGAAAAAGTTTCCGATATTTCCGGTCGTGGTGTGGGACTTGACGTTGTAAAAAAAACGATCGAATCACTCGGAGGAATCATAACGGTATCCTCAGAACCCGGAAAAGGAACGAAATTTATAATTCAATTACCATTGACGCTGTCGATAATTTCTGTCCTGTTAGTACAGGTTCAGGATGAAAAATACGGCATTCCTTTAACCTCGATCGTTGAAACAGCTCTTATTGAAAAAGATCAGATTCGATTCGCTCATGATCGTCCTGTTATCGATTTTCGGGGGAAAATCATCCCGCTTCTCTCATTGAAAGATATTTTTCAAGTTCCCGAAACGAGCGTGAGATCCGATGGTCGGATCGCGATCGTTATCGTCCGTAAAGGTGAAAAATTAGCCGCCTTAATTGTGGATGATTTTATCGGCCAACAAGAAGTGGTCTTAAAATCTTTGGGAAACTATTTAAAAGATGTTTTTGCGATCTCCGGTGCGACGATACTCGGTGACGGGCACGTTTCTTTGATCATCGATTGTAATGCTTTGATTAAATAAAAAATGGTCCCGGATTCAGGGTGGAACTCGTAAAGAGCACCTATCACGAAAGGGGTAATTCCATGGTACAGAATCAGCAAGCAAGTCCTATCACAATGGCGGGCGAGATCGTTGTTTTTACCGTGGGTGGAAAAGAATACGGATTGCCGGTTGAATATGTTACTTCGATTGAAAAGGTGAGCGCGATCACCCGCGTCCCGAACGTGAAACCATATATTAAAGGTGTGATGAACCTGCGCGGGATTATTGTTCCGGTGCTGGATCTCCGCTGCCGCTTTGCTTTTGAAGAAACGCCGATTTCTGAAAAAACGCGCATCCTCATCATCGACTACGAAGGAATCATTGCTGGTTTTATCGTGGATGCGGCGAATGACGTGCTGAAATTTTCAACCGCTGAATTTGAAGAACAGCCCGAAGTGATCGGGATGAAAAGCCAGAATTTTATTGAAGGGGTCGTCCATCTCAAGGATCGGTTGATCATTTTACTCGATTTACGGCAAATCCTGGAACTGACGGGAGATGCGGATCATGAAGCAACATCATGAGGGAAATCTGGCGATCGGTGATTTACAAAAAGATATTTTAAAAGAAGTAGGTAATATCGGCGCCGGTAACGCGGCGAATGCACTATCCCAGCTGATCGGTAAAAAAATTACCATGAATGTACCGGATGTTCATCTTTCTGCCTTTAACGAGATCATGGAACTGGCCGGTGGTACGGAAAATGTTGTTGCCAGCGTGTTTTTGACTTTTTCTGGTGATGTTAGTGGAACGATGTTTTTTGTACTACCTGTCTTTGAAGCGACAAAATTCGTCCAGGAACTTGTACCGGAGGATTTTTCTTTCGCTGAGCCACCGTTTTCCGAATTAGCCGTATCCGCGTATCAAGAGATTGGCAATATTATGGCAGGTTCATATTTAACCGCCCTTAGTGACTTTCTACATTTACAGATCACACCTTCCGTCCCCGAGGTGGCGATCGATATGTTCGGCGCCATCATCAGTTTTGGTTTGATCGAGATATCGCGGGTCGCCGATTACGCCCTGGCTATCGATGCGGAAATCATCGTAGAGGATTCAAAGCAAGTAACCGAGACGATGCGCGGTCATATCTTTTTGCTTCCGTCCCCCGATTCTTTGACTCGCATTTTTTCGCAATTAGGAGTCCAGGATGTATGAAAACGGCAGGAACGATCATCCAGGTCGGGATCGCGGATATGAATATCGCCAGGGCTCCCGACACGCTGCGTACATCAGGACTCGGTTCTTGTGTTGGTGTTGTTCTATACGACCTTTCGCAGAAACAGGCCGGTATGGCCCATATCATGCTTCCCGATTCATCACTGGCACGCCAAAAATCACTCAATCGCGCCAAGTACGCCGACACAGCGATTCCGGCATTGATTGAAATGCTTGAGAAAGCCGGGAGCCCTTATTGGAAATTAAAAGCAAAGCTGGCCGGTGGCGCCCAGATGTTTAAGGCATACGGTGCCGGTCAGCTCATGCGAATCGGTCCCAGGAATGTCGAAGCGGTCAAAAGGCATCTACACGCCCTGGAGATTCCGATCGTTGCCGCGGATGTTGGCGGCAACAGTGGTCGCACGATACAATTCAATCCGGAAACAGGCGAACTCGTTATTCGCACGGTCAATAAAGGGATTTCGGTTATTTGACGGAGGATTTGTAACGTGCCGGAGAAAAGATGAGGAGGGGAGACCATGTTGTACCGTTCAGAACAAAATCAAACATTCGATCGGTATGAAGCGCTTGATGAAAAACAACTTTTTATTGAATGGCAAACTAAGCAAAATCAGGAAGCGGGAAATGCCCTTGTCCGCAGATATATGCCGTTAGTACAGAAGATCGTCGATAAAATGGCCCGCACAGTCCCCAGATCAGTGGAGAGGGAAGAACTTATGAGCCTTGCATTAACCGGCCTTTATGAGGCGCTGGAAAATTATGACATAGATCGGGATTTGAAATTTGCTACCTACGCTTCTTTCCGGATCCGCGGGGCGATCCTGGACGGGCTACGTAAAGAAGACTGGCTCCCCCGCAAAACGAGAGAACGAGTTCGCAGATTGGAAGAAACGATCGCACGTATGGAACAAAAATTCAGCCGTTCATTGACAGCGGAAGAGGTGGCCCGAGAAACAGGGATGAACGTTGAAGAAGTCCAGACCCTTATGGATGAAATGTATTTTGCCAACATCTTATCGCTCAACGAGCACCAACCGGATGAAGAGAATGGCGAAGGAAAGGGTTTTTCCATTCGGGATGATAAGGTAAAAGATCCCGAGGAAGAACTTTTATATTCGGAAACGGTAAAAGAGCTGGCCGAAAAAATCAAATTATTAAATGAAAAAGAACAGCTTGTTCTCAGCTTTATTTATAAAGAGGAGCTGACGTTGACGGAAATCGGGCATATCATGAATTTATCGACATCAAGAATTTCGCAAATTCATACGAAAGCGGTGAAAAAACTCCGGAACATGATGGATTTGTAGGGGCGGGATCATCATGAGCTTGAAAAATATCGATATGCAGATCGCTGTACAAAGGGCGAATCAAGTAAGTAAAGTTCAAGAACAGATGAATCGTGAAGCGCAATTGATGAACATACACGCTGCGCATACCGTGCAAAAGCAGGAAGAACAAAAGACAAAAACCGTCCTCCGCAGAGAGGAAACGGGGAAGTTATCTTTGCGAACCGATGAAGAAGGGCGCGATGCTCCCAAAAGAAAACAGGAACGACGCAGACAAACCAAAAACGACAAAAAATCTCCTCACCCGTATAAAGGAAAATTCGTCGACACTAGTGGTTAAAGGAAGGTTGTCATGAACGGTCTTTTAATTATCAATTTTATCCTTGTCATCATCGCTTTATCCGGCTTATTGTTACTTTTCTTACGCCAAAAACAAATGGATGAGCTCAAACGGCAATACGAAGAGCTTAACGAAAAATTTGTTGAGCTAATGGATGAATTTCTCCTCGAAATCCGGGAAGAAAATGAACGGTTTATTGAAGATTTCACCCGCTTACTGGAAAAGGAAAACAGTTCGGACAAACGCGAAAAGCAAGAAACCTCATTCGAAGAAAAACCTTTTCTAAAAGATGACCCGAACCCGGAGGAAAAGACTCCCCTTGATGAAGAACAGGTTCCTGCTACCGGAAAGGAAGAAAAGCAGAAGTCTTCTATTGAGAACTATCAAGACGATGTGGAAAAGATCGCAACATATTTAAAGGAGGGTTATTCAATTGCGGAAATCGCCAAAGCCCTAGATCGCGGGAAAACAGAGATCGAACTCCTCATAAAATTCACACCGGCGCTCATGAATATACATGCGAAAAATGTGAAAGAATGAAAGAAGAAATTCGTCCGGTAAGAAGGCGTAGAAATAAATCGTCATGATTTTTTCTATTTCCTGCCTTGAATGTTAAAACATGTTGTGCTATAGTAGTTCTGGTGTGAATACACACGCCCATGGATTCAGACGGAGGTGCTATATCCATGGGATATAGTA
The DNA here is from genome assembly GCA_937983015.1 of uncultured Bacillaceae bacterium. Taxonomy (GTDB): domain Bacteria; phylum Bacillota; class Bacilli; order Bacillales; family Caldibacillaceae; genus CALGAD01. Next base: position 27,178 of record CALKAK010000126.1, on the reverse strand, counting down.
CCGTCTGAAGAAGATATGGGCGGAGGCAAACCAATAAAAATAGGAGGAATACATTTCATGTCAGTTGTATCAATGAAGCAATTGCTCGAAGCAGGTGTCCACTTCGGTCACCAAACACGCCGTTGGAATCCGAAAATGAAACAATACATTTTCCAGGAAAGAAACGGCATTTATATAATTGATCTACAAAAAACAGTCAAAATGATGGATGTTGCTTACAACTTCATCCGTGAACTGGCCGCCCGAGGCGGAAAAGTTCTATTTGTCGGTACGAAAAAACAGGCGCAAGATGCCATCAAAGAGGAAGCCACTCGTTGCGGCATGTTCTACGTGAACCAACGTTGGCTCGGTGGGACATTAACAAACTTCCAAACGATCAAAACACGGATCGAACGTTTGAAAGAAATTGAAAAAATGGAAGAAGACGGAACATTCGAAGTTCTTCCGAAAAAAGAAGTTCTCGTGTTAAAACGGGAAAAAGAAAGATTGGAAAAATTCCTCGGCGGAATCAAAGAAATGACCGAATATCCGGATGCCATCTTTATCGTCGATCCACGCAAAGAACGTATTGCCGTGCAAGAAGCCCGGAAATTAAATATTCCTATCGTTGCGATGGTGGATACAAACTGCGATCCGGATGAGATCGATTATGTCATCCCTGCTAACGATGACGCGATTCGTGCTGTTCGTTTAATCACGAGCAAGATCGCCGATGCTGTCATCGAGGGAAGACAGGGAGAATCCGTTCAAGAAACTGAAGTGAATCCGGAAGAGAATACGGAACAAGAAGCTGAGATTCAAGAAGAAGCCGAAGCCGTTGAAGCCGAGTAATTAAGGGAGATGAAATCAGGTGATAAGTGGGAAAGCCCTTATCACCTTTTTTTCAGATTTTAAACCTTATGATTATACATAGCTGTGCACGAGCAGCGAATCTGAAGCATATTAAGGAGGAACTATGATGGAAATCACCGCAAAAATGGTTAAAGAATTACGTGAAAAAACCGGTGCCGGAATGATGGATTGTAAAAAAGCATTGCAGGCAACGAATGGCGATTTCGATAAAGCGATTGACTATCTACGGGAAAAAGGTATTGCCAGCGCAGCGAAAAAAGCCGATCGAATCGCCGCTGAAGGTGTGACCACGATCAAAGTGGATGGCAACACGGCCGTAATCTTAGAAGTTAATGCGGAAACCGACTTCGTTGCTAGAAACGATCTGTTCCTCGGTTATGTCGAGGATTTGGCAAACCATTTATTGAAGAATAAACCAGAATCTGTAGATGAAGCATTAGAGCAAAAAATGGAAGACGGTTCAACCGTGAGTGAGTTCATCAACGCCGCGATCGCAAAAATTGGTGAGAAGATCACTTTACGTCGTTTCGCTATTCTTGAAAAAACAGATAATGATGCTTTTGGCGCTTACCAGCACATGGGGGGGCGAATTTCTGCATTAACATTGCTCGAAGGAACAACGGATGAAAATGTTGCCAAAGATGTGGCCATGCATGTAGCTGCACTCAATCCAAAATATGTGAGACGGGAAGACGTACCGCAAGGAGAAATCGATCATGAAAAAGAAATTCTCAAAAAAGAAGCATTGAATGAAGGAAAACCTGAGCATATTGTAGAAAAAATCGTTGCTGGACGCCTCAATAAATTCTTTGAAGAAGTCTGCTTGATAGAACAAAAATTCGTTAAAGACCCTGATTTGACGGTAAGCAAGTTCGTAGAATCCCACAACGCTACGGTCAAAACCTTCGTTCGCTACGAAGTCGGTGAAGGTCTCGAAAAACGGGAAGAAAACTTCGCCGAAGAAGTCCGGAAACAAATGAAAGAATAAAGAAATCAGGTTGACGAACAAAGATCCCGTTCGTCAACCTTTTCCAAAATCTATAAGTAATTTGGACTAACCGGGGAAGGTTTATAGTCGAAATCGGCAAATGAAATAAAGTAGTGGGGGATTTTATGTCACAGCCTAAGTACAAACGTGTCGTCTTAAAACTGAGCGGCGAAGCTCTTGCAGGCGATGAAGGGTTCGGGATCAATCCATCTGTTATTAAATCCATCGCCGAACAGATAAAGGAAGTTCATAAAATGGGCGTAGAAATCGCCGTCGTCGTCGGTGGTGGAAATATCTGGCGGGGGAAGATCGGTAGTGAGATGGGGATGGACCGGGCTACCGCCGATTACATGGGCATGCTAGCCACGGTGATGAATTCGCTGGCTTTACAAGACAGCCTGGAACAATTGGGTGTGGAAACCCGTGTCCAAACTTCGATCGAAATGCGCCAAGTGGCGGAACCTTACATTCGCCGTCGGGCCATCCGCCATCTTGAGAAAAAACGGGTCGTCATATTCGCCGCTGGAACAGGGAACCCGTACTTTTCCACCGATACGACAGCAGCATTACGCGCTGCCGAGATCGAAGCCGAGGTAATTTTAATGGCGAAAAATAATGTGGATGGTGTTTACACCGCCGACCCGATGAAAGATAAGAACGCGAAAAAATACAGCGAATTATCGTTCCTGGAAGTGATCCAATACGGCCTCCAGGTCATGGATTCGACCGCTTCATCCCTTTGCATGGACAATGATATACCGCTTATCGTCTTTTCTATCATGGAAGAAGGAAATATTAAACGGGCAGTTACCGGAGAAAAAATCGGAACGATCGTAAGGGGGAAAAATCATGATCGATGATCTATTAAAACAAACACGGGAAAGAATGAATAAAGCGGTTCAAGCGTACACCCGCGAGTTGGCAACGATCCGTGCCGGCAGGGCTAATGCGTCGCTTCTGGATCGGGTGACGGTTGAATATTACGGTGTGCCCACCCCGATCAACCAATTAGCCGGAATTTCTGTACCCGAACCGCGTATGCTCGTGATCCAACCGTACGATAAATCGGTAATTGATGAGATGGAAAAAGCGATTTTAAAGTCCGATCTCGGCGTCAATCCCACATCAGACGGAAACGTGATTCGCATTGTGCTTCCACCACTCACAGAAGAACGGCGCCGTGAGTTAACGAAAGTAGTTAAAAAAGTCTCTGAAGAAGCGCGCGTCGCAGTTCGTAATATTCGTCGGGATGCTAATGACGAATTGAAGAAAATGGAAAAAAATGGTGAGATTTCTAAAGATGAATTGCACAGCTACACCGATGATATACAAAAGCTCACCAATGAATTTATCGCTAAAATCGATAAATTGACCGAAGAAAAAGAAGCGGAAATCATGGAAGTGTAAGTGTGCGAACGAAATTATTTATAAAGCCCCTCTTACAGCAGGGGTTTTTCTTATTATGGCTGGAGGTCGGTTTTTTCTACGAAAATTTTGTCCAAACATTAGGCAGCTTGCGAGTAGTTCTGGTATGATAAATTGAAGTAAGATAAACTAAATGAACCCTGACTTTATAGAATCACGAGTCCTTTCGTTATTCTCTCTGCCCTAGAAAATTGGAGGAAGGAACATGTTTCATAATACATTATTTCGCAAAAAGAAGGAACTTACCCTTAATAGACGTATAGAGAAGATCAAAAAGAAAAAAATCCCCCACCACGTCGCCATCATAATGGACGGAAACGGACGATGGGCGAAAAAACGTTCACTGCCCCGGGTTGCCGGACATCATGAGGGAATGAAGGTTGTTAGAAAAATCGCGATCGTGGCCAACGATCTGGGCATAAAAGCCCTCACCTTATACGCTTTTTCCACGGAAAATTGGAAACGGCCTAAACAGGAAATAGATTACTTGATGAAGCTCCCGGAAGAATTTCTCGATACCTATTTACCGGAATTGATGGAAAAAAACGTGAAAATCACCATGATCGGTAAACGTGAAGGTCTCCCCGATCATACCTTAAGGGCCGTTGATTATGCGATCAAAAAAACCGCAAAAAACACGGGCTTGGTATTAAATTTTGCCCTGAACTATGGAGGAAGGGCTGAAATCCTCACCGCGGTCAAAGACTTAGTCGTTGATATCAAACATGGTAAAATTAACGAAAATGATTTATCGGAACAGACCTTCGCTAATTACCTAATGACGAAGGATTTTATCGATCCAGATTTATTGATACGAACAAGTGGTGAGATCCGCCTCAGCAATTTCATGCTCTGGCAGCTCGCTTATACAGAATTTTGGTTTACCGAGTGCCTCTGGCCCGATTTCAATGAATTTTTATTCCTTGATGCGATCGAACATTATCAAAATCGATCCCGCCGCTTTGGCGGAATTTAAAGGTGATGTATGTTTATGAAACAACGTGTTATAACCGCTGTTATCGCGATGTTGATTTTTTTGCCAATGGTTATCGTTGGCGGTGTGCCTTATCTGCTCTTGATGTACATCATGGCTTCTATCGCATTATTCGAATTACTGCGTATGCGCAAAATATCTTTAATTTCGTTACCGGGTGTTTTCTCTCTGCTTCTTTTATGGGTGATTTTATTTCCTGCTGAATACATACATAACTTTTCAGGATTGGCTGGCGCAGGGAAAATCCAGCTATTGATCCTCGGCGTATTAGTTTTTCTATCACTCACCGTCATTTCTAAAAATCAATTTACCTTTGATGATATTGGTTTTTGTTTTTTGGCGATTATCTATATTGGGATCGGTTTTTACTTCATGATGGTGATCCGCCATTTCGGACTGCTCTATTTCTTTTTCGTGTTGCTCTTGATCTGGGCAACCGACTCCGGAGCCTATTTTTGCGGCAGTGCGTTCGGCAAAAGGAAATTAATGCCTGCGATCAGCCCGAACAAAACGGTAGAAGGAGCCATCGGGGGAATCCTATCAGCGGTGATCGTTGCGATCCTGTTCTACTTTTTTTCCGAATTGCAAAATCGGTTCCCCCTTCCGGTACTGTTGATCATAAGCGTCATCCTGTCTATATTTGGCCAGGTCGGTGACCTGGTGGAATCGGCGTTAAAACGATATTATGGAGTGAAAGATTCCGGTAAATTGTTACCGGGACATGGTGGCATCCTCGACCGGGTAGATAGCTGGCTCTTCGTATTTCCCGTTTTATATTTCTTCCTATTTTTTTAAGCTCTCGCCTGGCTTTTCGTTCATGTTCCTGGATAAATTGATATATAATAGTTTTGACCATGAGCAACTTGTCAACGGTACATTCCTTGAATGTTTGATAGAAGGTCCATCTACACCAAAGTGATCGATATACATAGGTAAGATGATATGAAGAAAAAGGACTTATCCGGAGAACCAACACCGTTTTCCGCTTGAAACTTTCTTAAAAGGTGGTATGCGAGAGATGAACACACTCGTCACGATTACCGCGTTTATCATTCTGTTTGGATCCCTCGTTTTTTTCCATGAACTCGGACATTTTATTTTTGCGAAACGGGCGGGTATTCTTTGTCGCGAATTCGCCATCGGCTTTGGTCCCAAGTTGTTCGCGATCAAACGCAATGAGACGGTTTACACGATTCGCTTACTTCCTCTTGGTGGCTATGTCCGAATGGCGGGCGAAGATCCGGAATTAATCGAACTTAATCCCGGGTTGCGGGTCGGTCTGGAACTCGATCAAGAAGAGGTGGTCCGGAAAATCATCGTCACCCAGAAGGACCGCTACCCGAATGCCAAAATCATCGAAATCGATCACGCGGATATCGAGCATGATTTGGTCATCCGCGGTTATGACGATGAAGAAGAATACGTCTATTATAAAGTTCATCCGCAAGCGGTCCTGGTCGATCGCGGAGGTGAAACACAAATCGCTCCTTATGATCGACAATTTTCTTCCAAATCCTTAATCGCGCGAACGTTAACGATCGTCGCGGGACCTTTATTCAACTTTTTACTCGCCGCTCTCATCTTTTTCTTCATCGGGATGCTTTTTGGTGTTCCGGTCGAAAAACCGTATGCCCAGTTCGGAGAGATTGCTGAAGGTGGAGTCGCCCATCAAGCCGGGTTAAAAGAAGGGGACATCGTCCGGAAAATCGACGGGGTGCCCATCGATAGCTGGGGAGAAATGGTCGAAATAATCAGGGGAAATCCCGGGGAAGATTTATTATTTGAAATCGAACGTGACGGAAAGATCTTTACGGTGCATCTAACCCCGCGTGATGAAGATGGGGTCGGAATCATCGGCGTTCACCATCCGCTCGAACGGTCATTTTTTGTCGCCCTGCCGTACAGTATCGAGATGACCTGGTTTTACACAAAGCAGATTTTTATCATTCTCGGCAACTTAATATCCGAAGGAATCTCGATCGATGATTTCGCCGGACCCGTCGGTATCTATGCTTCAACTGAAGTCATGGCACAGCGGGGACTTCTCGATCTCATGTTGTGGGGAGCGGTGTTAAGTATCAATCTCGGTATCATGAACCTCCTGCCGATACCCGCATTGGACGGTGGCAGACTCATGTTCTTCGCTATCGAAGCGATTAGAGGAAAACCGGTGCCAAAGGAAAAAGAGAGCCTCGTCCATTTTCTCGGCTTCGCATTGCTCATGCTGTTGATGCTGGCCGTCACCTGGAACGACTTTCAACGCTTTTTTATTGAAAAAAATTTCTAAACTATAAGGATTGTATGAGGTGTCGTGTATGAAGCAAAGTCAACTATTCATTCCAACATTAAAAGAAACGCCGAAAGATGCGGAAATCATCAGCCACAAGATGCTGTTGCGAGCGGGTTATATCCGACAAGTAGCCAGTGGAATCTACGCTTTTTTACCGCTAGCGAAAAAGGTTTTAAATAAAATTGAACAGATCGTTCGCGAAGAAATGAACGCCATCGGTGCCGTGGAAATCTTCATGCCGGCCTTGCAACCTGCAGAACTATGGGAGGAATCCGGACGCTGGCATACTTATGGTCCGGAATTGATGCGTCTTTCCGATCGTCATGAACGTCCATTCGTGCTCGGACCGACCCATGAAGAAGTCATCACGAGTTTGCTCCGGAATGAAGTTCGTTCGTATAAACGATTGCCCTTAACAATGTATCAAATTCAAACGAAATTCCGCGATGAAGTCCGACCTCGTTTTGGACTGCTCAGGGGTCGCGAATTCGTCATGAAAGATGCGTATTCATTCCATGCAGATGAAGCGAGCCTCGATGAAATGTATCAAAAGATGGTGAGCGCGTATACGAAAATTTTCACCCGCCTTGGCCTCGATTTTCGGGTCGTGCATGCCGATTCCGGCGCCATCGGTGGGGACAGCAGCCATGAATTCATGGTAATTGCCGATTCCGGTGAAGATATCATCGCCTATTCCGACGCGTCTGATTATGCGGCTAACATCGAAAAAGCCGAGGTTGTGACGACCTACGTAAGACCTGACGAACCGCTACGGGAATTGAAAAAAGTTGATACGGGTGAACATCGCACAATAGAAGCGGTATCCCAATTTTTAAATATCGAACCACAGCGATTCATCAAATCCATTCTGTTCGTCGTCGATGATGAATTCGTACTGGCACTTGTCCGCGGTGACCATGAGGTAAATGAAGTGAAATTGAAAAACTTGTTTAACGCGCAATCCGTTGAACTCGCCACACCAGAACAAACGAAAGAGGTTCTCGGGGCTTCGATCGGTTATATCGGACCGATTGACGCAAAAGTGAAAATTGTTGCCGATCGTGCGGTGGAATATATGGTCAATGCAGTATGCGGAGCGAATGAAGAACATCTCCACTATTTGAATGCCAATCCGGGCCGTGATTTCCAGGTTGACCGGTATGCGGACTTGCGCTTTATTCAAGAAGGTGACCCATCACCAGATGGAAAAGGTACGATCAAATTTGCCCGCGGCATCGAAGTCGGCCATGTGTTTAAATTGGGCACCAAGTACAGTGAAGCGATGGGTGCCACGTTTCTCGATGAAAACGGTAAAGAAAAACCGATCATCATGGGCTGTTACGGTATCGGTATCACCCGGTTGTTGGCGGCTGTGGCCGAACAAAAAGCCGATGAATACGGCCTGATCTGGCCGGAAGAAATTACACCGTATGAATTACATATCATCGTGGTGAACAGGAAAGATCCCCTGCAATGGGAAAAAGCGTTGGAATTATACGAAACATTAACAGCCCGGGGATTCGATGTCTTGCTCGATGATAGGGATGAACGGGCCGGTGTAAAATTTGCCGATAGCGACCTGATCGGGATCCCTTACCGGGTGATCGTCGGTAAACGAATCCAAGAGGGTGTCATTGAAGTAAAAGATCGCCGCACCGGTGAATCGAAAGAAATCGTTCTGGAAGAATTACTCGAAAAACACCGGAAAATTTTTAAACGGTTTTAACCGGTCGACCCCTTTAAGTGCCGGGTCCGATGTTTCTAAGGCTGGTACTTAAGGGGTTATTTTTTTGAAAAAGCGATTCGTACCGATAAGCGATCGTCTATTACAGATGAAAAAGGCCGTCCAAAAAATTGGTACAGAAACAAGCGAGAAAAAATGATAAGATAATAGGTAACGAGATTAGCCAATGCCGGATTTTCAGGCAATTTGTTTGGAACAGGGGGATTTTGCATCGCTATGGAAAAATCGCAACGATTTCAAATATTGTTACGGCAGATTAACATGCACGACGACCGCTACGATCCCTTTTTCCAAAATGGTCGAATTGAAAAATTGATCGTCGATAAAAAAGAACGCCGCTGGGAGTTTCATTTTTCCTTGCCGGCAATTTTACCGTTCGCCGTTTTTTTCGATTTTTACAAAGGGATTAAACAAGCCTTCCAGCAAATCGCTAAAGTCGATTTCATCTTGCATGTGGAACGACCGGAATTAACGGAAGAATTGATCCATGGTTACTGGAATTTCGTGATCCACCAACTGGAAGGAATGTCGCCAGCTCTTTTAACGTTGCTGAACGAACAAAAACCCCGCATGAATGGGAATAAACTGATCGTTCAAGTCCGTAATGAAACGGAAGCATTAACCATTAAAAGAAAATACGCCCCCCTCATCACTAAGGTGTTTCATCAGTACGGTTTCCCCCCACTTGCTCTAGATATTGATCCAAATTATATCGAAACGGCGGAGGACTATGAAAAATTCCTCGCTGCCAATGAAAAAGAGGACCGGCTCCAAGTAGAACAGGCGATGAAAGAATTAGAGCAGAAAAACCGCGAGAAGAAAACGAACGGTAATAATGGAAACGGGGCACTTGTGATCGGCTATCGCATCCCCGCCGATGAAAAAGTTTGGAGTCTGCATGAAATTATGGATGAAGAACGCCGCATCGTGGTGGAAGGGTATGTGTTTAGCGCTGAGACGAAAGAGCTGCGCAGCGGTCGCACATTACTCGAATGTAAAATCACCGATTACACGGACTCGATCTTAATTAAAATGTTTTCCCGGGATAATGGGGAAAGTGCCGAACAATTACGTCAGGTTAAAGAAGGGATGTGGATTCGCGCCCGGGGTAATGTCCAGAACGATACCTTCGTACGCGATCTCGTTCTGATTGCTAATGATTTAAATGAGATTAAAGGTCCCGAACGGGTGGATACGGCACCGGAAGGAGAAAAACGGGTTGAACTTCACGCTCACACAAAGATGAGTCAAATGGATGCGGTCGTCTCTGCAGAAGCGCTAATCGCTCAGGCGAAAAAGTGGGGACATCCGGCGATCGCCATTACCGATCATGCAGCGGTGCAAAGCTATCCTGAAGCATTCAAGGCAGCGAAAAAGTGCGGCATCAAGGTCATTTACGGCATGGAAGCCTATGTTGTCGATGACGGCGTGCCGATCGCGTATAACCCGGAAAGACGGAAACTTTTAGAGGAAACATATGTCGTCTTCGACGTAGAGACCACCGGTCTTTCCGCCGTTTATGATCAGGTGATCGAAGTCGGAGCCGTCAAAATTAAAAACGGCCAGATAATCGATCGCTTTCAGTCTTTCGCCAACCCGCATCAGAAATTGAGCGCATTTACAATCGAATTAACGGGAATTACAGATGAAATGGTAGCAAATGCCCCAGATCCGGAAGTGGTCATCAACCAATTCCGGGAATGGACCGGTGATGCGATCCTTGTAGCCCACAACGCTTCATTTGACATCGGGTTTCTCAACGCGTACTACCGGAAACTCGGTTATGGGAACGTTGAAAATCCCGTGATCGATACACTGGAATTGGCACGATTCTTGTATCCGGAATTAAAAAATCACCGTTTGAACACGCTGGCGAAAAAATTCAACGTCGAACTGGAAAATCATCACCGGGCTGATGAAGATTCCGAGGCGACCGGTTATCTCTTTATGAAGATGCTTCAAGATTTACAAGAAAAAGGAATCCATTTTCACGATGAATTGAACGAAAAGGGTAAGAATGAAACGGCTTATAAACGGGGCCGCCCATTTCATTGCACCCTGCTCGTGCAGAATAACCGCGGCCTGAAAAATTTATTTAAAATTCTATCCTTGGCGAATGTGGAATATTTTTATCGCGTTCCACGCATTCCCCGCTCGGTTTTGGTCCAAAATCGGGAAGGGCTTCTCGTCGGTTCGGCCTGTGCAGCCGGGGAAATATTCGAAGCCGCCATGCAAAAACCGCTCGAGGAACTGGAAGAACTGGCGGAGTTTTACGATTTTCTTGAAGTGATGCCTAAAGCGATCTATGCCCCGTTGTTGGAAAATGAGACGATCCAATCGGAGCGCCAACTGGAAGAGATTATTAAAAAGATTGTAAAACTCGGAGAACGGGTCAATATCCCGGTTGTCGCAACGGGGAACGTTCACTACCTAAACCCGGAAGACAAAATATATCGGAAGATCTTACTCCATTATCAAGCAGGAGCCAGTGCCCACAACCGCAATCACCTTCCTGATGCGCATTTCCGGACGACGGATGAAATGCTAGATGCCTTTTCCTTCCTTGGTGAAGAAAAGGCGAAGGAGATCGTTGTAGAAAACCCGAACAAAATCGCCGCGCTAATCGAGGATGTCCGGCCGTTTAAAGAGAAGTTGTACACCCCGAAGATTGAAGGAGCAGAGGAAACGATCAGAGAAATGAGTTATCAGCGGGCAAAAGAAATTTATGGAGACCCGCTGCCTGAGATCGTGGAGCAGCGTTTAGAAAAAGAATTAAATAGTATCATCGGGAACGGGTTTGCGGTTATTTATTTGATCTCTCACAAACTTGTTAAAAAATCGGTGGAGGATGGCTATCTCGTCGGTAGCCGTGGTTCCGTTGGCTCGTCTTTTGTCGCGACGACGCTCGAGATTACCGAAGTCAATCCACTTCAGCCCCATTATGTTTGTCCGAACTGCCATCACTCCGAATTTTTTACCGACGGTTCGGTCGGAAGTGGCTATGACCTTCCCGATAAGAAGTGCCCGAACTGTGGCACCATGTACCGTAAAGACGGTCATGACATACCATTTGAAACATTCCTCGGCTTTAAAGGGGACAAGGTTCCCGATATCGACTTGAACTTCTCCGGGGAATATCAGCCACGGGCCCATAATTATACAAAAGCATTATTTGGCGAAGATCACGTCTATCGTGCCGGAACGATCGGTACGGTGGCCGATAAGACAGCTTATGGATTCGTGAAAGGATACGAAGAAGATCATAATCTCAACTATCGCAGTGCCGAAGTCGAACGGCTCGCCAAAGGATTAACAGGTGTAAAACGAACCACCGGTCAGCACCCTGGTGGAATCATCGTTATTCCGGAAAATATGGAAGTTTATGACTTTACGCCGATTCAATACCCGGCTGATGATCAGACCGCGGAATGGCGAACAACCCATTTTGAATACCATTCCATCGAGGACAACCTCCTAAAACTCGATATTCTCGGCCACGATGATCCGACGGTACTGCGTCTTTTACAGGAGTTGAGCGGTATCGACCCGCGTACGATCCCGATGGACGACCCGGAGGTTATGAAAATATTCAGCGGCACCGAGCCGCTTGGGGTCACGCCGGAACAAATTTTAAGCCAGACCGGAACCCTCGGGATTCCCGAGTTTGGTACCCGCTTCGTCCGGCAAATGCTCGAAGAAACGAAGCCGACGAAATTCTCCGAACTCCTCGTCATCTCCGGCCTCTCCCACGGTACCGACGTCTGGCTTGGTAACGCTCAGGACTTGATTCGAGATGGGATCTGTACGCTTGGTGAAGTCATCGGTTGCCGCGACGATATCATGGTCGATCTCATGCATTACGGATTGGAACCTTCTCTCGCCTTTAAGATCATGGAGTCGGTGCGGAAAGGTCGAGGACTAACGGAAGAGATGGAAACGGCGATGCGGGAACATCACGTACCGGATTGGTACATCGAATCGTGTAAAAAAATTAAATACATGTTCCCGAAAGCTCACGCGGCTGCATATATTATCAATGCGGTGCGTATCGCTTGGTTTAAGGTGCACCATCCGCTTCTCTTCTATGCTACTTACTTCACCGTTCGGGCCGATGATTTCGATCTGGAAACGATGGTGAGAGGCGCTAATTCAATCCGCGAAAAAATCCTTACGATCAATGAAAAAGGCATGCAGGCGACAGCTAAGGAACGGAATCTCGTCACCGTCCTCGAACTAGCCCTGGAAATGTGCGAACGTGGTTTTTCCTTCCAGCGTATCGACTTAAATAAATCGCAAGCGACGGAATTCGTCATTGAGGGGAATTCTTTGATCCCGCCTTTCAACACGATTCCCGGCCTCGGTGATAATGTGGCCCGGAATATTGTCAAAGCCCGTGAAGAAGGGGAATTCCTTTCAAAAGAAGATTTGCAGATGCGCGGGAAGGTATCAAAAACCGTAATGGAATACCTGGAAAACCATGGTGCACTGGAATCATTACCAGAACAAAATCAACTATCCTTATTCTAACTCCTGTTTGTATACCGGGTAACCTCTATGGAAATACGGGGAATCACACGATAACGATCCTATCATGTGGAGTCGGTGGTCTTTTTCGACGGAAAACGATGTGATTCCGGGTTTGCATTAAACAGATGATTGTGATATATTCGTATTGGAAATAGCGAGGATAATCTCCGGTGCGAAAGAGTGGGAATTTCCCACTCTTTCCTGTTTGTTGGGGGCTTTCCATTTCGGTTCTTCATCAAGTTACGGCTTCTTTCAAACCGCTTAAAAATTCGGTTACTGATGTGACCCGGAACCAAATTACGTACTCGAGCCAGTCTCTTGAACGGTCATGAAAACAGCCATTGCTGCAAATGATATAAACGATTAGCTATTGCCGAACTTCAATTTGTGCAGGAGGGCCAGTATGAGTAAAGTTACAGAAACCGTTGAAAAACTTGCTTTACCGATTGTCGAGGAATTAGGTCTTGAAATTTATGACATCGAATACGTAAAAGAAGGGAAAAACTGGTTTTTACGTGTGTACATCGACAAAGAGTCGGGCGTGGGAATCGAAGAATGTGAAATCGTCAGTGAACGGTTGAGCGAGAAACTTGATGAAATCGATCCGATCCCGCACAATTATTACCTGGAAGTTTCCTCACCCGGTGCAGAAAGACCGTTAAAGAAACCGGAAGACTATAAGAGGGCCATTGGCAAAAAAGTGGTGTTACGTACGTATGAAGCCATTGACGGCCAGAAAGAATTTCACGGCGTTCTCACCGGGTTTGATGGTGAACAGGTAACCATAGAAATCATGATCAAAGCAAGAAAAAAGATAGTAACGATTCCCTTTGAAAAAATCGCTAAGGCCCGGTTATCCGTATTTTAGTTTTTGAAAAAATGTTTAGGGGGATGCCAGGAAGATGAGTAATGAACTCCTTGATGCTTTGGATACGCTCGAGAAAGAAAAAGGCATATCAAAAGACATATTGATCCAGGCAATTGAAGATGCGCTCGTATCCGCGTACCGGAAGAACTTTAACCAGGCCCAAAACGTGCGCACCCATTTTGATCGCACCACCGGAGTGATCAAGGTATTCGCCCGTAAGGAAGTAGTCGAGGAAGTTGAGGATCCCCGGTTACAAATATCCCTGGAAGAAGCAAGACAGCTCGATCCGAACTATGAAATCGGGGACATTGTTGAAATAGAAGTGACTCCGATGAACTTCGGGCGAATCGCTGCTCAAACCGCAAAACAAGTGGTCACGCAACGGTTGCGAGAAGCGGAGCGGGAAATCATTTATGAAGAGTTTATCGACCGGGAAGAGGATATTATCACGGGAATCGTTCAGCGGCGAGATCAACGGAATATCTATATCAATCTCGGCCGCACGGAAGGGATCATGCCTTATCATGAAACGATGCCTAACGAAGAGTACAGGCAAAACGATCGAATTAAAGTGTATATTACAAAAGTCGAGAACACGACAAAAGGACCGCAGATCTTTGTATCCCGTTCCCACCCGAATTTATTGAAACGACTGGTCGAACTGGAAGTACCGGAAATATATGACGGCATTGTGGAAATTAAATCCATCGCCAGAGAGGCAGGAGACAGGTCCAAGATTTCCGTCTATTCCGAGCATGAAGATGTCGATCCGGTTGGAGCTTGCGTTGGCCCCAAGGGCTCCCGTGTCCAAGCGGTTGTGGATGAATTGAACGGAGAAAAAATCGATATCGTAAAATATTCCAATGACCCGGTCGAGTTCGTCGCAAATGCATTGAGTCCTGCGAAAGTTCTCGATGTGATCGTACACGAAGAAGAAAAAGCGACGACGGTAATCGTACCGGATTATCAATTATCACTCGCCATTGGCAAACGCGGACAGAATGCTAGACTGGCTGCGAAATTGACCGGCTGGAAGATCGATATCAAATCGGAATCCGATGCCAGGGAGATGGGGATTTATCCGAAACAAGAGCCATTGCTCTCCAAAGACATCACCCTGGAAGACCTGGAACATGTTCATGAATCGTTTTCCGACCAGAACGAATCGTAAAGGGGGAGGAGACGATGCCAAAGAAAAAGAAAATTCCGCTACGGAAATGTGTCGTTACCGGGGAGATGTTCCCGAAAAAGGAATTATTACGGATCGTCCGTACGAAAGAAGGCGAAGTGTTTTTTGACCCAACGGGAAAAAAATCCGGACGGGGTGCTTATGTGTCCAAGAGTGAAGAGGTGATCCAAAAAGCACGTCAGAAAAAAACACTGGAACACCATCTCCAGGTCAAGATTCCCGATGCGGTGTATGACGAATTACTCGAATATATAGCCAGGGAGAAGAAATCGACAAAATGAAGGAAAGACAGAGGCTTTCCTTACTAGGTCTGGCCCAAAGGGCAGGTAAGATCGCCTCGGGGGAAGACCTCGTGATAAAAGCTATTCAAAAAAGACGCGCCCGGCTCGTTATTATCGCGGAAGATACGTCAGAAACAACGAGAAAAAAGATCATGGATAAATGCTCGTATTATCAAGTCCCCGTGAAGATGACCGGAGATCGTCACACCCTGGGTAATGCGATCGGTAAACCGGCCCGGGTCGCGATAGCCGTACTGGATGAAGGATTCGCCAAGAAACTCTTGACGTTGTTCGATGCAAATTAACGGGGGTGAAACGATGAAAAAAATACGTGTATATGAATACGCAAAAAAACATCAAATCCAAAGTAAAGTAGTCATAGAAAAATTACAAGAAATGAACATTCCGGTTACCAATCATATGTCATCCATCACGGAAGATACAGTCAAACGTTTGGACGAAGCCTTCGGTTACACACAAGCGAAACCGAAAGAAAGACAAGCGAGAAATGGCCAGACTCGCAGAGAACGCAGGGCCGAACATAAACCACGAGAACGTAGACCGCGTCGCGACAGTAAAGGAGGACGGCAAAGAAGTCCAGTTATGAAAAAAGACCAGACGAGAACGCGACCGCGCCACCATGAACGACCGAAAGCGCAAATTCCTGCTAGTGCTGCTCCTGGAAAAGAAGAAATACCCGCACGAGTAAAACAGAAACCGGATAAAGAAAAGCCGAGGAAAAAGGAAAGTAAAAAAGAGGAACAGGAACAGCGGATTAGAGAGCAAAAAGCGTTTGCCATGAAAAAAGCGAAAAAGAAACCGATCAAAAAGCAGAAAGAACAAGTGAAAATGGAAGAATCGGTAAAACAAGAAAAGGAACTTCCGAAGAAAATAACCTATACCGATTCTTTAACGGTTGCCGAATTAGCGAAAAAATTGCACCGGGAACCGGCAGAGATCATCAAAAAATTAATGATGCTCGGTGTGATGGCCACCATCAATCAAGAGCTGGATAAGGATGCCATCGAGTTGATCTGTTCCGATTATGGTGTCGAAGTTGAAGAAAAAGTGAGCGTCGATCTCACCGATCTCGATAGCTTCATCGAACCGGATAATCCGGAAGATCTCGTTGAACGTCCGCCGGTTGTAACGATAATGGGTCACGTTGACCATGGAAAGACAACCTTGCTCGATGCGATCCGACAATCAAAAGTTGCCGAGCAAGAAGCCGGGGGAATCACTCAGCATATCGGTGCTTATCAAGTAGATGTTGACGGTAAGAAGATCACCTTTATCGACACACCCGGTCACGCCGCCTTCACTTCAATGCGGGCACGCGGGGCGAAAGTTACAGATATCACCATTCTAGTTGTAGCCGCTGACGATGGTGTAAAACCGCAAACAGTAGAAGCACTAAACCATGCGAAAGCTGCTGAAGTACCGATCATTGTGGCGGTGAATAAAATTGATAAGCCGTCTGCTAGCCCGGAAAAAGTGATGCAGGAACTGACCGAATACGGACTGATCCCTGAAGACTGGGGTGGCGATACAATCTTCGTTCCGATTTCAGCATTAAAACGAGAAGGAATCGATCAATTACTTGAGATGATATTACTCGTTGCCGAAATGGAAGAATTAAAGGCCAATCCGAACCGAAAAGCATATGGTACTGTAATCGAATCGAAACTCGATAAAGGTCGTGGACCCGTCGCAACACTTCTTGTGCAAAATGGAACGCTTAAAATCGGTGATCCGATCGTTGCCGGTACGACTTATGGACGGGTACGGGCGATGGTCAATGATCTCGGTAAACGCGTCAAAGAAGCCGGGCCGTCAATGCCTGTTGAGATCACCGGTTTAAACGAGGTACCTGAGGCCGGGGATAAATTCGTCATCTTCGACGATGAAAAAACAGCACGTCAAGTCGGCGAGGCACGTAAAGAAAAAGCACTCGAAGAATCCCGGGTGGAAACAAGCCGCGTCAGTCTCGATACCCTCTTTGAACAGATGAAAGAGGGCGAGATGAAAGAGTTGAATGTCATCATTAAAGCTGATGTGCAAGGTACTGTCGAAGCGTTGAGTTCATCCTTGCAAAAAATCGATGTTGAGGGTGTAAAGGTCAATATCATTCATACCGCTGTCGGGGGGATTTCTGAATCCGATATTCTCCTGGCAAAAGCCTCCAATGCCATTATCATCGGCTTTAATGTCCGACCGAACGCCAATGCTAAAAAACTGGCTGAGGAAGAAAAAGTGGACATCCGTCTCTACAACGTCATTTACAAGGCGATCGAGGAAATCGAGGCGGCGATGAAGGGGCTACTCGAACCGGAATACCGCGAAAAAGTTATCGGTCAAGTCGAAGTAAGGCAGATCTTCAAAGTCTCGAAAGTCGGTACAATCGCCGGTTCATATGTCACCGAGGGTAAAGTTACCCGCGACAGTTCCGTTCGCATCATCCGTGATGGAATTGTCATCTATGAAGGAGAAATCGACAGTTTGAAACGCTTTAAAGATGATGTACGCGAAGTCGCACAAGGATATGAGTGTGGAATCACAATCAAGAACTTTAATGATATTAAGGAAGGGGACATTTTCGAAGTATACGTGATGGAGGAAGTTGCTCAACAATGATCCTCTCCATGCATGTGGAATGTTTGATTTACGATGTGCAGTCCTTGAAAGAAAAAAGAGCGATCCTGCAGCGGATCATCACGAGAATCAAACAGCGCTTTAATGTTGCCATCTGTGAGATGGATTATCAAGAATTATGGCAGCGCACGGCCCTTTCGATCGTGACAGTAGCCTCCTCTAAGGTAGTAGCGGAAAGGGAAATGCAGAAAGTAATCCATTTTATCGACTCATTTCCCGAAATCGAAAGGACCACAACTAACTACGAGTGGCTGTAGTGAGGTGATGGCAGTGAAAATCCGTCCACGTCAAGTTGGCGAACAGATGAAAAAAGAGTTGAGCGACATTATATCGCGAAAAGTTAAGGATCCGCGAATCGGCTTTGTGACCGTAACCGATGTGGAAGTGACCGGTGATCTACAACAAGCAACGGTCTATATTACCGTTTTAGGTAGTGAAAAAGAAAGGGAAGAAACTCTCATCGGTTTAAATAAAGCGAAAGGGTTTATTCGTTCCGAAATCGGCCACCGCATCCGCCTAAGAAAAACACCAGAGATCTTCTTTAAATATGATGAATCCATCGAGTACGGAAACCGCATTGAAGCGCTGATCAAACAGATCTCTCGTGAAGAAGGTTCCAAAGATGAAACGTAGTGAGAGGGTGGCCTGTCCATCCTCTTTCTTCTTAAAAAACAAGTCTTACCAACTGGACATTTCTTATATCGATCTTCAGGTGGTCGTATTAACAATGGAAACAGGAGAAGAAAGTCTATGGACGGGATTTTACCACTTTGGAAACCAGCTGGCATGACCTCCCACGATTGTGTTGTAAAATTGCGCCGGATCCTAAAAACCAAAAAGATCGGCCATACCGGCACCCTCGACCCAGGTGTGGAAGGGGTGTTACCGATGTGTATCGGTCGTGCCACAAAAATTGCCCAATTCGTTACGGAAATGGGGAAAAGTTACCGGGCGGAAGTGACGATTGGCATCGCGACAACTACGGAAGATGCCGATGGTGAAATCGTCTCACAAAAAAAGGTCGATAAAACGTTCACCCGTGACGAGATTGAAAGAGTCCTTGCTTCCCTAACCGGGGAAATCGAACAAATCCCTCCGATGTACTCTAGTGTCAAAGTGAAAGGAAGACCTTTATACGAATATGCTCGGAAAGGAATCGAAGTAGAACGACCACGTCGAAAGGTGAACATATACAGGCTAAAACTTCTCGATGATCAAGAATATTTTAGCGGCGATCCGCTTCGTTTTTCCATAGAGGTCGATTGTGGAAAGGGTACATATATCCGCACCTTGGCGGTGATGATAGGGGAGCGGCTTGGTTATCCCGCCCATATGTCAAAGCTTGTCCGCACCGTTTCTGCGGGGATCGATCAAGAAAAGTGCCTCACATTTCCGGAAATCGAAGAGAAGGTGGCGGAGGGGACGATTGCCGGAGCACTCCTTCCAATAGAAGAGGTTCTCAAGCATTTGCCACGATTTGAAATGAACGATGCCCTTGCCCGGCAAGTAAAGAATGGTCGTGTCCTCAAGATCCCCGCATTTTTAGAGAATGTCAGTGAACAACCGATCGCAATGTACCATGCTGGGAAAATTATCGCTATCTACAAGAAACATCCTGACAAACCGGGATTGATGAAACCGGCCCGGGTTTTACAGGTAAACGAATGAAAGGTGCGAAAAGAAGTGGAAGTCATTCATTTAAATGATCCTAAAGAACATCAGCTCCCGCCTTTGGCGATGGCCATCGGTTATTTTGATGGGGTTCATCTTGGTCATCAACAGGTGATAGGTAAAGCGAAAGAGATCGCGATTGAAAACGGATGGAAAAGTGCGGTCATGTTTTTCCATCCTTCGCCAAAGGAAGTACTTGGGAAAAATGGGGATGATGTCCGTTATATCACCCTACTCGATGAAAAGATTCAACAGATTGAACGGTTAGGGATCGACTACAGTTTTGTCGTACCGTTTACGAGGGAATTTGCCCAAAAGTCCCCTGAAACATTTGTCGAAGAATATATCGTGGGCTTGAATGTTCAACATGTGATCGCCGGATTTGATTTTACATACGGAAAATTTGGCAAAGGAAATATGGAAACATTGAAGATTCATAGTCGGGGACGTTTTGGTCAGACGGCAGTCGGTGCGGTAACGATGAACGGGCAAAAAATTAGCTCGACCTACATACGTCAGCTCATCAAGGAAGGAAATGTGTCCGAAGTGCCCAAATACTTGGGCCGTTTCTTTAGCCATAGAGCGCAAGTGATCCCGGGGAAACAGCGGGGAAAAAAACTCGGGTTTCCTACGGCAAATCTGGATATTGATCCTCGCTATATTTTACCGGAAAAATATGGAGTGTACGCCGCCCGACTCTTTGTAAAAGGAAGATGGTACGATGGTGTGTTGAATATCGGTACGAATCCTACCTTTAATGAAGTGGCGGAACGCCCATTTGTTGAGATCTATCTATTCGATTTTTCTGATACGATTTACGGTGAACAGGTGATTTTGGAATGGCATAAATTCCAGCGCGAAGAATTGAAATTCACCGATGTTAGTGATTTGATCACACAGATGGAACGTGATGAAAAAGAGGCACGCGACTATTTTACTCGTTTGCGAGCATAAAAATACTTTATAAACCCGCTTTTTCTTCAGTGATTACTTGCATTTTCTATAAAAAAATAGTATTCTAAATAGCGTACTCTATGAACCTTTCCTTGGTAAAGCGAGCACTCCGACGCTTTCTCGGGAAAAGGGGATTTGATAATCAGGAGGTGAACAGACATGGCATTAACACCAGAGCGTAAAAAAGAGATCATCGAACAATTCAAAATCCACGAGAATGACACCGGTTCTCCGGAAGTTCAAGTAGCTCTTTTAACAGAGCAAATCAATAATTTGAACGAACACTTAAAAGTCCACAAAAAGGACAACCATTCACGGCGTGGCTTGATGAAGATGATCGGACGTCGCCGGAACTTGTTAACGTATTTACGGAACAAAGATCCACAACGTTACCGTGAATTAGTCAACAAACTTGGATTACGTCGGTAAGAAAAGCGGGAAAATTCCCGCTTTTTTGTTAGATAAATTTTAAAAAGTATATTTTTGCAGCTAATCAACAGCTTTTCCCGTCCTTTTCAATCGGGAGCTGTCCATCCCCTTGGAAATCTTTTTTAAAGCCCTGTCTTGAAAATACATATAATTGAAACTTTAACTAGTCAAAGGATGGGATTTTCCATTATACTTGATATGGTACCAAAACTTAACGTTTATGACACTTCAGCAAGTGTTTACAATATTACTGTCATCTAGCTTTTTTATAACGAACGAGAAAGAGTATGTGAGAGAGGTGTATAGATCTAGATGGAGAATGGCAAACGTGTCTTTTCCATGAACTGGGCAGGGCGTCCC
The DNA here is from genome assembly GCA_937983015.1 of uncultured Bacillaceae bacterium. Taxonomy (GTDB): domain Bacteria; phylum Bacillota; class Bacilli; order Bacillales; family Caldibacillaceae; genus CALGAD01. Next base: position 5,954 of record CALKAK010000126.1, on the reverse strand, counting down.
CTTACGGTAGAAATCGGGGAATTGGCCAAACAGGCTAACGGCGCTTGCCTGGTTCGCTATGGGGATAGTGCAGTATTATGTACGGCAACGGCTTCTAAAGAGCCGAAAGATGTTGATTTCTTTCCGCTAACCGTTAACTATGAAGAACGGCTTTATGCGGTCGGGAAAATCCCTGGTGGTTTTATCAAGCGGGAAGGCCGTCCGAGTGAAGAGGCGATCCTTGCCAGCCGCCTGATTGATCGGCCGATTCGTCCATTATTTCCGGATGGCTTTCGTCATGAAGTGCAGATCGTGGATCTCGTTATGAGCGTGGATCAAAACTGTTCCACGGAAATAGCCGCTATGCTTGGATCCTCTATTGCTTTATGCATTTCGGATATCCCTTTTAATGGTCCGATCGCTGGCGTGGAAGTCGGGCGTGTCGATGGAGAGTTCGTCATCAATCCAACCGTGGAACAGGCGGAAAAAAGTGATTTGCAGCTGATCGTGGCCGGAACAAAAGATGCTGTCAACATGGTGGAAGCAAAGGCCAATGAAGTTCCAGAAGAAGTGATTCTTGATGCGATCATGTTCGGGCATGAAGAAATTAAACGCCTCATCGCCTTCCAGGAAGAAATTATCGCTCAGTGTGGACAGGAGAAAATGGAATTCACACCTGTTGAAATCGATCCGGAACTTGAAGCGGAAGTGCGCGAAATGTGTGAGGCTGACATGATCGAGGCCATTCAGGTACCGGAAAAACTCGCCCGTGAAGCGGCGATTGATGAAGTAAAAGAACGGGTCATCGCCAAATATGAGGAAGAAGAAGCAGAGGAAGACGTCATTAAGCAAGTAAAACAAATTCTGGAAAACATTTTAAAAGAGGAAGTTCGCCGTTTGATTACGGTGGAAAAAGTGCGTCCCGATGGGCGTAAAGCCGATGAGATCAGACCGCTTTCTTCAAGAGTTGGGGTTCTGCCGCGTGCACACGGATCCGGTTTATTCACCCGCGGTCAGACCCAGGTAATGACGGTATGTACCCTTGGTGCGCTAGGCGATGTGCAGATTCTCGATGGTCTCGGCCTGGAAGAGTCGAAACGGTTCATGCACCATTACAACTTCCCGCATTTCTCCGTTGGTGAGACGGGACCTATTCGTGGACCGGGTCGTCGGGAGATCGGACACGGTAACCTTGGTGAACGTGCGTTAGAACCGGTCATTCCATCCGAGAAGGAATTTCCTTACACCATCCGTCTTGTTTCCGAAGTACTGGAATCAAACGGTTCCACATCCCAGGCAAGTATTTGCGGTTCCACTCTAGCCTTGATGGATGCCGGTGTACCGATCAAAGCTCCGGTTGCGGGAATCGCCATGGGTCTTGTGAAGAACGGTGAACATTACACAATTTTGACGGATATCCAGGGAATTGAAGACGCCCTCGGCGATATGGACTTTAAAGTGGCCGGGACACGTAAAGGGGTCACCGCCTTACAGATGGATATTAAAATCGAAGGACTCGATAAGGATATATTAGAAGAGGCTCTTCAACAGGCTCGCAGAGGTCGTCTGCAGATTCTCGATCATATGATGGAAACGATCGACAAACCCCGTCCGCACCTGTCACCATATGCGCCGAAGATCATCACGATGGTCATCAATCCGGATAAAATCGGTGATGTGATCGGACCGAGTGGTCGCCACGTAAAAGACATCATCGATGAAACGGGTGTTAAAATCGATATCGAACAGGACGGAACGATCTATATTTCGTCTATGGATATGGAACAGAACAAGCGGGCCCAGAGAATGATCGAAGATATCGTCCGTGAAGTAAAAGTCGGCGATTATTATCTAGGTACGGTTACCCGCATTGAAAAATTCGGTGCTTTCGTAGAACTCTTCCACGGTAAAGAAGGGCTCATCCATATTTCCGAACTGGCGGAAGAACGGGTGAACCGTGTAGAAGATGTCGTTAACATCGGCGATGAAGTGCTTGTGAAAGTAATCGAAATAGACAAGCACGACCGCATCAATTTATCCCGTAAAGCCGTTCTTCGTGAACGCAAGAAAAGAAAACCTAGGACTAAAAGCAGAAGATGATGTCTTCTGTACCTCACCACCAAATGGACTAACTCGTAACGAGCTGGTCCTTTTTATTTTTCAAAAGTGGTTAAACATAAATTGGGTGCGGATGAATTGATGGTCTACCCTGTCCCTACATAACATATTTTGATAATGGGGGGATGGGGAATGAAATCGACGCACCGCCATTTGACCATAGTATTGATTTCACTTCTAGTGGGGATTGTATTGGTGGACAATCCCTTGACCGAATTGTATATTGCGAAATTAAAAGCGGATGCCGTACCGGTAACCAGTGTCGAAGATTCTCTATATATGGAGATCGTTGCCAAAAAAGCTCAATATGAAAAAGAACCGATCGATGCACGAATTGATCCCGTATGGAAGAAGATGCCTGGACTGGCAGGATTGCGTGTCGATATCGATGCTTCTTATGAAAAGATGAAAGCGAATGGCTATTTCGATGAAAACGATCTCGTTTTCGAAGAAATACCACCACGGGTTTCTTTAAAGGACCTTCCACCGGCACCGATCTATCGTGGGCTGGCGGAAAAACCACAAGTTGCTTTCACGGTTAATGTTGCCTGGGGAAATGAGTACTTATCACCACTCCTTTCGACTTTGAAAAAATACCATCTCCATATTACATTTTTTGTCGAAGGTCGCTGGGCGAAACAAAATCCCGATTTGGTGAAGATAATCGCCGATGGCGGGCACGAGATTGGTAACCATTCCTATTCACATCCAGATATGCGGACGTTAAACCGAGAACAGATTATTAAAGAATTGACCGACACAAACGTTGTGATCAAGGCAACAACAGAACAAGAAGTGCAGTGGTTCGCTCCGCCAAGTGGCAGTTATAACGAAGAGGTCGTAAAGATCGCCAGTGAATTGGGGATGGAAACGATCATGTGGACGGTCGATACGATCGACTGGCAAAACCCGACCCCGTCGACGATTATCGATCGGGTGACGAAACAAGTTCATAATGGCGCGATTATCCTCATGCATCCGACAAAATCAACGGTGGCGGCATTGGAGCCGATGATTCTAAAATTGCAGAGCGTAGGTTACAAGATCGTTCCCGTCGGTGAATTACTCGATGAACATTGGCCCGAAACTATAGTTAAAACAAATTAATTGGCACTTCACGTGTGAATTTGTTACAATCAATTCGACCCGGTCTAGAAAGCCAACATGTTCTGGCATCGTGAGAATAGGAGGAGCACACCTTGTTAACACGGTATACTTGCCCCAATGGAGTACGCGTAGTTCTAGAAAAGATTCCTCATGTCCGGTCAGCGGCGATCGGGATCTTCGTAAACACAGGTTCACGGCATGAGCCCCCGGATTTAAACGGGATCTCCCATTTCCTTGAACACATGTTTTTTAAAGGTACGGAAAGTTTAACCGCCCGCGAAATCGCCGAAAGTTTCGACCGGATTGGTGGACAGGTGAATGCGTTTACAACCAAGGAGTACACATGTTTTTATGCGAAAGTCCTGGATAATCATGCTATTTTTGCACTGGATATTTTAACCGACATGTTTTTCAATTCCACATTTGATGAAGAGGAATTGATCAAGGAAAAAAATGTCGTTTATGAAGAAATAAAGATGTACGAAGATACACCGGATGATATCGTTCATGACTTGTTAACGAAGGCGATCTTTGGCAATCATCCGTTAGGGTACCCGATTTTGGGTACCGAGGATACACTCGCCACGTTTACGAAAGACATGTTGAAAGAATACATGTACAACACCTATACACCGGATAAAGTCGTCATCTCTATTGCCGGGAATGTCGATGATGCCTTGATCTACGAAGTCGAAAAACGATTCGGCTATTATGAAGGGGGAAAGCGGAAAGAAAATTACCGGAAACCTGTTTTTCATAAAGACCGGCTGATCCGTACAAAGGAAACCGAACAGGCCCATCTTTGCATCGGCTTTAAAGGATATGCTGCCAGCGATCAACGCATTTATCCGTTAATCATCGTCAATAATATTCTCGGTGGCAGCATGAGTAGCCGGCTCTTCCAGGAAATTCGCGAAGAACGAGGATTAGCTTATTCGGTTTATTCTTATCATTCCGCTTATGAGGACACCGGAACCGTCACCATTTATGGGGGAACTGCTGTCAACCAGCTCGATATTCTCGTGGAGACGATCTTTAAGATACTGGACGATTTGAAACAACATGGTGTGACGGAAAAAGAGCTGGAAAATAGCAAGGAGCAAATCAAAGGAAATTTGGTTCTCAGTACAGAAGGTACCGGAAGCCGGATGAGCCGGAATGGAAAAAATGAATTGTTACTCGAAGAACATAAATCGGTTAACGAGATGATTCAAATCATCGATCGCGTGACGATCGATGAAGTGAACGATGTCTGTCGAGAGCTATTTACCGATCAATTTTCCCTGTCCTTAATCGCACCGGATGAGGCGAGATTGCATATATAATAACAAGATTTTAATGTTTGATTATTTTAAACTTGACGCAAGCAAAGGGGATGTACTCTTTCGCTTGCGTTTTTCATTTTTTGCATACTTCACTAAAGGAGAGACGAACACGCGAAGGTTGGTCGCCTGTTAGCAAATTAAGAGGCTTATGTAAAAACAGAAAGCGGCTCATGTGTTCAAAAATCACTGCCCTGTTCTTCTAAATACGCGGGATCATAAATAAATTAATAAAAGAAGGACAGGAAAGGGTGAAAAATATGGTGCGTTTAAGCGAACTAGGTGGTAAAGAAATCGTGGATGTGAAAAAAGCGGAACGTCTCGGGATCCTCGGTCAGGCCGATCTAGAAATTAACGAAGAAACCGGGCAGATCGTCGCGTTAATCATCCCGACCGGTAAATGGTTCCAGTTCAAACGGAGCGGCGGTGAAATCCGCGTTCCGTGGAAATATATTAAAAAAATCGGTACCGATATGATCATCATCGATTTTGGTGATGATGATGTGGAACGCCTGTAAAAAGGATGATTGTCGTACGAATAACCCCTTAGGGGTATTTTTTATTTTGAGAACCGATCAACCCCTTTTGTTTCTCACAAGCACAGAAAAAACCTGGCTTTCATACTATAGGGAAGAATGACCGAATGCATGCAGCTTGAAAAAGTAGGTGAAACGATGATGCTAACCGGGCTGCAAGTAGCCGTCCTCGGCGGTGATGCGCGCCAGATCGAGATCGTCCGTAAATTAACCGAACTCGATGCCAAAGTCTTTTTAATCGGTTTTGAGCAATTCGATCATTTTTTTCCGGGCGCGGTCAAGGAAAAAATAAGCGATCTGAATCCGGCAACCATCGATGCCATGATCTTACCTGTTGCGGGAACGGATGAAAATGGTGACATCGAAACGATCTTTTCCAGTGAAACGGTTCGTCTTGATAAAAAGTTTCTTGAACAAACGCCACCTCACTGCACAATTTATTCAGGAATCTCCAACGATTATCTCGATCGGATCGTGGCCGAGGTCGATCGGAAACTCGTTCTTTTATTTTCACGTAATGATGTGGCCATTTATAATTCGATTCCGACCGTGGAAGGCACGATCATGATGGCCATTCAGCATACCGATTTCACCATTCACGGTTCGAAAACGGTCGTTCTCGGTCTGGGGCGGGTCGGTATGACTGTAGCGAGAACATTCGCTGCCCTCGGGGCCAAAGTGAAAGTGGGCGCCCGTAAGTCGGAACATATCGCCCGGGCGGAAGAAATGGGTTATGAAGCTTTTTATTTACGGGATATTCACAGCTCGGTGGAAGATGCGGATATCGTTATCAACACCATCCCTCACATGGTTGTTACCGCCAGTGTGATCGCCCGCCTGCCTGCCCATACTTTGATCATCGATCTTGCCTCCAAACCCGGGGGAACCGATT